>LNFL01000069.1 GCA_001464275.1 Actinobacteria bacterium Ga0077560 | reverse complement strand
GCCTCGCCGCCAAGGCAATGCGCCGCGCCCCGCAGGGCACGGAGGTGTTCATCGGCCTCAAGTGCGGTGGCGGCTGGGCCATCCTGGACGTCGAGGACCGCGGCGAGGATCTCGACGAGGCCGCCCGCGAAGCGTTGTTCACCACGCTTCCGCCCGCCGGCACCGGGGTGGGGCTCTCCATCGCCCGGTCGGTCGCCCGCGCGCACGGCGGTGAGCTGGATGCGGTGGCCCAGCCCGAGGGCGGGCTGCTGCTGCGCATGACCCTCCCCCTGGCGGAGGACGGACCGGCCTGATGACCGCGCGCTGGAGGTTCACCCACTTCCGGCGCTCGTGTTCGACTTCCGTCGCGTCCGGGGTCGGGCTTAGGATCCCCGCATGATCAGGAACCACCCCTCCTGCGGCGGCTGGATCGAGGTGGTCTGCGGCCCCATGTTCAGCGGCAAGAGCGAGGAGCTCATCCGCCGGCTGCGGCGCGCGGAGATCGCCGGCCAGCGCGTGCTCATCGCCAAGGCGCAGATCGACGACCGCTACGACATCTCCCATGTGGTGAGCCACAGCGGTCACCGCATCCGGGCGGTGGGCGTGGAGGACCCGGCCAGCATCGAGCGGTTCTCCGAGGGTTGCGACGTGGTCGGCATCGACGAGATCCAGTTCTTCGACCCCAGCGTCGTCGAGACGTGCGTGGCCCTGGCCGACCGCGGCCTGCGCGTGATCGCCGCGGGCCTGGACACCGACTTCCGGGCGGAGCCCTTCGGCCCCATGCCGGAGCTGCTCGCCCGCGCCGAAATCGTGGACAAGCTGCAGGCCGTGTGCCACCGCTGCGGCGGCGCCGCCACGCGCACTCAGCGCCTGGTCAACGGGCTGCCCGCGCCGTTCTCGGGGGACACCATCCAGGTGGGCGCCCTCGACGCGTACGAGGCTCGCTGCCGCGGCTGTTTCGAGCCGGGCGAGGACGTGCTGCGCGCCCGCGATCCGCACCGGGTGACCGCCCACTCCTAGCCCCCGGAGGCCCGGGGAACGCGCCGGGCCTGGTATCCTCCCGATCCGGCCACGGATGGTCGGTGTGCGCCAGTAGCTCAGCCGGATAGAGCGTCGGTCTACGAAACCGAAGGTCACAGGTTCGAGTCCTGTCTGGCGCGCTTCGAAAACCCCTTGATCAAGGGGTTTTCGTCGTTGCGGGTTGCTTCGGGGGCCTGCGCGGAAGGCAGGGTGCCGGCGACGGGTTCACACGAGCCCGTTGGTCGAAAGCGGATCCAGGGGGCAGCTCCGTTCTTGGTAGCGGGCCTGCCGTTCAGGCCCTCACCTGTATCTGCCACGCCGGACCGGCTTTCGGAGTGCCGACCTGGCGGAGGTCCCTCCGCGGGGCACCCCGTGATCCGACCGGGACACCGCCTAGGGTCGACCCTGGCATGCGCGTTCGTGTCTACGTCGATGGCTTCAACCTCTACTACGGTGGCAAGCGTCTGGCCGCCCGGCATGCCGGAGGGCGGCCGCCGGCGTGGAAGTGGCTCGACCTGCGGGCGCTGGAGTCGCGGATCATCGAGCAGCGGTCGATGGGTCGAGGGGCGGTCGTCGACCACGTGACCTACTGAACCGCCCGTGTGTCGGCGACCCGGACAACCATGCACGACAGGCGGCGTATCTGTGGGCGCCGGAGGTGCCGGGCACCGTCGCCCGCATTGAGTTCGGGCTGTTCAAGGAGCGGTACCGGGATCTGCCACGCGCGACGCGGGGCCCGGACGGCGGGCCGGTCCTTGCCGGGCGGCGGCTGCAGCTGGTCGGCGTGTCGATCCGTAAGGAGAGAAGGGGTCGGATGTGAACCTGGCCTCGCACCTGCTCATCGATGCGCTCACCGGTGCCATGGACGCCGCGGTGGTGATTTCCAACGACTCCGACCTGGAGTTCCCGGTGCGGGAGGTCCGGACACGGATGCCCGTCGGGACGGTCAGCCCGTACGGACCGGTGCACGGCTCACTGCGGCCGGTGATGACGCCCGGTTGCGGCCACTGGTCCCACGAACTCGACCTGGCGCAGCTTGCCACCTCCCAGCTCTCGGACCAGGTGGCAGGCATCAAACGCCCGAGGAAGTGGTGACGAGACACGCGAAGGTGTTCGGCCGCGGGTGTTGACTCCGCCGATCGGCTTCCAGATACTGAGATCAATCCACCCGGGGCCGCCGTGCCCCGGGTTTTTCGTTGCCGGGCGCCGCACCTGAACGTCGGTCCGAGTCACGAGGCGGACACACAACGTCCGCCGTCCCGGAGCGGTTCCCTCGCGCGGCCATAGAAGAGGCTCGAACCCCGCCGGCCCGAGTCAGCCCTGGATGCCCGGCGGGGACCATTGGATCACGACCTGCCGAACCACCGGGCTGCGCCGCCCGCGGGTCAGGCGGCGTCCAGGTAGCGGCCCAGTACGGTGCGGATGACCTCCGAAATGGTGACCCCTCGGCGTCGGCGCGGCCAGTGCGCGCTGGAGCTCGGGATCCAATCGGACCGACTCCACCCCGCGCTGGCGCCGAGCCGAGGCTGGGCCGCCCGCGGCGTGACCGGCTTGCGATCAGCGTCGCGGGGTAATAGCCGGCCTCGGCTTTGGCGGCCAGGCGCTCGATCTCCTGGCCGGTGATCGGCTGCTCGGCGTCCTCGATCGCGAGGGCCAGGTCGATGGCATGCACGATTCCACCTGCGCCTGGGCCGTCCCGGCCGGACAGAGACCGACGAGCCGATCCGGAGTCCCTCATGGGGCGGCACGTTCTGAGCGAAGCGGGTGCAGGTGCGGGATGAAGCGCGGAGTGCATGAGGCGTAGCGAGGCCACGCGGCTGGGTGCTCTCGGGCCACCTCGGCCTCCTCTCGCTTAGCGAGTCGCCGATAGACGACCATGAGGACGGGGAACATCGCGAGCGTCGCAAAGGTAGGCCATTGCAGGAGGAAGCCGACCATCACGAGGGCGAGGCCGGAGTACTGTGGATGACGGATGCGCGCGTAAGGCCCGTCCGTCGCCAGGACTCCTTGTCGCTGGGCTCGGTAGAGGCGCTGCCAGGCTGCGGCGACGAGCCAGAACCCGCCGGCGATGAGCACGTAGCTGACCAGGTGGAAGGGGCTGAGGTGCGGGTCACCGCCCCACCCGGTGGCATCGGACCACAGGTGCCCACCGTCGTGGCTGAGATCGACACCCGGGATCAGGCCCGACAACGGTCCAGTCAGGAGGTAGATCGTGAGCGGATAGCCGTACATCTCCGTGAACAACGCCACGATGAAGGCCGAGAAGCCGCCCAGGGCCCTCCAGTCGCGCCGGTTTCTCGGATGGACGAAACTGACCGCGAAGCCAATGAAGAGTGCGGAGTTCACCGCGACGAGCAGCCACAGACCGTATCCATAGTCGCGCATGCCAGCACCTTGCGGTTGAGTTTCAACACCCCAAGGGTCGACCCGGCCGGGACGGTGCACGTCGGGCCAGCCGCGCACTCACACTGCGGGCAGCCCGTAACGCGGGATTCTCGTTCACGTGCGCTTCACGATCGCCGGCGCTTGCCCCGCCCCTTACTGCCGTCCCTCGCAGTGAGACGCCGCGGTCCAAGGCACGTGGCGTATCTGAATCGGCGGCTCCCGCCGCCTCCTCCGGCAGGCGCGATCGTCGCTACTCAGCGAACAGCCCGCGAGCTCTCATCTCGTGGAGGACTCCAGACAGAGGGGCGCCCGCCGTGCGGCGGCAGATGATGAACCTGACGTGAAGGACTCCAGGGGGTCCGCAGTTTCCCGAGGCTTCGATGCGATGTCGCCACGACGCCCCGGCCTGCCGATGGGTCGACATTCGGGGTGGATCTCAACACAACAAGAGGACGAGGCCATGAGTGCCAGCGGCAAGAAGTCGGACAGCGGCCGGGGCCGGGGTCACTGGGCGATGCTGCTCATGTGCGTCCCCATGCTTCTGGTGGTCGGGGTGCTGATCATCGGTGGGGCGAGCGTCGCCCTACTCATCCCGGCAATCGCCTGTGCGATCATGATGGCCTTCATGATGCGCGGGATGGACCACGGGCAGCACTGAGACGGTCAGTGGCAAGCTGACCATGCCGGAGCACTTCATCTTGGTGCCGGCCGGCCCTCCGGAGCGAATGAGTCACCGGCGCTGCCGAACGCGAACCGCCACCCGAAGTGCTGTGGTCTCAGAGGCCCGCCGGGTGAGGGTTGCCCGCCCCTCGCTCCGTCAGCTGCCCCGATGGCACGCCACCGGAAGGGGGCCGCGTGGGTTCTCGAGCACTGAGACACGTCGCCCGGTTCGGGTGTCCCACTCGAGCCGGAGTCACCGATCCGAGCATCGGTCTGCGACCAGGAGGCGGACGACTTCCCAGCGCACCTTGAGGTACGGCGTCAACAGTGCGCGGAGTTCCTCAACGCTTGTCAGTTCACCGGGACGATTCCCCGCTGAGAGGATCGGCACTTCTTCGCCCGCCGGACCGGTCCCGAGGACGTCCACGAAGAACGTTCCGAGCGGAGGATCCCACCCCGCCCAGATCTCGGGCACCGCCCCTCGCTCGGAGATGCGATGCAGGCTCATAGCCGAGAACATCCGAACAGAGCGGCCCCCAGGGGGAGCGGGACGAACCGTCGCACGCAGCGTCGTCCGACTTCCACCCACGTCCATCGTTTGCATCCGCCGCTCGCCCCTCCACGGCGGTGTGGACTGTTGTAGAGGACGAATGGGGAGCGCCCGTGAATCGACGCGAGGGAGGGAGGCACCGGCGTCCGAGCACCGATCGCCAGCCTGGCTAGTCGGGTCGCGTTACCACGGAAGGCCCGGCGGCCCTTCGGGTTGGCAGGCGACGTCGGAGAGCACAGCCGAGCCGAGTTGCGGCAACGATCGCGGGGCTCGTTTGGGGGATGCCGTCCACGATGGGGCGGGTTGCCGGGACCATCGTCCGCAGGGCGATGTCGTACATCCGATGCCGGCTGCTTTCGCTGATCCGTGGCAATGCGTCGATGCCCCTGTAGACGAGCTGGAGCCGTCGTGGTGCGAGCGTTCGGCGGGCCGACAGGCGCCGACTTCGGAACAGTTTCGAGTGGCTTTCGCGAAAACGGCGCAAGGTTTCGTCGTGCCGTTCACGTTCCCGAGCGAGCATCCGCGGTTCGTGGTGTTGGCGGTATTCCAAGTGGATGCGGCCGATGTGGGTCCCGCCCCAGCCCCTTGCCGCAAGCCGGAACCACAAGTCCCAGTCCTCATAGCCCTCGGCCAGGCTCCAGCCGCCGGACTCGAGGAGCGCCGTGCGACGGTAGAGGCAGGACACGGGAAGGCGGTTCATGTAGGTGACGAGCCAGGGGTCGAGGGTGCGCCATGTTGGGAACACCCAGTCGATCGCGCCGAAAGCGCGATTGTCGCCCCAAGCCGCTGCCGAGGAGGGGCTGGCGTCGAGCGCGTCCGCCAGCTCGTGCAAGACATCTTCGGCGAGTCGGTCATCCGCGTCGAGCGGGAATACATACGGGGCCGCCGTGTGTGCGACGGCCGTCATTCGAGCCGCGGCGACTCCACTGTTCGGTTGCCGGATGACTGTGACCCCGCTGCGCTCGAGGGCATGCAGCTGATCGAGGGTCGCGTCCTCGGTCGATCCGTCGTCGACCACTACGAGTTCGCAGCGTTCGCGCTGCTTTTGGACGGAGGCCACCGCCTGGCCAACGAAGCGCCCGTCGTTCCAACAAGGGATCACGACCGCGACCCGACGTTGCAGGTTCATCATGTGGCGGCTCCAAGCCTCGACCGAGATGTCGAGACAGATGTCGTCGACCGGACGGCTGGAGATGAACTCCCGCGCTCAACCGTCGCCTCACGATTCATCGTGTCCTCACATTCTGCTGGCGAACCGTGAAGAAGAGCCCGATCAGGGGTGATGGCCTTCGTGATCAGCGGGGGCCGTGACGGACAACTCCGCCCTATCGCCGCTTCCCGAGATCGCGGGCCCGATCACGAAGCTGGATACCGCGAACCCGACTGCGAAGACGGCCAAGGCAACCGCCGGCGCCCGCCACGTGCCGAAGCGTCGCCGAAGCCTCATCAGGAACGGAATCGAGAGCAGGAGCCCAAGCGCTCCGAAGATCAGCGTTCCTGTGGCTCCGGCCAGGAGCGCAGCCCCGGCAAGCGGCCCCACATGATGGAGCACGTGGGGGAGGATGCCGCTGACGCCGCCGACGGCACCGGTGACCGGGGTCCATGCGCGACGAAGCAGCGTCGGCGTGGCAGTTCCCGCGGCCTGAGGAGTCTGCCCCTGCTCAGACAACGCGGATCGCCGTGGTGAGGCCGCCGCCGCCCTTGACCTCTCGCCCGTCGTTCGTTGTGTGGTGAAGGATGTGGCAGTGCACGAGCCAGGTGCCGGCGCGCTGCGCGGTCCAGATGACGTCGTAGCGCTCGCCCGGCGCGACGAGCACGGTGTCCTTCGTGAGTTGGGCGGCCCGAGGAACAGGGTTCCCATCCGTCGCGACGATCCGGAACGGACCCCCATGGATGTGCATCGGATGCGCGAATTGCCCGGCGCCGATGAACCGGATGCGCACCCGTTGCCCGCGCTTGACCGTGATGACCCTGGTGTCGGGGTACGCCTTGCCGTTGAGCGTGAACCAGTTCGGGAGGGATCCGTCGTAGTCCATCGCGGGAACGTTTCCGTCGGCGGTGATCCTCCACTCCTGGAGCATCATCGGGATGTCCGCCGCCACTGACGGGTCGGGGTCGCCTTCGACGATCAGGACACCGGACAGGCCCAGGGCGACCTGCCGGTCGGCCGCGGTGTGGGAGTGGTAGAAGAAGGTCCCGGGCTGCGTCACCCGGAACCGGTACGTGAAGGTCTCGCCCGATGCGATGTTCGGCTGGGTGACGCCACCGGCGCCGTCCATCGCATTCGGCACCGCAAGGCCGTGCCAGTGAACCGAGGTGGGCTCGTCGAGGTCGTTCGTGACCTCGATACGCAGCCTGTCCCCAACTCTTGCCCTGATCGCCGGCCCCGGAATCTGACCGTTGTATGCCAGGGCGCCGACGGTCGCGCCATCACCGATCGTCCAGCGCACGGGTGCCGCAGCGAGTTTGAAGACCTTCTCACCTCGCCTTCGTGTCCCGGGGAGGGGCCGGCCGCCCTCGGCCCCGGGTTCGGCGCTCTCGACGCCCGTGGTCGAGACAGGGCTCATGTCGTGACCGCCCATGTCCTCGGACGCCATCCCTTCGGCAGTCGCACCGGCGCTCCCCGCGACCGTGGTGGCGGAGTGGTCCATGCCGAGCATGCCGTCCCCGGCACCCGCAACGAGGCCGACCCCGACAACCGCGAGTGCGACGGCTCCACCAACACCCAAGAGCACCTTCCGCATCAGGCACCTCACCTTGCTTGCAGGTTGGGCGGACGCCGCCCCGGTCGCTCATGTCTAGCCCGCCGTTGCGGAGACAATGTGAAGGCGCGTCGTCGATCCCGGAAGTCCCCCAGCCGGATGCGGTTCGCGTACCGAAACCTGTGGGAAAACCCCGAGGCGTGCTCCTTTGGGTGGCTCGGCCGCGGCAACGGCGAGCGAGCGCCGCCTCAGTTCCGCAGCGGGTCCACGGCGGTCAATGCTGGAAACGGATTCACGGCATTGCCACCACGCGGGTGAATCTCGAAGTGCACGTGCGTTGGACCGCCGCGCGCGTCACCGGAGTTACCGACACCGCCAAGGATCTGGCCGGACCGGAGGGTCGATCCCTCTTCGATCCCGGCCGCGATGAATTGCATGTGCGCGTAGTAGAAGGCATTGCCCACCGCATCCGTCAGCCACAGACGAATGCCGCCGAGTCCCGACTCGCTGCGCGACATCCGGGAGACGGTACCGTCGGCAACCGCGAGCAGCGGTGTGTTCCGTGTCGCCATGATGTCGGTGCCCTCGTGGGCGCCCTGGGATCGCGGTGCACCCCAAGAGTCGATGTACTCGTAACGGCCGAGCACCGGAAAGGTCTTCAAAGGCACGACGGCCGGTCGGGTTCCGCTGCCGGCCGTCGTTGAGACCTGAAGACCGAGGCGGCGGAGTAGGCGGGCGTCGGCCACTCCAGTAGCGGGGAGTCCCATACGACGCTGAAGCCGGACAACGGCTCTTCGGGTGGCTGACCCGTAGGTGCCGTCGACTCCCAGCTTTGCGCCTCGTCGACGGAGCTCCCGCTGCAGGTCGCGGACCTGCGGTCCGCGGGAACCGAGGCGCAACGCCGTGAGGGCGACGGAGGACCTCTGTGGAGGAGCGGCGCCTCCGTCGAGGCTGGACTCGCCGGGGACGGGTTCCGGGGCGGCCACGGGGGTGGTTGCCCCGGCCTGACCGGGGATCTCGATGGCAGAGGCCGCCGATGGCGCCAGGACCAACACTGCGACGGCTAGCGCGAACGCGAGCCGCCCACGACGGGCGTGAGCACGACTCAAGCAGACCTCCCCGGTGGGATGCAGAACCGCCCGCGACTTGCGCGCATGGGGGCGACGCGCAAGCCGCGGGGCTCGCGCCGCGCCGGACTCTACGAGGGCCTCCCGGGGCCATGTCAAGCGTCGGACTCGGACGTACGAGTCCTCCATCCGGACCGTTTCGCAGTCCGTTCACATTCACGGCGCCTTCACGACCCGCCCTTACCGTGCCGCCCCGCTACGAACCCTCAAGGCCGTCTCAGGAGGTCGAATGGAAACCCTCGATGTTGCCATGACGAGTGCGCCCCGAAGGGCTGTCGCTGCCGAGTGGGATGCCCGGGTGGAGTCTTGGCGATCGACCTGTGCGGGCCCGGCCTTCCTTCGTTTCCGCGACCGGGCACTTGATGCGGCGGCGCTCCGTGCGACCGACCGGGTGCTCGACGTTGGTTGTGGGACGGGCCTGTTGGCGCTCGCCGCCGCGGGGCTCGCCGATTCGGTGGTTGCACTGGACGTGTCGCCTCGGATGCTCTTGGAGGTGCAGTCCGCCGCAGACGCGCGGGGCCTCCGGAACCTCTCGGTGGTGTGCGCCGACGCGGCCCAGCTTCCCTTGGCGAGCGACGGGATGGACTGCGTGATGAGCAGCTACGCGCTTCACCATCTTGATCACCGAGCGAAACTTGCGGCGCTGGCCGAAGCTCGACGGGTGCTGCGCCCGGGAGGCCGACTGGTTGTGGTCGACATGATGTTCTCCCTCTCAATGAGGGCCCAGGATCGGGCAATCATCCTGGGCAAGGCGCGGCAGATCCTCCGCAAGGGGCCGTCCGGAGCGGTGCGGCTCGTGCGGAACGCCGTCCGGATCGGCAGCGGCCGGTGGGAACATCCTGCGCCCCGTGACTGGTGGCTCGACGCCGCGACCATGATGGGCTTCACCGATGTCGTGGTGGTTCCCCTCGAGCAGGAGGCGGGGATGCTCACGGCGGTGCGACCGGAATGACCCGTGGGAGGGGCCTGTCGCTCATTGTCATGCTCGTGGTGGGTGCTTTGATCGCCGCGATCGCCGCCGCCTCGGCACGGGAGGACGGAGCGGCACTTCGCCCGGACGGGGGCGGAGCAGGAGACCTGGTCATCGAAGCCGGCCCCGCGACCGTCGTCGTCGACGGCGCGACGCGGAGAACACTTACGTCGGATGCGGCTGCCGCCGCGTGGCTCGCCGGGCACCGGCGGTTCTCCGGACGGTGGACACGGGGCCGCCTCGCGTGGCGCGGCGCGGACGCGGGGTTGCTGGCCGGGGCGGCGCGGGGAGTCGCGGGCCGCGTCAGGCTTGCCCCCGTCGTCCGCGAGATCGCGCTCGAACTACCCGTCATCCGGCAGGCGTACCGGAACAACTGCGAAACCGCCGCGCTCAGCATGGCGCTCCGAGGCCGCGTGAACCAGCGACGTCTTCAGCGACTCCTTCGCATCGACGCACCCCTCGATCCGCTCGACGGTCCGGGTGGCCGCATCTGGGGCGATCCTTCGGAGGGGTTCGTTGGGCGGGTCGCCGGAGGCGGCTTTGGGGTGTACGAAGGCCCCCTCTCCGAGTTGGGCGCTCGGTTCGATGCCGGCACGGAGGCCATTCGGGCGCAGAGCTTCGACGAGGTCATGCGTTTGGTGCGAGACGGTCGCCCGGTGGTCCTGTGGGCCGCCCTTGGCGCGTCCTCACCGATCAGCTGGCGCACGGCCGAGGGGAAGACCGTCGAGGCGAACCTGGCTCAGCACACGATCGTGCTGGCGGGCCTGAACCGCAATGGAGTGGTTGTCCACGACCCATGGACGGGCCGAGTGATCACTGAGTCTGAATCTGCCCTGGCCGCGCGCTGGAGGGTCTTGGGGCGCCGCGCGGTGGCGACCTCAGCCCGGCCCGCGACCCTGATCACCCGTCGTTGACCCGGTAGCTGAGGGGATCGCGGGCGTTCACCTCGGATTCACAGCCCGCCCGTACCGTGCGGCAGGGAGGAGAGAGGTATGGGAGACGTGATGGACGACGAGCCCAACGCAGGCTCGAGATCTCGGCGGCGACGACGCTTGGTCGGCGTACTCATCGGGTTCATCGCGGTGCTTGTCATCGTGGTGACCCCAATAGTGCTGCTGAGCTGGGCCAGTGCCGACGGCGACAAGTCGATCTCTGCGGCCAAGCGGGCCACTGGACCGATGCTCGCGGACCTCCGCTCGCAGGTGGAACGCGATGGGGGCAGGCTGAGCATCACTTGGAGTACCCGCCCGATGGGCGGGATGCAGATGGTGGAGGTGACCCTTCGCGGCCCGGGCTCGGAGTTCGATGGCCGTGCCGCCTTCATGGTGAGCCCAAGCGGTATCGTCGATCCGCAGGACGACCTCGCCCGCATGCTGGTTATGACGGCGTCCTCGGGGATGTCGCACCCGTGATCTCCGGTTCGTCGGCTGTCGGGCCGACGGCGGCCGAGTGGCGGCGATGGTCACCCGACGCCACCGGTACCGCTCCCCCCGGCACAGGGCGCTCGTGACCCGGGCCACCGCCGCCACCGCCCGAACGGCAGGTTCACGCGAACGACGCGTGCCGAGGGTGGATGCCCCCGACCTTTCCAGAGCCCGCGGCTCACTCTGCCGTGATGGTCGCGCCCTTACGCGTGAGACCGCGGTGATTGAGCGTTCACGCCTGCCCGGCGGCATTGTCGGAATGCGCGTGATCAGGGCCCGGATCGCAGCCGCCTGGTCAGCGGCCCATGGGCGGGGGGTGATCGGCCTTAGCCGCTCGGGCCCGCCGATGCGGCTGCCGCGGGTTCAGGCACTGCTCGCGCTGAGCCTGGGTGGCCGCCCTGCTCGTTGGCGTTCAATGGAGTGGCGAGCGGTGGGGGTCGTCCGGCCGATGGCGTTCGGCAGGTGGCTATGACCATTGGGGTCGCGCCCACGTTCGATCTGGCCGGAATCGAGCTCGCCTGGCACGGCGTCATGACCGCACTGGGGATCGCAACCGGCTACGCACTCGCGTGGAGTCTCGCGCCGCGGTTCCGTGTGAGCCGGGCCGTGCTGGATCCCCTGGTCATCGTCCTCGCCGTCAGCGGCATCATCGGCGCTCGGCTCTGGTACCTGGCGGAGAACGATCCGGCCAATCTCCTGACGCCTTGGGCCGGGGGGCGGGAAGGCTTCTCGTTCTGGGGCGCGGTGATCCTGGGTGCCCCCGTCGCCGCCGTCTACCTCCGTCGGCGCGGCGGTCCGGTCCACACCCAACTCGACCTTGTCGCCATCGGATTCCTCGGGGGTATGGCGGTGGGCCGGGTCGCCGATCTCCTCAACGGCGAGCACTACGGTCCGCCGACCGACCTCCCCTGGGGGGTCGCGTACACCAACCCGGCCGCCCACGTCCCGGAGGTCGGTGTGAGCTATCAGTCGGGTGCGCTGTACGAGATTCTCGCGGCCACGGGCCTTCTTGCCATCGCTTTGGTCCTCGCGCCGAGGGTCTCCACGCCAGGTCGTCTCTTCTGGCTGCTGCTGACCGGATATGCGCTGTCACGGTTCCTGATCTTCTTCGTGATCCGGGATGCGGATGTCGTGGCGCTTGGCCTTCGCCAGGCCCAGTGGACCAGTCTCGCGGTCCTGTGCGTGGCCGGGGTGGGTCTCACGCGCTCCATTCGTCGCCCGCATTCCCCCGGAGGATCCGCGACGGCCGCCGGGACTTGACCAAGCAACCCCACCCCAGGGTCGTGTGGCTCGACCTGGCACGCACGGGGGCACTGGTCGCCATGGCCAGCTACCACGTGGTCTTCGACATCGAGCTTCTGCTTCCCGGCTCCGGGCCTGATCCGTTCAACGGATTCTGGGGCGCCTTACCGCCGATCATCGCCTCGACGTTCCTGTGGATCGCGGGACTGAGCGCCGTCCTCGTCGGCGCACGGTCGTCGCGACGTGGACGCTACCTGCGTCGCCTCGCTCTACTGGCCGGCTCGGCTCTGACGGTGTCCGTGGTCACCGCCATAGCGCTCCCAGAGCGATGGGTGCGCTTCGGAATCCTCCACCTGATGTTCACGTGTGCCATCTTCACGCCCGTCCTCAGGAGGGCGCCCTCGTACCTCCTCGCCGCACTTACAGCGTTTCTTCCCGTGGGCGCTCTCTTGCTCCAAGACGTACGGGGCTCGTGGTTCCTCCTGCCCGCGGGTGCACGGCCGACCGGGTTACACATGGTCGACTACTGGCCGATCGCCCCGTGGGGAGCGGCGTTCGTCGCCGGGATGCTCGCGGGACGGGCCATCGTGTCGCTCCGCGCCCGACACCTTCACGAGGCGGCCGCACAGCGTTCCGATACAGCGCTGCGCAGGCGCCTTGCCCGTCTCGCGGCCCCGGGGCGGCACTCCCTCCTCGTCTATCTCGTCCACCAGCCCGTCCTCATTGCGTTCCTGATGGTCGTGCTGCTGGGCTCCGGCAACCGACCGCAGTGGCCATGAGACCGTCAAACGGGCGCTGGATGGCCGGGGGTGGAGCGGCCGTAGGCGTCCTTGTTGCCGGTGCCCTCCTGACGGCCGCCGCAGCGGACCGCGACGGGCGCCTCCCCGAGGGCCTTCATGTCGGGTCGATCCCCGTGGGCGGCCTTGAGGTCGATGTCGCGGCTGAGCGAGTCCGACGCGAGGCGATGACTCCCCCGCGAATTCGCCTCGACATTCCCGGGAAGCGTCCGCTCGTGATCGCGACATCTTCCCTCAAGCCAAGTCCGGAGATCGCCCAGACGCTCGGTCAAGAAGGTCGAGGTCGCAGCTGGTCGGGCCGGCTCAGGGAGGTTGTCCTACCGACCCGGTCTCGGACCTTGCCGCTCACGTTCAATCTGGACCCCGGAGCCGCAGACGCGCTCCTGCAGGAACTCAACCGGCGAACAGCCCGGCGAGCATCCGATGCGGGGGTCGTGGGCGGAAGCGGAGCCTGGAGAGTCCGGCCATCGCGAACCGGCAGAACGGTCGATAGGGCCCGTTTGCTGCAGCTGCTCTCGCGCATGCCGCCGACCCTTGTTGTCCCCGTCCGCGCAACCGTTCCTCGAATCACGACGCGGGACGCTCGGCGCGTGGCTCGCCGAGCAACCCGAATCACCGATGAGCCGGTCGTCGTCAGGGCGGGCGGCCTCGAAAGCCATCTCTCGACCACGGATCTCCGGCGCGTCGTGCGCATCAGGCAGATCTCAGGTCCCCGGCTCACGGTGGTGGTGGATCAAGCGGAGCTGGCCCTCGCGCTCAGTCGGGTTCTTCCCGGCCTATCACAGCCCGCCAAGGACGCGGCATTCACCGTGCGTGGCGGCGCCGTTGACATCATTCCGGAGCGGCCGGGCAGTGAGGTCGATGTCCGGAGCGTCACCTCCGCCCTGCTCCACCTGGGCGCCTCCCGCGTGATTCGGGCGAGGTTGCGGACGATCACGCCGGCGTTCACCAGCGTGGACGCGTCTCGGCTGGGCATCCGCGAGCAGATCGCATCCTTCTCCACCCCGTACGATTGCTGCCCTCCACGGGTCACCAATATCCGCAGAGCGGCCACCATGCTGGACGGTGTCGTGATCCGGCCCGGAGCATCGTTCTCGTTGAATGTGGCGCTGGGAGAACGCACAGCGCGGCGTGGCTTCGTTCCGGCACCTCAGATCAATGCCGGGCGGCTCGAGGATGCCGTGGGCGGCGGGGTGAGCCAGATCGCAACAACCCTGTTCAACGCGGCTTTCTTCGCCGGCCTCCGTTTGGACCGTTTCACACCACATGAGTTCTGGATACCGCGCTATCCGCCCGGTCGTGAGGCGACCATCTCCTGGGGTGGGCCGGAACTCATCTTCACCAACGACTGGCCTGTCGGTGTCCTCTTGACGGTTCGTGCCGGTCGCCGAGGAGTGACGATTCGGCTCTACTCCTCGCGCTTGCGCCGACGGGTCGCCACAACCAATTCCCACCCCAAAGGCGCTGCGGGAGCTTTCACCGTGGAGTTCACGCGCCGGGTCTGGGTGGGGCCGCGACTGCGTCGCAACGAGGTCTACCGGTGGAGCTACCGTGCGCCGCCGTCTCAGGGCTGAGAAGGCGGCCCAAGGATGAGTGTGGAGACCGCATGAAGATCCGTTCAATTGGGCACGCCGACGTCCAGATCTACGTGATGGAAAGCCCGATGGCTCGGGTACACCCAACGCGAGTGTCCGCTGTGCCCCAAGGGAAGAAGGCACGTTGAGAGACGAAGAACGTCGGTCCCCAGTGCCAGCAACGGGGATTTCCTCCGTCCGCCGAGGCGTGCAGTCTGACGAGCGGTCCGCGCGGGCGGTGCTCAACGTCCGGCCGATTTGGCGCGGCTCCGAGACCGAGGGACTCCAGGCCACCCTGCGCAAACGCCCTGGTGTCGCCGATGCGGTTGTGAACCCGGTCTCGCAGACGGTGGCGATCACCTTCGACCCACTCCAAACCTCCGCGGTCGAACTCGGGCGATGGATCGAGGAGTGCGGTTATCACTGCGGGGGCCATTCGGTTCCCGAGCACCTCTGCGAACGAGAGCTGGGCCATGGAGCCGGCGCTGCGCCCGAGGACCCTCGCACCGACCACTCCGTCGAGCGGCGCGCTGCTCCGGACGATGCAATGGGTCACGGCGGCCATGGCGAGATGTCCATGGACGAGATGGTCACCGACATGCGCAACAGGTTCATGGTCGCTGTGGCCTTCGCCGTCCCGATCCTTCTCTGGTCGCGCATCGGCCGCGACGTTCTGGGGTTCCAGGTGGCCGTGCCCTTCGGCCTTGCAGAAGAGGTATGGGGACTGCTGCTCAGCATCCCCGTGGTGTTCTGGGCATCCTCGATCTTCTTCAGCGGGGCAGTCCGCGCCCTGCGAGCGCGCACGCTCGACATGATGGTGCTGGTCGCCGTGGCGATCGGTGCCGGGTGGCTCTATTCGGTCATCGTGACCCTGACCGGCGGAGGAGAAGTCTTCTACGAGGCCGCTGCGGTCCTCGCCGCCTTTGTCCTCTTGGGACACTGGTTTGAGATGC
This sequence comes from Actinobacteria bacterium Ga0077560, assembly GCA_001464275.1. GTDB lineage: Bacteria > Actinomycetota > Thermoleophilia > Miltoncostaeales > Miltoncostaeaceae. Next base: position 10,407 of record LNFL01000069.1, on the reverse strand, counting down.
GAGCCCGCGGGGGGGCGAATGAGGCCATCCGTACCCTCCTGGACCTCGCCCCGCCGCGAGCCGTGGTCCTGCGGGACGGCGGGGAGCTTGAAATCCCGACCGCAGAGGTCGTCGTCGGCGATGTCCTCGTCATCCGCCCCGGCACGAAGATCGCGGTCGACGGAACGGTCCTCGATGGGGAGAGCGAGGTCGATGAGTCGATGGTCACCGGCGAGAGCCTGCCTGTGCACAAGGGACCCGGTGACGAGGTCACCGGCGCGACCATCAACCGGGACGGGACCCTTCGGATCCGAGCGACCAAGGTCGGTAGCGATACCGCTCTCGCGCAGATCGTCGCGCTCGTGCAGGAGGCACAGAACTCTAAGGCGCCTGGGCAGCGGCTCGCCGATCGAGCGGCCTTCTGGCTGGTGTTCGTCGCGCTCATCGGCGGTGCACTCACGCTGCTCGGGTGGACGATCTTTGGTGACCGCTCTTTCGGGGCAGCCGTGCTGTTTGCGATCACGGTGGTTGTCGTCACCTGCCCGGACGCACTCGGTCTGGCGACTCCTACCGCGATCATGGTTGGGAGCGGTCTTGGCGCGCGCAGGGGAATCCTGTTCAAGAGCGCGATCGCGCTCGAGGCATCCGCGCGCATTGACACGGTCGTCGTCGACAAGACCGGCACCCTGACGAAGGGAGAGCCGCAAGTGACCGACGTCGCCGTCTCGGATTGGCCCGAGCGCGAGCTCCTCAGTTTGGCGGCCGCCGTCGAGAAGGACTCGGAGCATCCCTTGGCCAAGGCGATCGTCGCCCACGCCAGGGGGGCGGGGGCAGATCCCCGTGTCGCTGGCGGCTTCACGAGTATCGCCGGGCACGGCGCCTCGGCCATCGTCGATGGACACACGGTGCTGGTCGGGAACCTGCGGTTGATGGAGCGCGAGGGAGTACTCCTGGGAACGCTGGCCGCGGAACGGGATGCATTCGCCTCGACCGGACGCACCGCCGTGGTGGTCGCGATCGACGGGCAGGCGGCCGGAGTGATCGCGATCGCCGACGCGATCCGGGACACCTCCGCGCTGGCCGTATCAGAGCTCCGAAGCGCCGGGATCCGGGTGGTCATGCTCACGGGCGACAATCGTGCCACGGCGGATCGGATCGCCTCACAACTGGGGCTCTCGGAGGTGATCGCCGAAGTCCTGCCAGGCGACAAGGCGGATCAGGTGCGCCGTCTTCAGAGCGAGGGCGCTCGGGTGGCGATGGTCGGCGACGGTGTGAACGACGCGCCGGCACTTGCCCAGGCGGATCTCGGCGTCGCGATCGGGGCCGGCACGGACGTCGCCATCGAAACCGCCGACGTGGTGCTCATGCGCTCGGACCCCCTGGACGTCCCCACCGCACTCACGATCGGGCGCGGGACGCTGCGCAAGATGCGGCAGAACCTGGGCTGGGCCGTGGGGTACAACGCGATCGCATTGCCGATCGCCGCCGGACTGTTCGTACCCTCGTTCGGCCTCATGCTGCGCCCGGAGATCGCAGCCCTGACGATGTCCGGTTCGAGCTTCATCGTTGCGGTGAACGCCCTTGCACTCAAGCGGCTACGGCTGCCCAGCGCGCAGCGGCGTCCGGAGGAGTGACGGGCACCTGGTCGTTGGCGAGCCCCACCCGGGGACGGGAGAAGCCTGGCCGGGTGGCGTTGTTCGGCGTTGGACAGGGGCTGCTCACCGGGTCGGTCCTCCTCGCGCAAACCCTCGGCACCCTCGAGGCCCGGCGGCTCACCGGCACCGTCACGATGGCGGGCGTCGCAGTTGCCGCCCAGCTCACTGGCGCGGCCGTCAGCTTGGCGGTCGTCAGGCGAGCAATCGGATCCAGCGTGCCGCGACACACGGTGCTGAGCACCGGCTTCCGGCTGTGCGCGGCAGGACTGGGCGTGGCCGGTTCGGCGGTCGCGGTGCGATCGCTGATCCTCCTCCTCCTTGGCAGCGCGATCTTCGGAGCCGGCGCTTCGCTCGCACTGCTGCTCCGCAGCGTGGCGCTCGAGCGTCGGCCCCCCTCGGCCAGGGCGCGCACGGTTGGCATCGTTGCGCTCGGCGGTGTCGCGGGCACGGTACTCGGGCCGGCGTTCCTCGCCCTCGCGGCGGTTGTTCCGGCGATGTTCGTCCGCCCGGTTCCGTGGTGGATGGCCGCGGCTGCTTGTGCAGCGATGGCGTTCGCCATTGAGCGGCGCTTGAACGATGCACGCGCCTCGACTGCCCTCACGGTCGCGAGACTCCCGGACGCGCGCGCGGCGATCTCGGCGACCATGACGTGCGCCGCCGCAACTGCGGCGATGGTCATTGTCATGGCGTCCGTCACGCTTCAGCTCCACCGGCTCGGGAGCTCCGATGCCGTGGTGACGTCAGCCCTCACGGCCCACTACGCCGCGATGTATGGGTCCGCTGTCCCGTTCGGCATCGCAGCGGACAGGCTGGGTCGGCGGATGGCGCTGATTGCCGGTGCACTTCTGTTGACGGCAGCCGGCATCGGCCTTCTCACGGATCCGGCACACCGCTGGTTGCTCATCGCGGTGCTCGTGCTCGTTGGGGCTGGCTGGAGCGCTGCCTTCGTTACCGGAAGTGCGATTCTCGCTGACGCCGCAGGCTCAGGGAGCCACCTGGCACTCACCGCCCGGAGCGATCTCTTCGTGTCGCTGACCTCCGCTATGGCGGCATTGGCTGGCACCGCGGTGCTCGCCGCGCACGGTCCGCGGGGTATCGGAGTTGCCACCCTCGCGGCGGCGACCGTTGCCATCGTGGCGGGTTTGGCGCTGCCATCACGCCCTCCGTCGTGACGCGGTCCCGCTTCACCGCGACTTCACGGTCGCCGGGTAGCGTCATCCTCATGGCAGGGTCCGCGGGCGACGGCACCATCGAGTTCGACGCACCGGATGGCGCCCGGTCGATCCCTGACGTGGGGTCCTGGATCGATGGGGTGGCGCCGGTCGCCGCGGCCCTGCTGCTATTGGCGATCTTCTGGGCGCTGGCTGTGCGACTGTTGATCGGACTTCTGTTCCCCGAGGGACTCTTGCCCCGCTCCGGTCGGCCGGGCTCCAGCCCGAATCGCTGGCGTGCGGCTGGCCAACGACTTCGCCAGTACGTCGAATTCCTGCGGTCGGTCAACTCCCCAAGCACCTCCTGATCCCCGAAGGCTGCGGGGACTGCCTCGTTCGATCGGGGCGCCTTGGATCTGACCGCGCGCCGCAATCGTCGGAAGACGAAGATCGAACCGAGTGCCATGCTCGTCCGCAGAAAGCGAGAGCGAGCCACCCATCTGCTCGGCGAGCTGTCGAGCGATCGTCAGGCCGAGACCAAGTCCACCTTCAGCCGCCCTCGCATTGGATCCCCGGAAGAACCGCTCGAAGACCCGCTTCCCCTCGGGCCCGGCCAAGTCGCCTCCTTCATCGATCACCGAGAGTCGCCCGGCGGCATCATCCGGGCGCGTCTCAAGCACCACCTGAGTCTCCGCGGGAGCATATTTCGCGGCGTTGGTGAGAAGGTTCGTAACGATGCGGTCTAAGGCGAGCGGGTCGCCCAGCACGAAACTCGGCGTGAGCCGTTCTGTGAGTCGGATACCACGCTGTTCGAGCGCCGGCCGCATTGCCGGTATCGCGTGACGCACCGCCTCTGCGAGGTCGAGCCGTTCAAGTCGGAGCGGAGGGGCCTCGGCCCGTTCCTCAGCGAGCAGTTCGATCTCTCCGATGAGCCGGCCCAGTCGAAGTGTGGTGGCGTGAAGCGCGGCGATGCTCTCGTCGCCCGGCTCAACGATCCCGTCCTGCATCGCCTCCAGGCGGCTCTGGATCAGCATGACGGGAGTACGCAGCTCGTGGGCCAAGTCCTGCGCCAGCTGCAGGCGGGCCAGGCGCTGTCGCTCCAAGTCCGTCGCGAGCCGGTGCAACGAGTCACCGACCTGCCGAAGTTCCGGCGGGCCTCCGGATGGCGCAGGCCGAGGCTCACCAGACCTGGTGAGCCCTTGGGCGAATGCCGCCATCCGGCTCATGGGGCGAGCCAGCCAGGATGCGGTGACAACACCGACGAGTGCCGCCACCACCGCGGCAATGAGGGCAGCCAGAACATGCAGGCGGTCGAGCTCGGAGGCGAAACGGTCGTCCGTCGGGGTTCTGACCGTCGACGGAAAGGCGAACCCCTCGAGGCGGCCGACGGATCGGCCGGCACCATCCCGCACTTCACCGATGAACACGCGGTCGAGTTCGCGGCCGGGCTCTGCCTTGGTGGTGTCCAGCAGATGCTGACCGTCTGGAGCGGTGAGTCGGTAGTCGTACCCGGATACCGCCAGGTCATGGGCAAGGAGATCAAGACTGCGAGGAGTCCAGGTGTTCCCTGCGCTGCGGAATGAGTCCTCCGTGGCTGCCAGGGCGGTACGTCCGGCATCCGTTGCCCGGTCCCGCAGGTACGCATCGAGGGTCTGGTGCAGGCCATGGGAGGTCAAGATCGAGGTGACCACGGCCGCCAGGCCGACGACCGCAACGAATGCCACAACAAGGCGCGCTCGGAGCGTTGGGCTGCGCAGGCTCATGTGTCCTGAAAGCGGTAGCCCGCCCCGTACACGGTCCGGACCAGGTCCGCCGCACCCGATCGTCGTCCGTCCAGCTTGCGCCGGATGTTCTTGATGTGAGCGTCGATCGTGCGATCTCCAGCGGCGGTCTCCGATCCGAGGGCAGAGAGACGCAGTTCCTCACGAGACCGGAGCCGGCCTGGCGGTCGGGCCAAGACGGCGAGGACCCGGAACTCCGTTGCGGTGAGCTCGAGGTCACGTCCGGAGAGATGCGCTCGCATCGCTCCCAGGTCGAGTTCGAGCCTACCTTCGTCGAGCACCAGGACTTCGGCGGGCGGCATGCTGTCCCCGCTGGCACGCCGCATCACTGCGCGAGCACGCGCCACCAGCTCCCGTGGCGAGAACGGTTTGACCAAGTAGTCGTCGGCGCCGAGCGCCAGTCCTCGCAGCCGGTCGGCCTCTGCGGACCGGGCGGTCAGCATGATGATGGGTACGTCCGAGGTGCGGCGGATGGTGGCACAGACCTCTTCGCCAGGGAGATCCGGGAGCATGAGGTCGAGAATGATCAGGTCCGGGGGCTGCAGGGCGATGACGTCCAGAGCACGCTGCCCAGTGGCCGCTCTTCGAACGGCGAACTCGGCGCGCGCAAGGTAGGCCGAGGCGATCTCGAGGATCTCGGGTTCGTCATCGACGACCAGGACGGACCACGGCATGTGGCGATTCCTTTCAGAGACGAATCAGGGGGCGGCAAGTTGCCGCGCCCACCTCAGATCCGCCTCTTGAGCGTCGATGATGGCACGCACACGGTCGGTGGCCACGGGATCTGGATTCCCCGTCAAGAGGCGGTGAGACAAGCGGATCCCAGCCTCGAGCAACTTTGCGACCTCCTCGAGAAACGTCGCATCGACCTCCGGTGCGCGAAAGACGTCGCCCGTGTCGGCGACCAGCCCGCTTGCGAGGAGGTCGGACTGCGTCGGCACCGGCCACTGGGGCTCACCCTGAAGGGTGTGAAGCCACTCGAGTCTCACGCCCAGTCGGCTGGAGAGCCGTTGCGCGAAGACACGGACCTCACTGCGCTCTCCCCGCGCAACCTCGGCCGATACCAGGTCGCGCATCAGTTGCTGCTGGGTGATCATCAGCGCCCCGTAAGCGTCCAAAGAGCCGTCGCTTACCGCATCCACCAACTCGGCGGCGGGTGTCGCGGAGGTGGATCCAAGACCGGACACCGGGCGGGCACCGACGCTGTCGTTCGCGGCGAGCGCGCTGATCAGTCCCGTGATGGAAACGGCGGCAACGGCCAGTGCTGCCGCGACCATGACCACGGTGTGCCCGGTCTCATCCCCGCCACGTCGTCGCTTCATGTCGCACATCCTCGGCGGCAATCGCGAATGCAATGTGAAGTCAGCGCCGACGGCTTGGTGGAACACCGTTGCATCGTCCCGCCCCGGGTTGAAACCCGGGGGCAGGAGGGGAACATTGAGGGCGGGGCCCGCCGTCTTCGGCGACCAGGCAAGCCTGCTCTCAAAGGAGTGCAACGTGACACGCAATAGGCTCATCGTCATTGTGGCGCTCGCCGTCCTGGCGATCGCAGGGGGGGTGGCCTTTGCCGTCTCGCAGGGCGGCGACCACATGGGCCGCGATGGCATGGCGGGCCATGACATGGGGGCCATGCCTGGGATGACCGGCCCGGCTTGGGCCGGGAGCATGATGGACATGGGCGGAATGCCCGGGATGAGCATGGGCGGCGACGGTGCCATGGTCATGGACGAGCAGGCCTTTCTGGCCATGATGATCCCGCACCATCAGATGGCGGTGGAGATGGCCCGGACCGTGCTCGAGCGGGGCCGGGACGCCGAGGTGAGAAAGATGGCCCGGGGCGTCGTCGCGGATCAGGAGAAGGAGATCGGCGAGATGCGGGGTTGGTACCGCGATTGGTACGGGAGCGATCCGCCGCGGTTCGACATGTCGGGCGCCATGATGATGATGGGCATGTCAGGGAACATGGGCGACCTCGAGTCGACGGACGAGCCGGACCGGGTGTTCCTTCGCATGATGATCCCGCACCACGCCGGGGCGCTGCTGATGGCCGACGCTGTGCTCGCCGGTTCGCCTCGTCGGGAGGTGGCCGACCTCGCCACCCGGATCGTCGCGGCTCAGAGCAACGAGATCGGTGACATGCAGCGGGCTCGCGAGCGAATCGCTCCGCCCCTTGGCTAGCGCCGGCGCAAGGGCGGTCGCGGCGGGGTCGAGGGCGGCCGTTGGGGCCGCTCTTGCCGCGCTGCTGATCTGGGGCCTCGGCTGTGCTGGCGCGGACGAGGGAGCCTCGTCCGCGCCCATCGCCGCGGGGGAACCCGGACCAATCCACGTACACGCGCTGCAGGTCGACCCGGCTGACCCGGCGAGCGTGATCCTGGCAACTCACACCGGGCTGTTTCGGTGGGCTCGGGGCGACGACCGGCCTCAGCTCGTCGGGACGCTGCGGCAGGACACGATGGGATTCACGGTGATCGGCCCCGAGCGATACCTCGGATCGGGCCATCCCGATCTGCGAACCGACGATCCTCCCCTGCTCGGCTTGATCTCCAGCACAGATGGGGGACGCACCTGGTCACCGGTGTCGCTGCGCGGTGAGGTGGATTTCCACATCCTGAGAGCTGCGGCCACACGCGTGGTCGGTCTGGACTCCCAGACGGGCTCGGTGTTCGTCAGCGACGACGCCGGCAGACGCTGGGTCGAGCGCACGCCGCCCGGCGAACTGGTCGACATGGTTCTGAACCCGGCCGATGCCGATCACATCCTCGCGTCCACCACCGCCGGCCTTGTCGAATCCCGAGACGCCGGGCGGGTCTGGGGCCCCTCGGCCGGCACACCCGGCTACCTCGCCTGGCCGCAGAAGGACACCGTGTTCCGGCTCGGTCCAGACGGTCAGGTTGGGTACAGCAGCGACGGTGGCCGCACATGGGAGTTGCGAGGCCGGATCGGCGGGGAGCCGTCGGCGTTCACGGCGGTGGACGCCTCCAAACTCCTCGCCACAACTCACACCGGGGACCTCAAGGAGTCGCGCGATGGCGGACTCAGTTGGGAGACGCTGGCCGAGCTGGAATGAGACTACGGGCGGACCGCCCCCTGATAGTCGCTTCGCCCGGCCATTGAGCTGATCTTCACGACATCACCGGTCTGCGGCGCATGGATCATCTGACCACCACCGATGTAGATCCCCATGTGCCCGAGGTCGGGCCGGTAGAAGACCAGATCGCCGGGTAGGAGATCGCCGGCCGGCACCCGAGGGAACGCTGACCAGATCGCGCCGGTGTAGTGCGGAACCGACTTTCCGATCTTCGCGTATACGAAGCTCGCCAGGCCGGAGCAGTCGAAACCTGCTGGCGTGGCTCCACCCCAGAGATAGGGGACGCCCAGATACTGCATCGCCAGTCCGACGACCGCGGCGTTCTCGTTGCCGGCCGGCGGTGCCCCTGCGGACGCCACGGGTGCCGACGCGGATGAATCGTTGGTTGCGGCGGGAGCGTTGAGGGTTGCGGCGGGAGGCCGCGCTCCCGCTCGAGACGAGCTCGCCGCACGCTGAACCGCAACGGCGCGCAGGCGTTCCTGCTCTGCGATCCGCCGTTCCCTCGCCTGGTCGGCCGCAATTGCCCGGCGGAGGTCCGCGCGTGCTCCGGCAAGCAAGGCTGCGCGACGCTGAAGCGAGGCGACTACCGCGTCGCGGCGTCGACCCGCCTCCCGCTGTGCGTCCTGCGCGGCGGCTCGGTCTGCGATGAGCTGAACGCGCGCGTCCTCGAGACGAGCCAGCGTGGTGCGGATGTCGGCGACGATGGCTCCGTCACGCTCGCTGATGCGCTCGAGCAGCCGAAAGCTGTCGACCGCTGAGGTGATACTGCCGCTCTCCAGCAGCAGCTCGACGGGGGAGGGCGTCGGCGACCTGTAGAGGTCCCTCATTCGTTCGGCCAGCTCGCCGCGCGCACGGGCGAGCCGGTTCTCGGAACTCAGGACCAGGTCGGCGTTCCGCTGGATGCGTCCCTCGGCCTCCTCAAGCCTCCACCGCGCGCCGTTGAAGGCCTCGGTCGCCTTCTCGGCCTCGATGTCAGCCGCATCGAGCTGCGCCTTCAGCCGCGCGACCTCGGACTGGGCGCGCTCGATCGAGGCCGGCTGTCCGGTAATCCGCGCGGCACCACCGGCCGCACCGATCAGGGAGCCAGCCACTATCGCGATGGTCGCGCGGAGGGCCGGTCGGCGTCGGAGTCCGCGTCTCCGATTTCCTCTGGCGGCGGCGGGCACCCGGCCACGATAGGTCCGGGCCCGCCGACGCCCCCACGATTCGAAGCGTCACAGTTGCGGTTCACCTTCGCTCTCGTGAAGCCACTTCATGCTCTCTTCACAAAGTGCGGTCCCACCGCAACTCGCCGTCGAGGGCGCGTGCGTGGCATCAACCTCCGAGCCGCTCATCCGCTGCGACGGCAGCCCAGGATTGCGGCTCTTCGGGCATGAAAGTGGGTGAGCTGACGGCCTGATCTGCCCGAGAGCGGCCTGGCCATGGGTGCCACGCGCAGTCCGGTGCGCTCCGTAGCTTCGCGTCTTCTCACGGAAGCGAAGACGGGAGCACCAGATGCGCGTGGCGACGCTATTCAAGCGCCTGCTTCGGCTGGGCGGCGAGCGGGTGCTCGGGGTTGAGCTCGAGGATGAGGACGGCATCGAGCGGGTGGTCGTCACGGTCGCCTTGGCTCCGCGGCGGGTGAGTCGCTGCTCGGGATGCGGCACTCGGACCGGCAGCGCCTACGACAGCCGGCCCGGCTCCTGGCGGCATCTGGACATGGGGCGGGTGCGCTGTGTGATCCGCGCCGAGGTCCGCCGCGTCTGCTGCTCTGAGTGCGGGATCCGTACCGAGGCCGTGCCCTGGGCGCGGGCGGGCTCGCGCTTCACCAGGGCGTTCGAGGACACCTGTGTCTACCTGGTCAAGCACGCCCCCAAGACGACCGTCGCCGCCCTGATGCGGATCGACTGGCACACGGTCGGGCGGATGATCGAGCGGGTGGTCGCCGAGCACGCCGCATCGCGCGAGGGCGACGGCCTTGATGGCCTTGTCCGCATCGGCATCGACGAGGTCGCCTACCGCAAGGGCCACCGCTACCTGATGTGCGTCTCTGACCACGGCTCGGGGGCCCTGGTGTGGGCGAGCCCGGGACGCAGCCAGGCGACCGCCGAGGCGTTCTACCGGGCGCTCGGGCCCGAGCGCTGCCAGCAGCTGCGGGCGGTGTCGCTCGACCTTCACGGCGGCTGGATCACCGCCACCCGCGCCTACGCCCCCAACGCCCTGATCTGCGCCGATCCGTTCCACGTGATCAAGCTCTGTGGCGACGCCCTTGATCGGGTGCGCCGCGAGGCCTGGCAGGCGCTTCGCGAGGAGGATCCGGGACGGGCGGCCTTCATTAAGGGCAGCCGCTTTGCCGTGCGCCGGCGGGCAGGGAACCTGCGGCCAGGCGACCGGACGATCCTCGACGAGCTGGCGCGCGACAACCACGACATCTACCGGGGATGGCTTCTGGTCGAGCAGCTGCGGGCGGTGTACGAGGCGGCCAGCCACGATGACGCGATGGCGCTGCTGGACGACTGGATCCTCGCCGCCCTCACAAGCGACCTGGATCCCTTCATCCGCTGCGCCCTGACCATCGACGCCCACCGCGACCTGGTCGTCAACGCCATCACCCAGCGCCTGTCCAATGCGCGCCTGGAGGGCATGAACTCGACGGTGCGCCTGCTCAGCCACCGCGCCCGCGGCTACCGACGGCTCTCATCGCTGCTGGCGATGATCACCCTGGTGTGCGGCCGGATCCCCGTGGCGCTACCCACCTGAATGCCCGAAGAGCC
>LNFL01000068.1 GCA_001464275.1 Actinobacteria bacterium Ga0077560 | reverse complement strand
CGGGATGTAGTCGTCCACGGCGTTCATGAGCTCGATGATCTTGTCGCCCGCCTCAGCGTCGCCGTTGAGGGCGTTGAGGGCGGAACCGGCGATCACCGGGACGTCGTCGCCGGGGAACTCGTACTCGGAGAGCAGCTCGCGGACCTCGAGCTCGACGAGCTCGAGCAGCTCCGGGTCGTCGACCATGTCGGCCTTGTTCAGGAACACGACGATCGACGGCACGCCCACCTGACGGGCGAGCAGGATGTGCTCACGGGTCTGGGGCATGGGGCCGTCGGCCGCCGACACCACCAGGATCGCCCCGTCCATCTGCGCGGCACCCGTGATCATGTTCTTGATGTAGTCGGCGTGTCCGGGACAGTCGACGTGCGCGTAGTGGCGCTTCTCAGTCTCGTACTCGACGTGGGCGGTGGCGATGGTGATACCGCGCTCCCGCTCCTCCGGCGCCTTGTCGATCTCGTCGTACGCGATGCCGGCACCGGTACCGAAACGCTCGTTCAGGACCTTCGTAATGGCCGCCGTGAGCGTGGTTTTCCCGTGATCGACGTGGCCGATGGTTCCCACGTTCACGTGGGGCTTGGACCTGTCGAACTTCTCTTTGGCCATTCCGATTGCTCCTGTCGGGCACTCTCGGCCGCGGCCTATCCGCGGACCTGTGTTCCGGACGTCAAAAAGGGTCCCGGCGCAAAACGCGCGGCCGTGAGGCCGCGCAGAAACAGCCGGGTGCTCCGCAAAGCCCGGGTAGAGTAGCGGCACGAAAAGGGGGTCGCAAGGGACCCGCCTCCCGTCTTTCGCTCTCCGCCTGGGCTCAGCCGGACCCCGGTAGCATCGCAGATATGGACGCTCTTGGTCTGGCCCGCCGGTTGTCCGGGCACGTGCCGGGCGAGTTCCGCGCGGATACCCCCAGCAGGCCGACGCGAGCATCTACCGGAGACGTCCGGTGGCGGTGCTACGTGCCGTGCATCCGGACGATCTCCACGCCGCCGTGGAGGCCTGCGCGGCCACCGGCGTGCCACTCACGATGCGCGGCGCCGGCACGAGCCTGGCCGGCCAGGCCGTCGGGACCGGGCTGGTCGTGGACTGCTCGGCCCTGGACGACTGCGCCATCGACCCGGAGCAGCGGATCGCACGGGTGGGTCCCGGCGTGGTGCTCGACGCCCTCAACGCCGCGGCCGGCACGCACGGTCTCGTGTTCGGTCCGGATGTCGCGACGGCCTCCAGGGCCACCCTCGGGGGGATGATCTCCAACAACTCCGCCGGCGCACGCTCGGTGGTGCACGGGCTCACCGCCGATGCGGTGGAGGCCCTGGATGTCCTGTTCGCCGACGGCACGCGCGCCACGCTGCGCCGGGGCTCGCCCGCGCCCGCGGCGCTCGAGGGGTGCCGGCGGCTGGCGGACGACTGGACCGGGCCGGGGCTGCTGCGGCGGGTGTCCGGCTACAACCTCGACGCGCTCGCCGGGGACGCGCCCGACTGGCCGCGGGTCGTCTGCGGCTCGGAGGGGACGCTGGCGGTGCTGCTGGGCGCCGAGCTGCGCCTGGAGCCGCGCCCGGCCGCGAGGGGCCTCGCGCTGATCCCCTTCCCGGACGTCGATGCGGCGCTGGATGCGGTGGTGGACCTGCTCGCCGACGGCCCGTCCGCGATCGAGCTCCTGGACGCCGCCATGCTCGACCCGGCCAACCGGGCCAGGGCGACCGCCTCGCTCACCGCCTTCGGGGCGGGAGCGGGGGCGATGCTGGTGGTCGAGCACAGCGGTGACCCCGAGGAGGTCCGGCGGCGGGTGCTGGCCACCGAGGGCGCCACGGCGGTGCTCGATCCGGCGGCGCAGGCGGAGGTGTGGGCGGTTCGGCGCTCGGGGATCGCCCGGGCCATGCGCGGGGTCGGCCTGGGTGGCCCGGTGCCCCGGGACGCCAAACCCCTGGCGTTCATCGAGGACCCCGCCGTCCCGCCCGCGCGGCTGGCCGGCTTCGCGCGCGAGGTGCGGCGGCTGCTCGCCGAGGAACGGCTGCCGGCCTCCTGGTACGGGCACGCGAGCGTCGGGTGCCTGCACATCCGCCCCATGATCGACCTGCGGGCGCCCGGCGCGGCGGCGCAGGTGCGGCGGGTCGCGGAGGCGGTGGCCGACCTGGTGGTCGCCAACGAGGGGTCCCTGAGCGGCGA
>LNFL01000067.1 GCA_001464275.1 Actinobacteria bacterium Ga0077560 | reverse complement strand
ACCACTCGCCGTTGGAGCGGATCTCGGTGCGGTCAGGGTCGAGGACCCGGAAGGCCTGCTGCCGGTACGTCTCGGCGTTGGCCTCGATCTCCTCGGCGCTGAGCATGGGCCGGGTGGAGCTGCGCCCGCTGGGATCGCCCACGCGGGCGGTCCAGTCGCCGATGAGCAGGATGGCCGTGTGCCCGGCGTCCTGGAACTCCCGGAGCTTGGCGAGCACCACCGTGTGGCCCAGGTGGATGTCCGGCGCGGTGGGATCCACGCCCAGCTTCACGCGCAGGGGCTCCCCGGTGGCGATGCGCGCCGCCAGGGCGTCCACGGACGGCTCGCAGTTGGCGGTGCGCTCGGCCAGCGCGCGCGCCTGCTCGAGCGCCCAGGCGGGGACGTCGCTCATGCGGTCACCGCCATGGGCCGCGACAGCCACGGCGAGCCGGCCACGGCGTAGCGCCAGGTCCGGTGCGTGTCCTTGGTGATGCCGATCCTGGGCCCGCGCGACACGAGCACCTCCTCTTCGCGTGGCAACAGCACGAGATCGTGGCGGCCGTCCGGCCCGGGGACCGCCCACCCGCCGTCCAGGGCGTCGTCGATGCCCAGCGCCTGCGTGAGCCGCCCCGGTCCGGCGCACAGCTCCCGGTCGGGGCGCCCGGCGCGCCTGGCGCGCATCCGCTCGAGCCCGTGCGTGGGCCGGAGGGCACGCAGCAGGATGGCAGACCCGCGCCCGGCCGCATCGCAGACCAGGTTGGCGCACCAGTGCATCCCGTAGCTGCGGTACACGTACACGCGCCCCGGGTCACCGAACATCACGGCGGCGCGGCCCCGGGGGCCGCGGTGGCTGTGGGAGGCCGCGTCGTGCTCCTCGTAGCGCTCCACCTCGACGATGACCCCGCCGACGTCGTCGTGCAGCAGCAGGCACCCCAGCAGGTCCGGCGCCACCTCACCCGCCGGGCGATCGAAGAACGCCCGGCCGAGCGGGGTCACCACCGATCGAGCTCCCGGCGGGCCTCGTCGAGCTGCTCCAGGACCCGGGCGCGGGACGTCCCGCCGATCGCGACCTTGTTCTCCGCGCTCGCCTCCGGGGTCACCGGCGGCGGGTCGATCCCGGCCAGGCCGGCCGCGGCCAGCTCGGCGGCGCTCACCTCGCCCAGCCCCACCCCGCGCTCCGAGCAGGACCGCACGAGCCGACCCACGGCCTCGTGGGCGCGCCGGAAGGGCCACCCGAGCTTCACCAGGTGGTCCGCCAGGTCGGTGGCGGCGAGGTAGCCCGCCTCGCAGGCGGCCAGCATGCGGTCGGCGCGGAACTCCGCCGTCATCACCATGCCGCCGACGGCCGGCAGCAGCAGGTCCACGGTGTCCACCGCGTCGAACAGGTAGTGCTTGTCCTCCTGCAGATCCTTGTTGTAGGCGAGCGGGAGCTTGCTCACCACGTTCTGCAGGCCCGCGTAGTCGGCCACCAGCCGCGCCGACTTGGCGCGCGCCAGCTCCGCGGCGTCGGGGTTCTTCTTCTGCGGGAGCATCGACGAGCCGGAGGTGAAGGCGTCGGACAGGCGGACGAAGCCGAACTCCTCGCTGGACCACACCACCAGCTCCTCACCCATCCGCGACAGGTGGACCCCGAGGGTCGCCGCGAAGTGCAGGTAGTCGGCCAGCGCGTCGCGGCTGCCGACGGCGTCCAGGCTGTTCGGCGCCGGGCGCGCGAAGCCCAGCGCCCGGGCGGTCATCTCCCGGTCCACGGGGAAGCCGACGCCCGACAGGGCGCCGGAGCCCAGCGGGCACTCGGCCAGCGAGTCCTCGCGCACCGACGCCAGGCGGCGACGGTCCCGCGAGAGCATCCACACGTAGGCCAGCAGGTGGTGCGCCAGCCGGACCGGCTGCGCGCGCTGCAGATGTGTGTAGCCCGGGACCAGGGTGTCCACGTGGGCCTCGGCCTGCGCGATGAGCGCCTCCACCAGCCGCTTGATGCCGGCCGTCTGGCCGGCGATCGCGTCGCGCAGGTAGAGCAGGACGTCGGTGGCGACCTGGTCGTTCCGGCTGCGGGCCGTGTGGATGCGCGCGCCCGCGTCGCCGGCGATCTCGGTGACGCGCCGCTCGACCGCGGTGTGGATGTCCTCGTCGGACGGCTGGAACGCGAACGCGCCGGTGGCCAGCTCCTCGTGGACCTGGTTGAGCGCCCGGTGGACGGCCTTCACGTCGTCGGCGGGCAGGATCCCGCACGCCCCGAGCATCTCGACGTGGGCGACCGAGCCGGCCACGTCCTGCGCCCACATCCGGCGGTCCACCGCGAGCGACGCGTTGAGCGCGTCGAACGCCTCGGCGGGCCCGCCGGAGAACCGGCCGCCCCAGAGCCGCGCGCCGCCGCTCATGCCCGCCCCGCGCCCGCCAAGTGCGCCGAGACGACCCGCGCGAGGGCGTCGCACACCGTCTGCACCTGATCCTCGGTCATCTCCGGGAAGAACGGCAGGGCGATCGTGGACCTGCTGATGGCCTCGGTCACCGGCAGGTGCCCCGGCTCGTAGCCGAAGCGCTCCCGGTAGAAGGGCTGCAGGTGGATGCACGGCAGGTACGGCTTGGCGCTGATCCCCAGGGCGTCCAGGTCGCGGATCACCGCGTCCCGGTCCAGGCCCTCGTCCAGCCGCGGCGCGTAGACGAACCAGGACCGGCGCTGCGGCCCCTCGTACATGGGTGTGACGCCCGGGATGCCGGCGACGCGCTCCTGGTACCAGGCCGCGGCGCGCGCCCGGCCGGCCAGCAGGTCGTCCAGCCGCTCGAGCTGGGCGATGCCGATGGCGCTGTGGACGTCGGACATGCGGTAGTTGAAGCCCAGCCGCGAGTGGACCAGCCAGGCGCCGTCGTCGCTGCGCCCCTGGTTGGACAGGCTCTTGAGCAGGCCGTACAGCTCGTCGTCATCGGTGAAGATGATCCCGCCCTCGGCGGTGGTGAGCTGCTTGTTGGCGTAGAAGCCGTACACCGCGGGATGCCCCCAGGTACCCAGCTTGCGGCCGTCGTAGGCGCCGTCGATGGTCTGGCAGGCGTCCTCCACCACCTTCAGGCCGTGCCGCTCGGCGATGTCCAGCAGCGCCGGGATCTCGGCGGGGTACCCGAAGATGTCGACGATCTCGATGGCCTTGGTGCGCGGCGTGATCGCCGCCTCCACCGCCGCCGGGTCCATGTTGAACGTGAGCGGGTCCACCTCGGCGAACACCACGTCCGCACCGGTGAACAGCACCGCGTTCG
>LNFL01000066.1 GCA_001464275.1 Actinobacteria bacterium Ga0077560 | reverse complement strand
GACGCCGACATGGCGCAGGAGATGATCAAGTTCACCAAGAACCAGATCCTCCAGCAGTCCGGCATGTCGATGCTCGCGCAGGCCAACAGCGCCCCGCAGGCGGTGCTGTCACTGCTCCGGTAGCTCGACCCCGCAGGACCCTCCGTCCCTCGGGCCCGCTTCGGCGGGCCCGAGGTGTTTCGGCGCCCGGGACGGGCCGCGCCGGATACGCTGGACGCCGATCCACCCCCATGGAATAACCGGGGGCGGAAAGGAGTCCTTGGAAGCGTGGCCACCCCCGACGACAGCCCGATCCGCGAGGAGGAGCTCGCCGCCCTCGCCGACGGCACCCTCGATGCCGCTCGTCAGGCGCGGGTGCTCGCGGCCATCAAGGCCTCCCCGGAACTGGCCGCCGCGCACGCCGAACAGGTGCGCGCGATGGACGCGATCCGCCTCGCGAACACCCACATCGAGGCGCCGCTGGGCCTGAGGGAGCGCCTGGCCGCCGCGCAATCCGCCCCGGCGCGAGCCCCGCGCCGGCGCTTCGGCTGGATGGCCGCCGTCGCATCGGCGGTCGCGGCGGTCGTGTTGCTCACCTTCGTGGTCCTCCCCGGGGGTGCCGGGGGTCCCACCGTCGCCGAGGCCGCCGCCGCCGTCGGCCGCCCGCCGGTCGCCGCCGCGCCGCCCGCCGACCCCGACCGCGACAAGCTCCTGGACCTCGCGGTCGACGGCATCGCCTTCCCGGACTACGCCGAGAAGTTCGGCTGGACGGCGATCGGCACGCGCACCGACACCGTGGAGGGCCGCACCATCACGACCGTGGTCTACGAGAACGACGGCCGCCGGGTCTCGTACGGCATCGTCGAGGGGGACGCGCTCGACACGCCGGACGACGCAACGACCGCCACGGTGGAGGGAACGACCCTTCGGGTCCTGTCCGCGGACGGGAAGGACATCGTGACCTGGGAGCGCGGCGACCACACCTGCGTGATGGTGGCCTCCGGTGTGCCCACGAAGACGCTCACCGAGCTGGCCGGCTGGAAGGGCAAGGGAAGCATCGACTTCTGAGAAAGCCCGAGTGATCCGGGCTTGGCGTGATCCGGACCCGGTGTGATCCGTTGTTGGAGTGATCCGGGCTTTGCGAGGTGCAGCAGCTGTTTCGGCGCCCCGCAGGGGCGCCGTTTGCTTTTCACTTGTGGTCGTTCTCGGTGCTTTTCATTGCCTGGTCGACTCGCGCGAGCGTTGCCCATGTGCGCGTCTGGGGGCGTTGGCCCCAGGAACAACGCCTTGCGGCTGCGCTGCCACTGAGCCCAGCTCCCCATCCATGGGTCGCCCTCATTCATTCCTCGCCGTCCACAAGG
>LNFL01000065.1 GCA_001464275.1 Actinobacteria bacterium Ga0077560 | reverse complement strand
TCGGCGCGCGGCGCCCGTTCCTAGTCGACGATCTCGAGGTTCACCCGGCGGCCCGTCGTCTGGGCCGCCTGCCGGGTCACCAGGCGCAGGGACCGCGCGATGCGGCCGCCACGACCGATGACCTGCCCGAGGTCCTCCTGCGCGACGTACAGCGAGAGCACGGTGGTCTCACCGTCACGCTCCTGCTCCACGCGGACCTCGTCCGGGGTGTCCACCAGGCCACGGGCGAGCGTGGCGACCATGTCGGCCAGCCGCTGGTCGCCGTCCTCGGTCATCCCCGCGCCTCGACGATCTTGATGAGCTTCTTCACCGCGGGGGTCGGCTGCGCGCCGGTGCCCACCCAGTGGTTCACCCGGTCCAGGTTGACCTCGACGATGGACGGATCGGTCTGCGGGTTGTACCGGCCGATCGTCTCGATGTTGCGCCCATCGCGGGGGGACCGGGAATCGGCCACCACAACGCGGTAGATGGGGTTCTTCTTGCCGCCCACGCGGGCGAGCCGGATCTTGACCACGACGCTCCTTGGTGTGTCAGGTACCGAGGATCGGAGGGAGTCCACCCTTGCCGATCCGCTTCATCAGCTTACGCATCTGCTTGAACTGGGCCAGGAGTTGGTTGACCTCCTGGACCGAGGTGCCGCTCCCCGCCGCGATGCGCTGGCGGCGGCTCCCGTTGATGATCTCAGGCCGCCGCCGCTCCGCGGGGGTCATGCTCGAGATGATCGCCTGAATCCGGTCGAGCTGTTTCTCGTCGACCTGGACGTCCTTCATCCCCTTCATCTTGCCGAACCCGGGCATCATGCCCAGCAGCTGGCCGATGGGCCCCATCTTGCGGACCTGCAGGAGCTGGTTCGCGAAGTCGTCGAGGGTCATGCCACCACCGAGGATCTTCTTCTCGAGCTCCTTGGCGTCCCCGACGTCGACGGTCTGCTGCGCGCGCTCGATGAGCGACAGCACGTCGCCCATGCCGAGGATGCGCGAGGCCATCCGGTCCGGGTGGAAGGGCTCGAGGGCCTCCACCTTCTCGCCGGTGCCCACGAAGTAGATGGGACGGCCCGTGGCCGCGCGCAGCGACAGGGCGGCGCCGCCGCGAGCGTCACCGTCGAGCTTGGTGAGCACCGCGCCGTCGAACTGGACCGCCTCCTGGAAGGCGGTGGCCACCTCGACCGCGGTCTGACCCGTCATGGCATCGAGGACGAGCACCACCGCGGTGGGCTTCACGGCGTCCCGGACGCGGACCAGCTCGTCCATCATGGCCGCGTCGATGACCGTGCGGCCGGCCGTATCGACGATCACCAGGGCCTCGGCGATGCCCCGCGTCGCGATCGCGACGGCGTCGGTGCCGTCCTCGCGGTACACGGGCACGCCGATCTGCTCGCCGAGCACGGCGAGCTGCTGGGCGGCGGCCGGGCGGTGCACGTCGCACGCGATCAGCATCGGAGCGCGGCCCTGCTGCTGGTAGTGCCGGGCGAGCTTGGCGGTGCAGGTCGTCTTGCCGGAGCCCTGCAGGCCGGCCATGAGGACCACCGTGGGCGGCCGCGGCGACATCGGCATGCCGACGCTGGCCGCGCCCATCAGCGCGGTGAGCTCCTCGTTGACGATCTTCACGACCTGCTGGTCGGGCGTGAGGGACTGCATCACCTCGGCGCCCTTGGCCCGCTCGGCGATCGTCTTGGTGAACTGGCGCACCACGCCCATGTCAGCGACAGGCGGATCGCCCGCATCGCGACGTCGATGTCGGCCTCGGTGAGCTTGCCCTTGCCGCGCAGGCCGGCGAAGGCGCTCTGGAGCTTGTCGGAGAGAGAATCGAACACGGCGAAATGGCGCGACAGGACGCCGCGCCGACGAGGGAGTCTAGCGGCCGCTCACTCCGGGGCCGAGAAGATGGCCTGCGCGTACGCCTTCGCGTCGAACGGCTGCAGGTCCTGCAGCTTCTCCCCCACGCCCGCGAGCTTGATCGGGATGCCCAGCTCGCGGTTGATCGCCACGGCGATGCCGCCCTTGGCGGTGCCGTCGAGCTTGGTGAGGACCACCCCCGACAGCGGCACGGCCTCACCGAACAGGCGCGCTTGGCTCAGACCGTTCTGCCCGGTGGTGGCGTCCAGCACCAGGAGCGTCTCGTGCGGCGCGGTGGGATCGGCCTTGCCCACCACCGCCGAGACCTTCCGGAGCTCGTCCATGAGGTTGCGCTGGGTCTGCAGGCGGCCCGCGGTGTCCACCAGGACCACGTCCGCGCCGCGCGCCCGCGCCGAGGAGACCGCATCGAAGGCCACCGCCCCCGGGTCGGCGCCCGGCCCCTGCCGCACCAGTTGCGCGCCGGAGCGCTCGGCCCACACCGCCAGCTGGTCCACCGCGGCGGCCCGGAACGTGTCGGCCGCGCCGATGACCACCTTCTGCCCCAGCTCCGAGAGCCGGTGCGCGAGCTTGCCGACCGTGGTGGTCTTGCCGCTGCCGTTGACGCCAACCACCAGGATCACTGTGGGGCTGGCCCGCAGGGAGATCCGCGGCGGTTCCGGCGCCATGAGCCCGCCCACGGCGGTGGCGAGCGCGGTGGCCAGCTCGGAGCCGTTGGTGATGCGCCCCTGACCGGCCTCCTCCCGCAGCTGGTCGACCAGCGCGATGCTGGCGTCCATGCCGCAGTCGGCGGTGATGAGGGCCTCCTCCAGCTCGTCCCAGACGTCCGCGGTGATCAGCTTGGGCGCGAAGATCCCGGCCAGCTGTGGTGAGATGGCCTGCCGCGGGCGGCTCAGGTTCTCCCGCAGGCGCCCCAGCAGGCCGCGGCGGCGGGTGCCCTGGTCCTCCTCGGCGGGCGGCGGCTCGAGCTCGAACAGCTCCGCCCAGATCGCCCGCTCGTCGCCCGCCTCGCTCACGCCCGGCCGCCCTGGATCGCCTTGAGCTGGCGGCGCACGAACGGGCGCGCCCGCCCCTCAAGGGTGCGGTCCAGGCGACGCGCCACGACCTGCGAGACCCCGTCGTGACCCATGGTGACCCCGAACAGGGTGTCCGCGATCTCCACCGTGGGCTGCTGGTGGGTGATGAGCACGAACTGGGTGTGGTCCGACAGCTGGCGCACAAGCGCCAGGAAGCGCCGCAGGTTGGTGTCGTCGAGGGCCGCCTCGACCTCGTCGAGCAGGTAGAACGGCGCCGGCTTGCACATCGCGATGGCCATGCAGAACGCGAGCGCGACCAGCGACCGCTCGCCCCCGGAGAGCATCGACAGGGGCCGCGGCCGCTTGCCGGCCGGGACCACCTGCACCTCGATGCCCTGCTCGCCGTCCTCGCCCTCCACCTCGGCCAGCCGGCCGTGGCCGCCCGGGAACAGGGTCGCGATGTTCTGGGTGGAGAACAGCTCCTCGAAGCCGTCGGCGACGGTGGTGTCCAGCCCCTCCATGTGCCCGCGCAGCGACGCGGCGGCGGACTCGAGGTCGGCGACCTGCTCACCGATGTCGGTGAGCCGGGCCTGCATCTCCTCGAGCTCCTCGGCGGCGAGCAGGTTCACGTTGCCCATCATGCGGCGGCGGCGCTCGAGGTCCTCGATGCGCCGGCGCTCGGCGTCCGGGTCGATCTCGCCGGGGTCCTCCTCGGGCGGCGGGCCGTGCTCCTCGGCGCGGGCGGTCGCTGCGGCGACGGCCAGCTCGGCCTCGTGGCCCTTGGCCCGCGCGCCCTCCACGTGCGTCTCGGTGCCCACCACCACCTGGCGCGCCTCGGCGCGCAGGCGCTGGGCCTCCGTGAGCAGCGTCGTGCCTGGCGGGAGCGGTCCGTGAGCGCCCTGCCCGCGGTCTCCAGGGCCGCGAGGGCGCGCTCGGGCAGCGTGAGGTCCACCGCACGATCCTCGGCCGACGCGCGTCGCGCGATGCCGGCAAGCCGCTCGGCGGCCTCGGCGTCGGCGACGCGGGCGGCGGCGAGCTCCGCACGGGCGGATGAGGCGGTGGTCTCGACATCGCGCAATCCACGCGCGGCCTCCTCGAGCCCCTCGGTCGCCCGGACCGCAACGGCGCGGGCGTCCTGCTCACGCTGGGCGGCCTCCCCGAGCGCCGCTGCGGCCGGCGCCTCCGCGGCGGTGGCGGACTCCAGCTCACGCGCCGCGGCGTCCCGCGCGGCGGTCGCGTCGGCGAGCTCGGCGGCGGCGCGACCGGCGGCGGCCCGCCCCGCGCCGAGCGCCGACTCGGCGGAGGTCTGCGCGCGGTTCGCGGCGCGGACGCGCGAGGTGATGGCCCCCACCGCCTCGCGGGCCCGGGTCTCCGCAGCGGCCAGCGCACCGCAGGCCGCCTCGGCGGCCTCCACGCGCTCCGCCGCGGCGCGGTGCAGGGCGGCCTGCGCCCAGTCGCTGGCCGGCCGTTCCACAACACCCTGCGCGGGGCGGTAGGCCTCGCCGGCGGGCGTGACGAACAGGCCCGTGTGTCCGGCGGGCACGTGACGCAGGTCATCCACGAGCCACACCTGCGCGAGCAGCCGCTCGACATGGCCGCGGGCCTGCTCGTGGCAGGCGCGGATGACCGAGACCAACGGGCGGGCCCCCTGGGGCGCCGGGAAGGTCCCCCGTGTGGGAGCGGGCACCACCGCGGCCGGCGCGCCGTCGTCGACGGCGGCGAGGCCATGCGGGACGTCGGCGGTCACCGGGGCGTCGGCGAGGGCGCCGAGGGCCGCGCCCACCGCCCGCTCGGTGCCCGGCTCCACCTCGAGACCGTCACCGAGCCGCCCGGCGTGCGCGGCGTGCGCCCCCGCGGTGCGGGCCAGCTCGGCGGCCGCCGCCCGGCGGCGCTCCTCGGCGGCGGCGCGGGTCGCCGCGGCGTCCTCCAGGGCGCGGCGAGCGGCCTGGTCGCGCTCGGCCCAGCGTGAGGCCCGCCCCTGGGCGATCTCCGCGCGGCGCTCCAGGCGACCGAGGTCGGGCAGCGCCGCGGCAGCGCCGCCCAGGCCCTGCAACCGGGCCTCGGCCTCCGCCAGCGCACGGGCGGCGCGCTCCATCCGCCCGCGGGCGCCGGTGAGTGCCCGCTGGGCGTCGTCGGACGCGGCCCGCGCGTCGTCGGCCTGCCGGCGTGCCTCCCGGGCAGCCTCGGTGCGCTCGGCGTGATCGGCCCGGGCCGCCGCCAGGCGCTGCTCCACCTCGTCCAGGGCGGTCTGCGCAAGCTCTGAGCGTTCCGCCGCCAGCGTGGCGGCGCGCTCCGCATCGTCGCGGGCGGCGACCGCCGCCTCACGCTCGGCCCGTCCCCGGTCCATCGCGCGCCGGGCCTGCAGGATGCGCTCCTCGGCCAGCTCGGCGCGGCTCGCCAGCCGGTCCCCCGCCGCCTTGAGGGTGCGGGCCAGCTCCAGCGCCGCCTCACGGGCGCGCTCGGCCTCCACGACACCCCGGTTGGCCTCGTCCAGCAGCCCGCGGGCCGCCTCCAGCTCGGTCTGGGCGGCCGTGAGGCCGGCCCGCGCCGAGGTGAGCCGCTCCCGCGCCATCGCCAGCGCCCGCGCGGCGGCCGCGGCGGACACCGCGGCGAGCCGGACGCGTCCCGACTCGATCTCGGCGTCGAGCTCCGCGGCCCGCACGGCCTGGGACGCCTGCCGCGACAGGGTCGCCCGGCGGGCCTCCAGCTCGACCGCGAGGTCGCGCGCACGGTCGAGGCGCTCACCGACCCGGTTGAGCTTGCTCTCGGCCCGGCGGCGGCGGCGCTTCTGCAGCGCGACGCCCGCGGCCTCCTCGATCACCGCCCGCAGCTCCGCGGGCCGGGCGGCGCACACGGCCTCCACCTGCCCCTGGCGGATGACCGCGAGGGCGTCCGGCCCGAGGCCGACCGTCGCCAGCTCCTCGTGGATGTCCAGCAGCCGGCAGCCGACCCCGTTGAGCCGGTACGCGGCGTCGCCGGCGCGCGTGACCCTCCGGGTGACCTGCGTCTCGGCGGGGCGCTCCTCGTCCAGCGCCAGCTCGGTGAGGGTCATCGACACCTCGCCGCCGGAGAACACGACCTCCCCCATGCCCGACGCCCGGATCTTGGAGGCGCGCTGCTCGCCCATGGCCCACACCAGGGCCTCGGCGAGGTTGCTCTTGCCGGAGCCGTTGGGCCCGACGATGACGTTCACCCCCGGCCCCAGATCGAGGGTCGCCTGCAGCGCGAAGGACTTGAACCCCCGCACCTCGAGGCGTCGCAGCATCACGCTTCCTCCTGCACCGGGACGAGCACTTGCAGTGCCGCGACCGCCGCGGCCTGCTCGGACGCCTGCTTGCTCGGACCGCTGCCGGAGGCGATCTCCCGGCCCTCGAGCATCACACGGGTGGTGAACCTGCGGCGGTGCGGGGGGCCCTCGGTGGCCGTGAGCTCATACCGCACCCGACCGCCGTCGCGCTGCACCAGCTCCTGCAGCGAGGTCTTGGGGTCGCGCTGTCCTGGCACCGCCGCCGCGACCACGCCCTCGAAGGCCGCGAGGACCGCAGCCTCGGCGTCCTCGCGCGGCAGGTCCAGATAGGCGGCGCCGATGACGGCCTCGGCGAGCGCGGCCTCCACGCTCGGGCGTCCTCTGAGGGCGCGCCAGGCATCGGGATCGG
>LNFL01000064.1 GCA_001464275.1 Actinobacteria bacterium Ga0077560 | reverse complement strand
GGGGAGGAGGACTCGAACCCCCACTACTAGGGCCAGAACCTAGCGTCCTACCATTAGACGATCCCCCAACGGCTCATCGAGCGTCGGCACGGTAGCACACGACCTTGACGATCGGGGCGGCCGCGCGGGGGAGGGGACCATCGTGTCCGGGCGCCCCGCGTGAGGCGCCCGGACACGGGTGGGATCGCCTAGTAGCCGTCCGTGGTGACGTTGGCGATGCGCGTGGTCACCAGGGTGGCCTGGCCGATCGTGACGCTGCCCCCGGTGGGCGTGCACGACAGCGTGATCTTCCCGGGCGCGCCGAGGGTGCCGGCCGCCAGGACGGGGATGGTCAGCTTCTGGGTGCCCGAGAGCGTCGCGGACCCCTGGGAGGTGTTCGTGCCGATCGCGATGGTGCAGGTCACCGCGGTGCCGGTGCCGGCGGTGACCTCGACGGTCGCGGCCGCGGTGTACCCGCCGGTGGCGGAGTCCACGGCGAGGATCTCCGTGGCGGCCGTGATGCTCTTCGGGGTCACCGACTTCGAGGACGCGGCGACGGAGAGGCCGGGCGGGCCCTGGGGGCCCTGGGGGCCCTGCGATCCCTGTGCGCCCTGCGGTCCCGGGGCACCGGCCGCGGCGACGCCGACGCGGGCGAGGCGGGCGCGCAGGGACGCGCTCAGGTCGCGCTGCTGGACGCTGCCGTCTCGCAGGTCCTTCCCGGTGAGGGAACCGTCCACGACGTTGCTGCCGGTGACGATGAGCTTGTTCGCGGCGAACGCGCCGCCGGCGCCGAGCAGCGCTCCGGTGGCGAGGACGGCGACGACGGTCTGGGCACGGACCACGTGCGACCCCCATGTTGGACTTGCGGAATGGCGCCCAACCTAGGGCAAAGCGCCACGTCCGTCCAGGATGGCCGCCGCGTCAGGCGGTCTCGGTGGCCCAGCCCGTGGTGGCCTTCTCCCAGTCCCCGTACAGGCCCGCGTACCGGCCGCCCAGTTCCATGAGGACGTCGTGGGAGCCCTGCTCCACGATCCGCCCCTGTTCGAGCACCACGATGCGGTCCGACTTCCGGATCGTCGAGAGCCGGTGGGCGATGAGCACGGAGGTGCGGCCGGGAAGGAGCGCCTCCATGGCCTGCTCGATGCGCTGCTCGGTGCGCACGTCCACCGAGCTCGTCGCCTCGTCGAGGATCAGCAGGCGCGGGTCTGCGGCCAGGGCACGCGCGAACGCCACCAGCTGGCGCTGCCCGGCCGACAGGCCCGACCCGCGCTCGGTGATCGGGGTGTCCAGGCCCTCCGGGAGGCCCGCCAGCAGGTCCTCGCCGCCGACGGCCTCCAGGGCGTCCACCAGCCGCTGGTCGGTGACCTCGCCGGTGCAGCCGAATGCCAGGTTGTCGCGCAGCGTCCCGGCGAAGAGGTGTCCCTCCTGCGGGACGATGGCCAGCTGCGCCCGCAGGGAGGACTGGGTCACCGCCCGCAGGTCGTGGCCGTCGATCGCCACGACCCCGGACTGCGGGTCGTAGAAGCGCGCGATGAGCTTCGCAAGGGTGGACTTGCCGGCGCCGGTGGCCCCCACGAGCGCCACCGACTCCCCGGCGGCGATGTGCAGGTCCAGCTCGTGGATGACCGGGCGATCCGGCCGGTACCCGAAGCTCACGCCCGTGAGGGTGATCTCGCCGCGCATCTGGGGCAGGTCCACCGCGTCGGGCGCGTCGGTGAGCGTGGGCTCGGTCTCCAGGACCCCCAGGATCTTCTCCAGGGCGGCCATCGCCGACTGGAACGTCGAGTACAGCTGCGACAGCTGCTGGATCGGGTCGAAGAAGCTCGACAGGTAGCCGATGAAGGCCACCATCACGCCGATCGAGATCTCGCCGTCCAGCACGCGGTTCGACCCGAACCACAGGATCAGCAGCAGGCCGACGCCGGACAGCAGCTCGATCCCCGGGAAGTAGAGGCCCGACAGGCGGATGGTCGCCATGTTGGCCTCCCGGTACTCGTCGTTCGCGCGCCGGAACGACTGCCGGGCCGGCTCCTGCCGGCCGTAGCCCTGCACCACCTTCATCCCGGACAGGGTCTCCTGCAGGACCGACAGGACGTCGGCCACCTTCTCGCGGGTGCGGCGGTACGCCCGGGCGGAGGTCACGCGGAACGCCCCGGTCCCGAGCGCCAGCAGCGGGAAGATGGCGAAGGCCATCGCGGCCAGCTGCCAGTCGTAGGCGAACAGGATCACCACGACGCCCACGAAGGTGAGCCCGTTGATGATGAGCGAGGTGGCACCCTCGGTGACCAGCGAGTCCAGCGCCTCGATGTCGCTGGTGAGCCGGCTCACGCTGCGGCCGGTGGGCACGCGCTCGTGGTAGCCCAGCTCCAGCCGCATCATGTGCCGGAACAGGGCGGTCCGCAGGTCCAGCAGCACGCGCTCGCCCACCCACGACGACATGTAGCTCTGCCAGTAGCCGGCCACCAGTCCCACCAGGCCGGCGCCCACGAACAGGATCACCGCCAGCAGGACCGTGCCCTCGTCGCCGGCCCGGATGCCGTGGTCGATGGCCACCTGGGCCAGTGCGGGGCCGGCCAGGCCGGTGGCGGTGACCACCAGCATCAGCAGGACCGTGAGGATCGCCCGCCCCTTGTAGGGGGCGAAGTACGGCAGCAGCTTGCGCAGCTTGCGGTCCGGCGGGCGCCGCACCTCCTCCATGTCGTCCTCGGGGCGGGGGCGCAGCATGCCGCCCGGACCGCGGCTGCTCATGACTCCCCCAGCACGAGGTCCGGCCGCGCGAGGCCCCCGTCGTGGATCTCGCGGTACAGGGCGCTGCTGGCGTAGAGCTGCGCGTGGGTGCCGCGGGCGGCGATCGCGCCGCCGTCGAGCACCACCAGCTCGTCCGCCAGGCGGATGGTGGACAGGCGGTGGGCGATGATCACCGTCGTGCGGCCCGCCATCACGGCGCGCAGGGCGTCCTGGATCTCCCGCTCGGTGCTGGCGTCCACCGACGCGGTGGCCTCGTCGAGGATGAGGATGCGCGGGTCGGTGATGACGGCCCGGGCGATCGCCAGGCGCTGCCGCTGGCCACCCGAGAGCGTGTAGCCGCGCTCACCCACCACCGTGTCGTACCCGGCCGGCAGCGCCTCGATGAAGCCGTCGGCCCGCGCCAGCCGCGCCGCGGCGAAGACCTCCTCGTCGGTGGCGCCGGGCCGGCCGTAGGCGATGTTCTCCCGCACCGTGGTGGAGAACAGGAACGGCTCCTGCGACACCACCCCGATGGCGCGGCGCAGGCTGTTGAGCTCCAGCGTGCGCACGTCGGCGCCGTCCACCAGCACCCGGCCGGCGTCGGGGTCGTAGTAGCGGGGGATGAGCTCGGTGAGGGTGGTCTTGCCGGATCCCGTGGGGCCGATGAGCGCCACCGTGGTGCCCGCCGGGATCGTGAGGTCCAGGTCGGTGAGGACCTGCCGGCCGTCGCCGTAGGCGAACGACACGCCCTCCAGGCGCACCTCCCCGGGGCCGTCCGGCAGGAGCACGGCATCCTCCGGCTCGCGCACATCCGGCACCGCGTCGACCACCTCGAAGATCCGCTCCCCGCCGGCCACCGCCCGCTGGGCCTGGCCCACCAGCATCCCGGCGGACCGGAACGGGCCCATCAGCAGGGTGAGGTAGAGGTAGAACTGCACGAACTGCCCCAGGGTGAGCTCGCCGTTGATGGTGAGCGAGCCGCCGTAGAGCAGGATCACCGCGAGCCCGATCGTGGGCAGGAAGCCCATCAGCGGCTGGTAGAAGGACTCCAGGTGGTTCGCGTCCATGCTCCGGTCGAACGCCCGCCGGGCGGTGCCGGAGAAGCGGTCGGTGCGCTCCCGCTCACGCCCGAAGGCCTTCACCACGCGGATGCCGACCATGCTCTCCTCGGCGGCCTCCGTGACCTCGGCGATCTTCTGCTGCACGTCGATCCGCACGGGCGCCGTCTTGCGGCTGTAGCGCACCGCGACCGCCAGCAGCGCCGGCCCCACCAGCAGCGCGACCAGCGCCAGCTTGAGGTTGAGCCACAGCAGCAGGCCGGTGATGAGGATGAGCGTGAACAGGTTCATGAACATGAAGATCAGGCCGTAGCCCAGGAAGAACCTGACGGTCTGGAGGTCGCTCGTGGCCCGGGACATGAGCTGCCCCACCGGCATGCGGTCGAAGTAGGCGAACGACAGGCGCGAGACGTGCCCGAACACCAGGTCGCGCAGGTCGAACTCCACGCCCAGACTCACCTGCCCGGCCCAGACCCGCCGCAGCATCCCGAGCGTGAACCGCACGGCCACGACCACGGCCACCGCGATGAGCAGCGGCCACAGCGCGTCGCGGTCGCCGGCGCGGAGCACGTCGTCGATCACCCGTCCCGTGAGGTATGGCAAGGTGACGGTGCACGCCATGAGCCCCGCGGCCGAGAGGGCCGTGAGGATCACCAGCGTCCGGTACGGGCGCAGGAAGGCGAGTAGGCGGAGAAGGGTCGACAAAGTAATTCACCGGTGAACGGTACAGTCCCGACAGACCTGGCTCAAGGAGCACGCGGCGTGGCGCCCGAGGATGGCACAGGGCGCCCGCCGACCGTCCTGGCCGTGCCGAACTGCAGCGAGGGGGCCGACCCCGACATCCTCGCCGCCCTCGCGGACGCCTGCCGGATCCCGGGTGCCCGTGTGCTCGACCGGCACTCGGACCCCGATCACGACCGCACCGTCCTCACGGTCGCCGGCCATCCGATGGCCGTCCAGGAGGCCCTGTTCCGCCTGGCGGAGACCTGCGTGGAGCGCATCGACCTGCGCTGGAAGCGCGGCGCGCACCCCCGCGTGGGGGCGCTGGACGTGTGTCCGCTGGTCGCGCTCACCGACGCTGACGCCCCGCTGGCGGGGGAGGTGGCCACCGGCCTGGCCGACCGCATCGGGCGTGAGCTCGACGTTCCGGTGTTCCTGTACGGCGCGCTGGCCACCAACCCCACGCGCGATCGCCCCCACGACTTCCGCCGGGGCGGGCTGGACGCCCTGGCCGAGGAGATCGACGCCGGCCACCTCACCCCGGACGCCGGCCCGCCGCGCCTGCACCCCACCGCGGGGTGCGTGCTGGTGGGCGTGCGGCCGCCCCTGGTGGCGTGGAACGTGTGGCTGCCGCACGCGAGCCTCGCCGAGGCCCGCGCCATCGCCGACCGCGTCCGGGAGTCCGGCGGCGGACTGCCGAGCGTGCGCGCCCTGGGGCTCTACCTGCCCGGCGCCGGGATGGCGCAGGTCTCCATGAACCTCGAGGACCCCTGGCGGGTGACCCCCTGGATGGTCATGGACCGCGTCCGCGGCGAGGCCGACCGCCTGGGCGTCGAGATCGGCGAGAGCGAGCTCGTGGGCCTCGCCCAGCGCGGGGTGCTGCGCGGCCCCGCCCCGATGTCCCTCGGCCTGCGGCGGTTCACCTCCGCCGATGTGCTCGAGGCACACTGCCCGGCGCTGCGCCGGGACCACCCGTAAGTGCGTCACTGATCAGGAGAGCGACGATCGCCAAGCGGAAGAAGCGGCGTCCCGCGGGACCCCCGCCTGCAAAGAGCCCCAAGCTGGAACGCGCCCAGAGCGGCGGGTCCTCCGGCCGCACCAAGCAGCCGCAACGCTCGCGGCGCGGTTCCGGCGGGCCGCCCGTGGAGCCGTCGTTCAAGGGCGTCCTGGTGCGCGCCGGCATCATCGCCGCCGTCTACTACCTGTTCCTGGTCTTCCTGCTCCGCACCGAGCCCTCCGTGGCCATCGTCATCGCCGCCCTCGGCTTCGCGCTGATGCTGCCGATCGGCTGGTTCATCGACCGCCGCCGGTACCGCACCCAGCTGCGCAAGTGGGAGGAACGGCGCGGGGGCGGAGGGTGAGCGGGCGCAGGCCCGAGGCGCCGCGCGGCACGCGGGACGTGCTGCCGGCGGAGCACCGCACGCGAGATCACGTGGTGGCCACCGCGGCGGAGGTCTTCCGCCTGCACGGCTACGGCCACATCACCACGCCCACGTTCGAGCACACCGAGGTGTTCGCCCGCGGGGTGGGCGCCAGCACCGACATCGTCCGCAAGGAGATGTACACGTTCGACGACCGCGGCGGGCGGTCCATCACGCTGCGCCCCGAGGGCACCGCGGGGGTGGTGCGCGCCTTCGTGGAGCACGGCATGCACAAGCTGCCGCTGCCGGTGAAGCTCTGGTACACGGGCCCCATGTTCCGGTACGAGGCCCCGCAGGCCGGCCGGTTCCGCGAGCACACCCAGCTGGGTGTCGAGGCGATCGGCAGCACCGACCCGCTGCTGGACGCCGAGGTCATCACCATGCTGCACGCCCTGTACGTGCGGCTCGGCGTGCCCGCGGTGCGCCTGCGCATCGGCACGCTGGGCGACGCCGCCACCCGCGGGCCGTACCGCGAGCTGCTGCTGGCGTACCTGGACGGCTGTGAGCTGCCGGCGGACGCGCGCGAGCGGGCCCGGGAGAACCCCATGCGGCTGTTCGACAGCAAGGATCCCGCGGTCCAGGCCGTGATGGCCGACGCGCCGCGGCTGGCCGACTCGCTGTCGCCCGAGGCCGCCGACCACCACGCGACCGTGCTCGCCGCCCTCGCCGCCGCGGGGGTGCCGTACGAGCACTGGACTACTACACGCACACGGTCTTCGAGTTCACCTGCGACCGCCTCGGCGCCCAGAGCGGCATCGGCGGCGGCGGGCGCTACGACGGCCTGGTGGAGCAGCTGGGCGGCCAGCCTGCGCCCGGCATCGGCTTCGGCACCGGAATCGAGCGCATCGTCCTGGCCCTGGAGGCCGGGGGGGAGGCGCCGCCGGCGCCCGGCGTGGACGTGTACTTCGCGGTGCTGGGCGAGGAGGCCCGCCGCGAGCTGTTCCCGATGCTGTCCCGGCTGCGGGCCCGCGGGCTGTCCTGCGAGTTCGACTTCGCCGGACGCGGCCTGAAGGGCATGATGCGCCACGCCTCCGGCCTGGGCGCCCGCCGCGTCGTCATCGTGGGCGAGCGCGAGCGCGAGGCCGGCATCGCCGTCGTGCGCGACATGACCGGCGGCGAGCAGCACGAGGTTCCCCTGAGCGACCTGGAGACGTCACTGTGATCGGAGCGGCCCGCTACCGGACCCACACCTGCCTGAGCGCGGCGGAGGCCCGCGGTGAGCGCGTGCGCGTCGCCGGCTGGGTGCACCGCCGCCGCGACCACGGTGGGGTGGTGTTCATCGACCTGCGCGACCGCAGCGGGATCCTGCAGCTGGTCTTCAACCCGGAGGCCGGCGAGGCCCACGAGCAGGCCCAGCGCCTCTCGCCGGAGGACGTCCTGAGCGTGGAGGGCGAGCTGGTTGCCCGCGACGCGGCCACCGTGAACCCCCGCATCCCCACCGGCGAGGTCGAGCTGCGCGTGACCTCGGTGGACGTGCTCTCCCAGGCCGAGCCGCTGCCGTTCTCGGTCGAGGACGAGCACGTGGAGGCCAACGAGGAGCTGCGTCTGGCCCACCGGTACCTCGACCTGCGCAGGCCCCGGCGCCTGGCGGCCATGGAGCTGCGCGGCCGCGTGGTGCGCGCCACCCGCGCGGTGCTGGAGGAGGCCGGGTTCCTGGAGGTCGAGACCCCCATGCTCACGCGGTCCACGCCGGAGGGCGCCCGCGACTTCCTGGTGCCGAGCCGCCTGCAGCGCGGCTCGTTCTACGCGCTGCCCCAGAGCCCCCAGCTCTTCAAGCAGCTGCTCATGGTGGGCGGCATCGAGCGGTACTACCAGGTGGTGCGCTGCTTCCGCGACGAGGACCTGCGCGCCGACCGGCAGCCCGAGTTCACCCAGGTCGACATCGAGGCGTCCTTCATCGAGCAGGAGGACATCCAGTCCCTCATCGAGGACGTCTTCGTCGCCGTGTGGCGCGAGATCGGGGTGGACCTCCCCGTGCCGTTCCCCCGGATGACCTACCGGGAGTCGGTCGAGCGCTTCGGCACCGACCGCCCCGACGTGCGGTTCGGCTGCGAGATCCAGGACTGGACCCCGCAGGCCGCGGCCTCCGGCCTGGGTGTGTTCGCCAAGGTCGTCGAGGGCGGCGGCGTGGTGCGCGGCATCGTGGTGCCGGGCGTCGGGGCCGGGATGTCCCGCAAGGACCTGGACGGCCTGGTGGCCGAGGCGCAGGAGGTGGGCGCCAAGGGCCTGGTGTGGGCCGTCCCCGGACCGGACGGCGCGCTGCGGTCGTCGGTGAAGGCGGAGTTCCTGGGCGGCCTGGCCGAGGCGTTCGGCGCCGTCAAGGGCGACCTCATCGCCATGGTGGCCGACGCCCCGCACGCCGCGCTGTCGGTGCTGGGCACCCTGCGCGTGCGCTGGGCCGAGCGCCACGGGCTGGTCCCGCAGGGCACCTGGGCCCCGCTGTGGGTGATCGACTTCCCGCTGGTGGAGTGGAACGCCGACGAGAAGCGCTGGGACTCCCTGCACCACCCGTTCACCGCGCCGCGGCCGGAGGACGAGGCCAAGATCTCCGAGCAGCCCGGCGAGGTGCTGGCCCTGGCCTACGACGTGGTCATGAACGGCCTGGAGCTGGGCGGCGGGAGCATCCGTATCAACCGCATGGACCTGCAGCGCAAGGTGTTCGGGCTCATCGGGCTGGACGCCGAGGAGGCGCAGGCGCGGTTCGGGTTCCTGCTGCGGGCGCTGGAGCTGGGCGCCCCGCCGCACGGCGGCGTGGCCCTGGGCCTGGACCGCATGGTGATGCAGCTGGCCGGGGAGAAGTCGATCCGGGACGTCATCGCGTTCCCGAAGACCGCCACCGGCGCCGACCCGCTCACCGGCGCGCCGGCGGGCGTGGACGACATCCAGCTGCGCGACCTGGGGATCCGGCTCAGGCAGCCGCCCGCGTGAGCGACACCCGCAGGCGGTAGCCCGCGGTGGACCGGCCGGAGTTGGTGACCCGCACCGTGCAGGTGGCGGGTCCCAGCCCGGTCCGGCCCAGCCGCACGAACCGCCGCGGGCCCGTGCGGCCCACGGTCCGGCCACCGCAGGCCAGGTGCACCCGCAGGGCGCCGGGTCCCCGGCCGCCGACGGTGGCCGCGCTCACGTCCACCCGGCGGCCGGGGCCCAGCAGTCGGAACCTCAGCGTGCCGCTCGCGTTGGGCCGCAGCACCCCGGATCGCGTGAGGCGCAGGCGCCCCGCCACCGCCGCGGCCGGCGGCCCGTCGGGCCCCGCGCCCCCGACCTGCCGCGGCGGCGGCCCCTGAGCGGCCCCGGTGATGTCCTGCCGCATCGCATCGAGCACCGCGGCGGACGGTGGCGCGATCCAGTCCAGGCCGAACGGGGTCCGCAGGTTGAGCTGCACGTAGTCCTCGGCGAACAGCTCCCCCAGGGAGCGGTCCCACCCGAGACGGTAGTCGCGGGCCACGGATCCGCCGGCCAGCAGCGCCGCCACGCCGCGCTCCCGCCACCATCCGGGCGTGCCGTCGGGCTCGATGCCCGTGTTGCGGACGTTGTTGTCGATGTGGTGCCCGTACTCGTGCAGCAGCACCCGGTCGAGCTCCGGCGAGTCCACCGCGGGGACGGTGATCTCACCGGTGCCGTCCGAGCGGCCCCGGTAACAGGCGCGCGCCGTGGGCGACTCGCAGCGGCCGGGCACCTGCGCGGCGGGGACGACCCGCACCAGCACGGTCGACACCTCGGGCCCATGGACGGCCCCGCGCAGGATCTCCGCCGGGGCGGCTGCGGTGACACCGGGCGCCTCCAGCGAGAAGCGCATCGTGTTGCCGCGTCCGTCGTCGGCGGTCGTCAGCTCGGCGGTCGCCACCGGGATGGGGGCCGCCAGGATCGCGGCGGTGACGAGCAGGGCACGTGCCGTCAGCATGCGCCGAGCCTCCCCGGCGGGACGCGCGCGGCTCAACCGGCCATGTTCCGGGAGACCCCCGCCCCGGTGATTCCGGCGTTACTGGCCGGGTGAGAGCAGCCGCACGTCGCGCCGCAGGCGGTCGCTGAGGGTGACCGCGGCGACCGCACGGGAATGCGTCCATTCCACCGAGACGTCGCCGGCCTCCTCGAGCTCCCCGAGGGCCGACATGAGCTCCAGCAGGACGCGCCGCTCCTCGCCGAGGCCCAGCTCCTGGGCCGTCTCCTGCAGCGGGAGATCCACCCGGCCCGTGTCCGGCGAGCCGAGGTCGAGCCACCGGACCACCAGGAGCATCTGCAGACGGGCGCTCAGCACGCCCTCACCGTAGTTCAGATGGGCTCGGGGGACGAGTCCAGGTGGAACGGCCGGCTGTCCATCAGCTCCATCAGGAAGACCGGGCCGACGGAGGTCGCCAGCTCGATGACCACGTGCTGCTCGGTGGCGCCGACGCCGATCACCACGACCGCGCCGACCTGCCCGGTGAGCGCGGCGACGCACCGCTCGATGACGGCGATGGTGTCGTCGTCGATGTCCTCGAGGGCCGGGCTGAGCGTGTAGGCGGGGGGCGGAGGGGGCACGATCACTGGCGTCTCCCTGGCTGTCGTCCATGACGGGGTGTGACGATCAGAGTGGTCGCGATGAGATGCCCGGTGAAGGCCTTCTAGAGGTCATGCCCATGTGGCCGCCGCGGCCTCGCCCCGAACGCGGGGCTCAGGACCCGGCACGGATTGCCGACAGATGGGGTAGCCACTACGCTGGAGGTACCCGACCGTGTCCGCCACCGGCGCGACGCCTGAGCCAACGTTTCATCACCGGGAATCGACGTCAGGCCGCCGTTCACACGAACCGCGTCCGCTCGGCTCCCACCTGCTTCGGCAGGTTCAGAGCTCCATCCGGAGCGGCACGGTGGGGTCGATTCCAGTGAGGGCCGCGTGGTGAGCCGGTTTCGGCCGGCCACCCGCTCGGCCCTCGCGTGCAGCGTCCTTCTCGCGGGCATCGCCCTCGGGACGGCCGGGTGCGCGAGCGATGACACCGCCGGCGCGGGGCAGACCGCCCCCGCCGTCACCGCACCCGGAACCGCCGCGGCCGTGCCGCAGGCGCCGGCACGCTCCGGGCCGCTGGCCCCGGGCGAGCGGATCTCCGCGACCACCGACAGCCCCAAGCCGTTCGCGACGGCGCTCACGGCCCGCAAGGCCATCGTCGTGACGTTCGTGCTGCGGGGCATCGCCGATGACGACTACGTCGAGGACGCCGTGCAGGCGGTTCGTCGCAACGGCCTGGGCAAGGGCGTTGTGTTCCTCACGTACGACGTCCAGCGGCAGAAGGGCTTCGGGAACCTCCCGACGATCCTCAACGTGACGGGCACCCCGTCGGTCAGCGTCATCGGCCGCGACGGGCGCATCGTCAACGCGTGGACCGGGCTGGTGGACGAGAAGATGCTCCGCCAGGCCGTCTCCGACGCCAAGGACGCCACCCCCGGCTGACCCGCTTCCCGGTGGTCCGTCCCGCCGACCGGGGCGGGCCACCGGGGATGCGCCATCCGGTCTCGGGCGGTACCGCCGGCCGGATCGTCCGGGCATGGCCCGCGCCGTCCGGTGCGGTGCCGCGTCACCGCGGTCGTTCGCCGGAGCACGGCGGCGTCTCGGTCAGACGCCCCGCGGAGCCGCGGGGCACCGTGGCGATTCCACCGCATGACGGCTGCGCACCGGACGTCATCGGCCGCGTGAGCGGCGGCCGGCCGGTCCTGGCCCGGGTCGGGACTACACCCGCCGCAGGCGGGCGGCGGGCAGGGGGACGCACCGGCGCTGGCCCGTGCGGGGCTGGACGGTCCCCCTGGGGCAGCGGGTCGCCCGGGTGGCGCCGGGTGACGCGACGAAGGTGTTGCGCGGTGCCGGTCGGCAGCCCGACGCGCCGGCCGCCGGCTGGTGGGTGCCGGCCGGGCAGAGCCGTTCGGCGGTGGCCCCGGGGCCGGACACGAAACGGCCGGGACCGGCCGGCAGGCACGTCGCCTGTCCGGTCAGCGGCTGGTACCTCCCCGCGGGGCACCGCGTTGCGGTGTCCGCACCGGGGCGGGAGAAGGATCC
This sequence comes from Actinobacteria bacterium Ga0077560, assembly GCA_001464275.1. GTDB lineage: Bacteria > Actinomycetota > Thermoleophilia > Miltoncostaeales > Miltoncostaeaceae. The sequence continues at coordinate 17,677 of LNFL01000064.1, read as the reverse complement.
CGCGGGCGTCCGCAGGCAGGAGGTCGCGCCCGTGCCGGGCTGGAACGTGCCGGCCGCACAGGGCTCGGCCTCGACCGTCCCGGTTCCGGCGGCGAACGACCCCGCCGGGGCGAGGATGCAGGCCTCGGCCCCCTGCGCCGGCTGATACCGCCCGGCCGGGCAGGCGGTCGCGGCCGTCGCGCGGGGCCCGGCCACGTAGTGCCCGGCAGGGGCGTCGATGCAGGCGACCGCGCCCTCGGCCGGCTGGTAGGTGCCGGCCGGGCACGACACGGCGACGGTCGACCCGGCGTCGGCGGTGTACGTCCCGGGTGCCGCTGGCTGGCATGCCGTCGCCCCGCGTCCCAGCTGATGCATTCCGGGCGAGCACGGGGTGGGGGACGCGGCGCCGGTCCGGTCGACGTAGGTCCCCGGCAGCGCGTCGACGCAGCCGGTCTGCCCGGTGGCGGACTGAAAGGTGCCGGGCGGGCAGGGAATCGCGGCGACGCTGCCGGGGCCCGCCGTGTACGACCCGGCCGGGACCGGCAGGCACGCCGCCATGCCCACGAGGTTGCCGAACGTGCCCGCCGGACACGGCGTGGACGATGTCGCGCCCGGGCCCGCCGCGTACCGGCCGGCGGGTGCCGACAGGCACGAGGTCTGGCCCGTCAGTGCCTGGTGGGTCCCCGGGCGGCAGGGCACGGCCGCCGAGCTGCCCGGGTCCGGCACCGCGGAGCCCGCGGGCGCGGGCAGGCAGGTCCCCTGGCCCGGGTCGGGCTGGTAGGTGCCGGCATCGCACTCGGTCGCGGTCGTGGCGCCCGTGGCGGGCACCCGATGGCCGGGCGGTGCCGGCAGGCAGGACGACCGGCCGTCGGTGGACGCGTAGGTCCCCACCGCGCACGGCGTGGCCGCGGTGGCGCCGGGGCCCGTCGCATACGAGCCGGCGGGGGCCGGCAGGCAGACCGCCTGGCCGGTGCTGGGCTGGTAGGTCCCGGGATCACATTCGGTGGCCACCGTGCGGCCCGTCAGTGCCACGAACGAACCGGCGGGCGCATTGGTGCACGTTGCCTGTCCGGGCAGCGGCTGGAAGGTGCCGATCGGGCAGGGCTCGGCGGCGGTGTTCCCGGTCCCGGTGGCCCGGTGCCCGGCCGGCGCGGCGAGGCATTCGGCCAGGCCGGGTTCGGCGCTGAAGGTGCCGGCGGGGCACAGGGTGGCGGTCGTCGCCCCGGGGCCGGTGGCGTACCTGCCCGCAGGCGCGTCGTGGCATTCGGTCTGCCCGGCGAGCGACTGGTACGTCCCGGGCGCGCAGTTGGTCGCGGCGGTCGCGCCGGCGTCCGCCACGAAGGTCCCGATGGGGGCGTTCTGGCATCCGGTCTGCCCGGGCAGCGACTGGAAGGTCCCCGCCGCGCAGTCGGTCGCGGCGGTGTTGCCCGTGCCGGTGGCGTAGCGGCCGGGCGGGGCGGCGAGGCATTCGGCCAGGCCGGGTTCGGCGCTGAAGGTGCCGGCGGGGCAGAGGGTGGCGGCGGTCGCCCCGGGACCGGTGGCGTGCCTGCCGGCCGGGGCGGGCAGGCATCCGGTCTGCCCGGTGAGCGGCTGGTAGGTCCCGGGGTCGCAGTTCGTGGCCACCGCCTGGCCGGTCAGCGAGGTGAACGTCCCGGCCGGGGTGAGGCTGCAGGTGGTCTGCCCCGGGAGCGGCTGATACCTCCCGACCGGGCACGGGGTGGCCGTGGACTGACCCGAGGTGGCCACGGAGGTGCCGGCGGGCGCCTGGATGCAGTCCTCGAGGCCCTCGATGTCGGCGTAGGTGCCGGCGAGACACGCCGCGTCGGCGGTGTTCCCCGTGCCGCTCGCATGGCGGCCGAGGCCCGCGAGCAGGCAGGCGGTCTGGCCCGTGCCCGGCTGGTACGCGCCCGCCGGGCAGGGCGGGGCGGTCGCCGTTCCCGGCATCGCGGCGTAGGTGCCCGCCGGGGCGGGGATGCAGGAGGTCTGTCCGGTCGCGGGTTGGTGGGTGCCCGCGGCGCACAGGGTGTACGCGGTGGCCACCAGGCCGGCGACGTACGAGCCGGCGGGGGCCGGGTGGCAGGCCGAGAGCCCCGGGACGTCCGCGTAGGTGCCCGCCGCGCAGGGGCTCTGCGCCGTCTGGCCCGTCCCGCCCACGAAGCGGCCGGTCGCGGCCAGCAGGCACAGCGTCTGTCCGGTGTCGGGCTGATAGGTGCCCATCGCGCATGGGACCGCCGCGGTCGCTCCCGGCACGGCGGTGTAGTGGCCCGCCGGGGCCGGGGTGCACGGGGCGTTGCCGTCCGCGGAGAACTCCCCGGGAGCGCAAGGCGTGGCCGTCGCGCCCGCGGGACGGGCGAGGCCCACGACCGCGATGGCCAGCAGGACCATCAGTACGAGGGCATGCGGCGGCAGACGTCGGGGCATGCCATGGGAATCGGCATGCGCGACCGCCGCGGTGAGGGTTGCGGCCGGCGCGGGTATCGTGGGCGGGTGCCGCCGTATCCACAGGCCGTGCTGGATCATCTGTCCGCGCCCGTCGGCGCGGGAGAGATGGACGCGCCCGACGCGGTGGGCGAGTCGGGGTCGCAGTCCTGCGGCGACGTGGTCCGCATCCAGCTGCGCATCGCCGGGGGCCGGATCCGCGAGGCGCGTTTCCTGGCGTTCGGCTGCCCCTCGGCCACGGCGGCCGCCAGCGCCGCCTGCGCGCGGCTCGCAGGGGCGACCATGGACCAGGCGCTGCTGCTGTCCACGGAGGCGCTGAACGCGGATCTGGGGGGCCTGGACGCCCACCGGCGCCACGGGCCGGAGCTGGTGAGCGACGCGGTCGCCCGGGCCCTGGAGGCCTGGTACTCGGCCCGCCTGGGCGCGGTGGGACTGCCCCTGGCCGGGAACCGCGTGGCGGTGGCGATGAGCGGCGGCGTGGACTCGGCGGTGGCGGCGATGCGGCTGCGGGACACGGGCCGGGACGTGGTGGGCGTGACCATGCGCCTGTGGCACGACCCGGCCGCGCTGGCCGCCGAGCGCTCGTGCTGCTCGCCCGAGACGGTCCGGATGGCGCGCGACACCGCCCACGCCCTGGGCATCCCGCACCTCACCATCGACGCCGTGGAGGCGTTTCGGCGTGGGGTGGTGGAGGACTTCATCGCCGGGTACGCCGAGGGCCGAACGCCCAACCCCTGCGTCACCTGCAACGGGACGGTCCGGTTCCGGGTGCTGGGCCAGGCCGCGGCGCTGCTGGGCGCGTACGGCATGGCCACCGGCCACTACGCCCGCATTGCGCGCGGAGCCGCCGGCCGGCCCGCCATCGCCCGGGCGGCCGACGGCGGCAAGGACCAGAGCTACATGCTGGCCATGCTCGCCCGGCCGGTGCTGGAGCGGCTGGAGTTCCCGCTGGGAGACTTGGTGAAGGACGAGGTGCGCGAGCTTGCCCGCGGGGCCGCGCTGCCCGCGGCGGACGCCGTGGAGAGCCAGGAGATCTGCTTCGTGGGGCAGGGGGGCTACGCCCCGTTCCTGGAGCGCAACGCCGGTCTGGGGCCCCGGCCCGGGGAGATCGTCGACACCGGCGGCCGCGTCGTGGGCGAGCACTCCGGCTACTGGCGGTTCACGGTGGGGCAGCGGCGCGGCATCGGGCTGGCCGCCCCGGAGCCGCTGTACGTGGTGGGGACCGACGCGGCCCGGAACCGGGTGGTGGTGGGCCCGCGGGAGGAGCTGGCCACCTGGGGCCTCACGCTGCACCCGGCGGTGGGGCACGACGCCCTCGATCCGCTGCGCCCGTTCGAGGTGCGCGTGCGCTACCGGGGGGCCGCGCTGCGCGGTCGCGGCGTGGTCCCGGCGGACGACGACACCCTGCTGGTGGACCTCGACGAACCGGCCGACGGGGCCGCTCCGGGGCAGACCGCGACGATCTACCAGGACGGCCGACTTGTCGCGGCGGGTACCATCGCGGGGTCCCGCCCCCGAACGATGGAGTAAGCCGCCCGTGGATTGGTCCGACATCCTCAAGCTCGCGCTGTCCGTCTTCCTCGTGCTGACGGGGGTGGCCCTCGCCTACCTCTTCGTGCGCATGGCGGGGGTGTTCCAGCGTCTCGGCGTCTCGGTGACCCGCGTCACCGACGAGGTCGTGCCGATCCTCGGCAAGGCGCAGACCACGATGGACGGCGTGAACCAGCAGATGGGCCACGTCGACGAGATCATGCTCACGGCCGTCCACGCGGCGAAGGGCGCGGAGAAGACCGTGGTGACGGTCTCCAGCGCCGCCACCGCGCCGGTGCGGGCCCTGTCCGGCTTCGCCGCGGGCCTGCGCGAGGGCGTCGCCACGTTCCGCGCCCGCCGTCGCGCCGACGCCATGGACCGGGCCACCTCGCCGGCCGGGCACGAGCCGCCGTATCCCGGCCCGCCCCCGCGGCCGCCGGCGGACTCCGAGACCACCCTCTCCTGATGAAGCTCAAGACGCTCGCACTCATCGGCGCCGGGGCCTGGGCGTACTCCAAGGGACCGCGCGACCCCAAGCGCTGGCCCGGGTTCGTGGCCGAGCAGGCCGTGCTGCTGCGCGAGCAGGGCAAGGAGGCGCTCGCCGCCGGCAAGCAGGCCAACAGCCGCCGCCAGCAGGAGATCGACCGCGAGATCGCCGCGGCCATGGGCCGCGACGCCCCCGCGGAGTGAGGCCCGGCACCCCGGGTCCGCGTCCGGCCGGCTGGTACGATCGGCGGCCGCGATGACGACCCACGAGATCCGCAAAGCGTTCCTCGAGTACTTCGAGCGGCAGGGGCATCTGCGCCTCCCGTCGTTCCCGCTCGTGCCGTTCGACGACGACCCGTCGGTGCTGCTGACGATCGCCGGCATGCAGCCCCTGAAGGCCTACTTCATGGGCACCGACACGCCGCCCGCGCCGCGTCTGACCACCTGTCAGAAGTGCTTCCGCACCAACGACATCGACCAAGTGGGGCACACCGCCCGTCATCTCACCTTCTTCGAGATGCTCGGCAACTTCTCGCTGGGTGACTACTTCAAGCACGATGCGATCCGCTTCGGCTTCGAGGTGTCCACCGAGGTCCTGCAGCTCGACCCCGAGCAGATCTGGATCACGGTGTTCGAGGGCAACGCGGACGTGCCGGGCGACGACGAGGCCGTCGAGCGCTGGGTGGAGCTGGGCGTGCCGCGGGAGCGCATCCAGGCGCTCGGCGAGGCCGACAACTTCTGGAAGGCCGGGCCCACGGGCCCGTGCGGTCCCAACACCGAGCTGTACCTCGACCGCGGCCCGTCGTTCGGCCCCGAGGGCGGCCCCCGGGTGGGCGGCGACCGGTACCTGGAGTACTGGAACCTGGTGTTCATGCAGTACGAGCGGGACGCCGCGGGGAACCTCAACCCGCTCCCGGCGAAGAACATCGACACCGGCGCCGGGCTGGAGCGCATCGCGGCGATCAAGCAGGACAAGGCCTCGGTGTTCGAGACCGACGCCTTCTGGCCGCTCATCGAGTGGGCGCAGACGGCGACCGGCACCCGGTACGGCGCCGACCCGCGCAGTGACCGGTCCCTGCGCGTGCTGGCCGACCACGGCCGCGCCATGACGTTCCTGGCCAGCGACGGGGTGCGCCCCTCCAACGAGGGCCGCGGCTACGTGCTGCGCCGCATCGTGCGCCGCGCGGTGAGCGAGGGCACCCAGATCGGCCTCAAGGTCGAGGCCATCGTGGACCTGGCGGCCCAGGTGGCCGCGAACTGGGGCGACGCCTACCCGGAGCTGGTGGACCAGCGCTCGGTGGTGGCCGACGCCCTGGGCGCCGAGGCCGAGCAGTTCGCCCGCACCCTGCAGTCCGGCCGGCGCCTGCTGGGCGAGGTCATCGAGCGCTCCCGCGACGCGGGCCGCGTGACCGGCGATGACGCCTTCCGGCTGCACGACACGTACGGCTTCCCGCTGGACCTCACCGCCGAGGCCGCGTCCGACGCGGGCCTGGAGGTGGACACCGAGGCCTTCGAGCACCTCATGGAGGAGCAGCGCCAGCGGTCCCGCGCCGGCGCCGCGGTGGTGGGCGAGACCGAGCTGGCCGTGCGCGCCGCCGAGCTGGCGTCCCGCACCCCGCAGACGGTGTTCGTGGGCTACGACGAGCTGGATGTGGCCACCACGGTCACCGGGGTCGCGCAGCTCGACGGCGACCGGCAGCTGGTGACGCTGGCGCGGTCCCCGTTCTACGCCCAGGGCGGCGGCCAGGTGAGCGACCGCGGCTGGGTGTCCACCGACGGCCACCGCCGCGAGGTCGTGGACGTCCTGCGGACCGGCGGCGACCAGGTGCTGGTGGTGGAGGGCGCGGCCCTCGCCGAGGGCGCCGAGGTACGGGCGCAGGTGGACGTCCCGGCGCGCCGGGCCACCCAGGCCAACCACACCGGCACCCACGTCCTGAACTGGGCGCTGCGCCAGCGGCTGGGTGACGACGTCAAGCAGGCGGGCTCCTACGTGGGCCCCGACAAGCTGCGGTTCGACTTCACCCACCGCGGCCGCGTTCCCGCCGAGGAGCTGGTGGAGATCGAGCGGCTGGTGAACGAGCGCGTGGCCGAGGACAGCCCGGTGGGCTGGGTGGAGATGCCGCGCGCCGAGGCCGACGGGATCGGCGCGATCGGCCTGTTCGGCGAGAAGTACGGCGAGATCGTGCGCGTGGTGTCGGCCGGCGAGTTCAGCAAGGAGCTCTGCGGCGGCACGCACGTGTCCCGCACATCCGAGATCGGTCCGTTCAAGATCGTCAGCGAGGCCAGCGTGGGCGCCGGCGCCCGCCGCATCGAGGCGATCACCGGGGCCGAGCTGGTGACCTGGTACCGCGAGCGCGCCGAGACCCTGGAGTCCGAGCTCGCCCACCGCGAGGCCCGGATCGCCGAGCTGGAGCGCGAGCTCAAACGGGCCCGCCAGGGCCGTGTGGACCCCGCCGGCATCGCCGCCGGCGCGGTCACGAACGGCACGGTGCGGGGGGTGGCCGCCGAGGTGGAGGCATCCGACGCCGACGAGCTGCTGGAGATCAGCGACCAGGTGAAGCGCCACCTGGGCGACGACGCGGCGGTGCTGCTGGGCGCCCGCGACGGCGACCGGGTGATGCTCGTGGCCAACCTCACGCCCGGCGCGGTGGCGGCGGGCATGTCCGCGTCGGCGCTCATCAAGGACGTCGCGCCCATCGTGGGCGGCGGCGGCGGTGGCAAGGAGACGATGGCGCGCGCCGGCGGGAAGGACCCGTCCAAGCTGCCGCAGGCCATCGCCCGCGCCATGGAGATCCTCGCCGGGAACGCCGCTTGAGGGTGATGGCCCTCGACCACGGGGCCGTGCGGACCGGTGTGGCGATGAGCGACCCCACCGGGACGGTGGCGCGACCGCTGCCGGTCGTGCTGAAGGTCGACACGCCCCAGGGCATGGATCACCTGCTGGAGGTGATCGCCCGGGAGGCGCCCGAGCGCATCCTCGTGGGGCATCCTCGCCTGCTGTCCGGAGCGCCCGGCGCCCAGGCGCGCGCCGCATCGGGCTTCGCGGGCCGGCTGCGGCGGCGGGTCGCCGTGCCGGTGGAGCTGGTCGACGAGCGCCTCACCACCGCCGAGGCGTCCCGGCGCTCACGCGAGACCGGGGCGTCCGGTCGTCGCACCACCCCCGCCCTCGACAGCCTCGCCGCGTGCGTGCTGCTGGAGGCCCACCTGCGCAGCCTGCCGGCGGCCGCGCCACCGTCATGAGCTCGGGCCGTCCCCGCAACCGGGACTACGGCCGGCGCGACCACCGCTCCTCGCAGGGGCGGCGGACCGCGCAGGGCGCCTCGTCGCGCGGCGCGCGCCATCGTCCGCCGCCACGCAAACGGCCGCCCAGCGGCGGCCGCACCTTCGCGTGGCTGCTGCTGATCGTGGCCGTCGTGGGCCTGCTGGCCTACGCCGGCCTGCGCAACGTGGGCGGCGGATCGGGCGGCGACGGCGCGGGCGCGACCACGGCCGCCGAGGTGCCGGTGCGCGTGACGTTCCCGGAGGGGCTGCGGCGCGAGGACATCGCGGCGATCCTCGAGGAGAAGACGAGCCTCTCGGCCGACGAGTACCTGCGGCTCACCGCCGCCGGTCCGCGGGGCCGTCAGCTGGCGAAGGCCGATGGGCCGCGGTCGCTGGAGGGCTTCCTGTTCCCGGCCACCTACGACATCTACTCGACCACCACCGTGGATGACCTGGTGGAGCAGCAGCTCGCCGCCTACGCCGACCGCACGGCGGGCATCGACTTCCGCCCGGCGGCGAAGAAGAACCTCACCCGGTACGACGTGCTCATCCTGGCGTCCATGGTGGAGCGCGAGGTGCGGGTGCCGGAGGAGCGCAGGATCGTGGCCGGGGTGATGTACAACCGCCTGCGCAACGACATGCGCCTCGACATCGACGCCACCGTGCAGTACGCGCTGGGCTCCTGGAAGACCGAGCTCACGCTGGACGACCTGGCGATCGACTCCCCGTACAACACGCGCAAGTTCCCGGGGCTGCCGCCCGGCCCCATCTGCAACCCCGGCGAGGCCAGCATCCTGGCCGCCGCCAAGCCGGCGGCCACCGACTTCCTGTACTACGTGGCCAAGAACGACGGCTCCGGCGGCCACTTCTTCGCCCGCACCCCCGAGGAGTTCGAGGTGGCCGTGGCGAAGTCGCGGGCCAACGCGGGCGGCTGACGGTGGCGCTGTCGGCCCGCACCCGCGTGGCCGGGATCATCGGGTGGCCGGTTCAGCACTCCCTGTCGCCGGCCATGCACAACGCGGCGTTCGCCTCCCTCGGCCTGGACTGGGTGTACGTGGCGTTCCCGGTGGCCCCCGAGCGGGTCGTGGAGGGCGTGCGCGGCCTGGCGGCCGCCGGCGTGGGTGGCCTCAACGTGACCATCCCCCACAAGCAGGCGGTGCTGGAGGCCTGCTCCGCCGTGAGCCCCGCCGTTGAGGCGATCGGCGCCGCGAACACCCTGGTGCCCGACGGGGACGGCGGGTGGCGGGCCGACAACACCGACGCGCCCGGGTTCCTGCGCGCCCTCGACGAGGCCGCGCCCATGGACCTCCGGGGCAGGACCGCCCTGCTGATCGGCGCCGGCGGCGCCGCGCGCGCCGTGGCCTTCGGGCTGCGCTCCCGGGGCGCGAACCTGCTGGTGGCCAACCGCACCGCCGCGAAGGCCGCCGAGCTGGGCACGCCGGTGGGGTTCACCCGCCCGGAGCTGGAGGAGGCCGCAGGGACCGCGGACCTGGTGGTGAACTGCACCAGCCTGGGCCTGCACGGTGACGAGGTACCGCCCGAGCTGCCCATGGACGCCCTGGCGGACGGCCGGGTGGTGGCGGACGTGGTCTACCGCGGCACCGGGACCCCCTGGCTGCACGCCGCGCAGGGGCGCGGTGCCCGGTGCGTGGACGGCCTCGGGATGCTGCTCCACCAGGGGGCCGCGGCCTTCGTGCAGTGGACGGGCGTCGAGCCCCCGGTCGAGGTGATGCGGACGGCCCTGCGGGGCTGACCAGCGTCGGGCGGTGAACGTCCGGGCCACGTCATCCCGGTCCGGACCGCACCCGGCACCCGGATGTGTGGCGCGCACGACGGGCCGGGGATGCGCTCGATCCGGGCCGGGCACGGTGCGGGTCAGCGACGCGCCCGATGGCGGCCCCGTCGCGCCACCGATGCCGGTGGCGGCGGCTGTGGCGGACGCTTGGGCCATGCATGTCCTGGTCGTCTACGCGCATCACAGCCCCACCTCGTTCTGCCGCGCGCTGCTGGAGCAGGTCGAGCTGGGCCTCGCCGAGGCCGGTCACACCCATGAGGTGATCGACCTTCACGCCGAGGGGTTCGACCCCGTGTTCCGGGATGCGGACCAGGCCGCCTTCATCCATCACACGACCCCGCCCGAGCTGCTGGAACGGGATGTGCTGGAGGCCGTGCTCGTGGGTTCCGCGCGTGACCCGGTGCGTCGGTTCCTGCGGCGGCGGTGGGCGCGTGGCCGGAGCCGCGAGGAGCTGGTGTCGGTGTTCGAACAGCACCGCCCCGCCGACGTGGCGGCCCACCAGGAGCGCGTCGCCCGCGCCGACGGCCTGATCTTCGTTGCGCCCGTGTTCTGGATGGGCTTCCCGGCGATCCTGAAGGGCTGGTTCGAACGGGTCTTCGCGTACGGGTTCGCCTACACGCTCGAACCGCGGGGATGGCGGGGAGACCTGGAGGGCCGGGTTCCGCTCCTCACCCAGTCGAAGGCGCTGGTGCTGACGCCGACGTTCTTCACCGAGGCCGAATACGACTCGGGCTGGCGGGACGCGATGGACACGGTGGTGTGCGATTGGGGCCTGAAGATGGCCGGGGTCCAGCAGGCCGAGCACGTCTACTTCTACGCGGTGCTGGCCGCCGGCGAGGCGGGCAGGGCCGGCTACCTGGAGCGCGCACGCGCGCTGGCCAGGGACTTCTGAAGCGGAGGGAGGTGCGCGATGTCACGGCTGACGTTGCATGAGGTGGGAACCCCCGGTGGCCCCTCACAGGCCGGGGTGCGCCAGGTGCGGGACCTCGGGCGGGTGCTGCTCGCGCTGGTGGTGATCGCCGTCGGGGGCCTCTACCTGCTCGAGGCCGGCGGCGCCCTGGACGCGGGCTCCACGATCGACGATTGGTGGCCGCTGCTGCTGGTCGCGGTGGGGCTCGTCCAGTTCGCGGAGCGTTCGCACGGATCCGTCGAACCGGTGCTGTGGATCGCCGCCGGGGTGGTCCTGCTGGGCTTCTCGACGGACGTGCTGGGCGAGGACGCATGGAGTTGGGTGTGGCCGGCCGCGCTGGTGGTGGCGGGTGGCTACGTGCTGCTGAAGTGGGCCGGGCTGGCCTCGCGCGCCCATCCCCGCACGAGCGGGAACGCGCTGGTGGCGTCCGGGATCCTGGGCGGTCACACGGTGATCAGCACCTCGCCGGCGTTCGAGGGCGCGTCGCTGACCGCGGTGCTCGGGGGAGTGGACCTCGACCTGCGGCAGGCGCGGCTCGCCGCGGCGGGCGCCACCCTCACCGCGACGGCGGTCCTCGGGGGCATCGAGATCCTGGTCCCGCCGGACTGGAGGGTGTCGGTGAGCGGGACGCCGATCCTGGGCGGCATCGAGGACGCCCGCGATCAGCGGGCCGAGGGGGCGGATGAGGCCGCGCCGGTGCTGAGCATCGACGCCATGGCGATCCTCGGCGGCGTGGAGATCCGGAACACCCCGAAGGGACGGTGAGCCGAAACGCCAGAACCGCACGAATAGAGGGACTGCCCACCCTGAAGGGGTAATCGGCTCGGGCGGGGAGGCCGATCTGCTGAGTACGGCGGACCTCGACCCCCCCTCCCGTGCCTGAGACCCCATCACGTGCCAATCCGGCGGCCCACCGGCCGCCAGCCGGCCCCTCCCCGGAGTCCGGCGCTCCCCGGGTGCCCGCCCGGGGCCTCCGACGCCTCGGCGCCGCGCCGCCGTCGCCGGGCGCGGCGGCGCCGTCGTTGCGCGGCGAGCCGCTGCCCAACGTGCTGGTGCGGCTCGGGTTCGTCGACCCCGTGGTGATCCGGTCCGTGATCGAGACCCACCGGCCGCCCGACGGGACGCGGCTGGGGCAGCTGCTGGTGGAGCACGGGCACCTCACGCGGGAGCAGCTCACCCACGCCACCGCCGTCCGCACCGGGACCGAGGTGTACGACCCCTCGGTCCCGCCGGACCCGGCGGTGCTGGAGCTGGTGGACGAGCGCACCGCCCGGCGGTACGAGGCGATGCCGGTGCTGCAGGACCCCGACGGCACGCTCGTGGTGGCGATGGCGGACCCCGCCAACGTGTTCGCCCTCGACGACCTCCGGATCCTCACCCGGCGCAACATCCGCCCGGTGCTGGCCCGCCCCGAGCAGGTGCACCACCTCATCGCCCAGGCGGCCCGCCTGGACCGTGTGGTGGCGGAGGTGGTGGACGGCAGCGACATGCCCGAGATGCCGGGCGAGGCGACCCTCGAGGACATCGCCGCGGAATCGGCGGATGACGCGCCGGTGGTGCGACTGGTGAACTCGATCATCGCCCGCGGGGTGGAGGACGGGGCGTCCGACATCCACTTCGAGCCGCAGGCGAAGGAGATGGTGGTGCGGTTCCGCGTGGACGGGGTGCTGCGCACCGTGACCACGGTTCCGCAGCGGTTCGCCAACGGCGTGGCGAGCCGCATCAAGATCATGTCCGACCTCGACATCGCCGAGCGCCGCGCGCCGCAGGACGGCCGCGTGGGGCTCAACGTGGCGGGCAGGAACCTCGACCTGCGCGTCGCCACGCTGCCCACCGTGTACGGCGAGAAGATCGTCATCCGGATCCTCGACCGGCGGAACGTGGTGATGGACCTCCGCGACCTGGGCTTCGCCCCGGACGTGCTCGCGAACTTCGAGGAGTGCTATCGGCGCCCGCACGGGGCGGTGCTGGTGACCGGCCCCACCGGGTCCGGCAAGTCGACGACCCTGTACGGGACGCTGCACCAGCTGAACTCCGCCGACAAGAACATCATCACGGTGGAGGACCCGGTCGAGTACCGCCTGCAGGGCGTGAACCAGGTGCAGGTCAACCCGAAGGCCGGGCTCAGCTTCGCGGCCGGCCTGCGCTCGATCCTGCGGTGCGACCCGGACGTGGTGATGATCGGCGAGGTCCGCGACCGGGAGACCGCCAAGATCGCGGTCGAGTCGGCGCTCACGGGCCACCTGGTGCTCGCCACGCTGCACACCAACGACGCGGCGGGAGCCCTGTCGCGCCTGTCGGAGATGGGGGTGGAGTCGTTCCTGTCGGCGAGCGCGGTCACCGGCATCCTGGCCCAGCGGCTGGCCCGCCGGCTGTGCGTCCACTGCCGTGAGCCGCACATGGTCCCCACGCAGGTGCTGCGCGACATGGTGGACGCCGATCGCCTGCCGGAGGCCCTGCCGGACCGCATGCAGGTGTACCGGCCGGTGGGGTGCGAGCGGTGCTCGGGCAGCGGCTACAAGGGGCGCATGGGGGTGTACGAGATGCTGGTGGTCTCGGAGGCCATCGCCACCCTCATCGTGGAGGGCGCCTCCACCGACGAGATCACCAAGCAGGCCCAGCGGGAGGGGATGCGCACGCTCCGCGAGGACGGCCTGATGAAGGTGATGCGCGGTGAGACCAGCATCGAGGAGCTCGCCCGCGCGGTGGGGTGACGGGCGGGGCGCTTGAGGGGCGCATGCCGCGCGCCGATAGCCCAATCAGGACCGGAGCGTCCTTTGACCCCCCGTGCGCCATGGAGAAGGTGCCGATGATCGATTTCGCAGAGCTGGTCACGACCGTTCTCACGAGCGGAGCCAGCGACCTGCATCTCTCGGTGGGCGCGCCCCCGGTGATGCGCCGGAGCGGTGAGCTGGTGCCCATCGGGAACCACGTCATGACCGCGCAGGACACCCGTGACGTGATCTACGGGATCCTCACGCAGGAGCAGCGGCAGCGCCTGGAGACCAACCTGGAGATCGACTTCTCCTACCAGATCCCCAATCGCGCGCGGTTCCGCGTGAACGCCTACTACCAGCGCGCGGCGATGGGTGCCGCGTTCCGTGTGGTGCCGAGCGAGCTGAAGTCCCTCGACGAACTGAACCTGCCGGGGTCGATCCGGGAGTGGACCACCAAGCCGCGCGGCCTGGTGCTGGTGACCGGGCCCACGGGATCCGGCAAGTCCACGACGCTCGCGGCCCTCATCGACGACATCAACTCGAACCGGTCCTGCCACATCATCACCATCGAGGACCCCATCGAGTTCCTGCACAAGCACAAGCGCTCGCTCATCAACCAGCGCGAGCTCGGCGGGGACACGCACTCGTTCGGCAACGCCCTGCGCAGCGCGCTGCGTCAGGACCCGGACGTGATCCTGGTGGGTGAGATGCGTGACCTGGAGACCATCCAGATCGCCCTCACCGCCGCCGAGACCGGCCACCTGGTGTTCGGCACGCTGCACACCTCCGACGCGCCGCAGACCGTGGACCGTGTCATCGACGTGTTCCCGCCCCACCAGCAGGAGCAGGTGCGCATCATGCTCGCGAACGCCCTGCAGGGCGTGTGCTGTCAGCAGCTGCTGCCGACGGTGCACGGGAGCCGGGTGGTGTCGGTGGAGGTCCTCATGGCCACGCCGGCTGTGCGGAACCTCATCCGTGAGGGCAAGACCCACCAGATCTACTCGATGCTCCAGACCGGGTCGCAGCACGGGATGATCTCGATGGACGCCTCGCTTGCGAACCTGGTGCGCCAGGGCGTGATCACCAAGCACCTGGCCCTCGAGCGCGCGTCGAGCCCGGGCGAGCTGAAGCGCCTGCTCGAGGGCGGCGCCCCCGGCAGCATCACCGAGCGGAAGGCGGCCTAGCCCGTGAGCTCCGCGTCGCTGTTCACGTACAAGGCGCTCGACCGATCCGGGGCGACCACGGTCGGGGAGATGCAGGGCGAGAGCAAGGCGCAGGTCGCCGCGCAGCTGCGGCTCCGCGGGCTCACCGTGGTGGACGTGGCCCCGAAGTCCTCGCCGATGACGGTGGAGGACATCCTCGACCGGTACAAGAAGGTCAAGCCGGCCGAGATGACGGTGCTGGCCCGGCAGCTGGCGACCATGGTGTCGTCAGGCCTGTCGCTGCTGCGCGCCCTCTACGTGCTGGAGGACCAGACCCAGAACAAGAAGCTGAAGACCGCGATCGGCGAGATCCGGTCCGATGTCGAGGCCGGCCTGTCGCTGAGCCAGGCGATGGCCAAGCACCCCAAGATCTTCAACGACCTCTTCGTCTCGATGGTCCAGGCCGGTGAGACCGGCGGTAACCTCGAGGAGGTGCTGGAGCGCGTCGCGATCCAGCTGGAGAAGGACGACTCCCTGCGCCGCACGGTGCGCTCGGCGATGGTCTACCCGTCGCTGATCGCCGGGTTCGCGGTGCTCGTGCTGGTCGCGATGGTGGCGTTCCTCATCCCGATCTTCGCGAAGATGTTCAAGGACCTGGGCGGCGAGCTCCCGCCGCTCACGAAGTTCATGATCACGCTGTCGGACCTCATGCGCGGGTACTGGTACCTGCTCATCTTCGTGCCGCCGGTGCTGCTGTGGGCGTTCCGGAAGTGGAAGGCCACCGACCGCGGCCAGTACCGGTGGGACACGATCAAGCTGCGGTTCCCGATGAAGATCGGCGACATCGTCCGCAAGATCGCGGTCGCCCGGTTCGCCCGTACCCTGGGCACCCTCACCGCCTCCGGCGGCCCTGGAGATCACGGCCAAGACCGCCGGCAACCGCGTGGTGTCGGACCCCATGAAGGAGGTCGCCGAGCGCGTCCGCGAGGGGCAGCCGCTGGCCACCCCGCTCGCCAAGACCGGCGTCTTCCCGATCATGGTCACCCAGATGCTGGCGGTGGGTGAGGAGACCGGGTCCATGGACCAGATGCTCCACAAGCTCGCCGACTTCTACGACGACGAGATCGCCGCCAAGCTGAAGGCCATCACCTCGATCATCGAGCCGCTCATGATGATCATGGTGGGCGTGATCGTGGGTGTCGTGGTGGTCTCCATGTACCTGCCGATGTTCAAGATCTTCGAGCTGGTGCAGTAGCGCGCGACTGCAGGTCGGCGTGCAGACGGTGATGTGAGCGCCTGACGGTGCCCGCCCCAATCGGGGTGGGCACTCGGCGTTCGAGGGCACCCGCGTCGCCCGGACATCAGGCGGGAGGGCGAGTCCCAAGCGCGGATGAACGTCGGGTGCAGAGGACCATCCCGGTGCCGTAGTCGAGCTCCGCGACCATCAGCGAAGGGTCGCCGAGGAGCCGCTGACGGACGGCCTGGATTGCCGGCCACACCGCTCGATGCACCGGGTTGTCAGGCTGCTCGAACATGTCGTCGACGAGCAGTTGGCCGCCTGGGGCAAGAGCGGCCAGGGTGAGGTCCAGCCCTTCGGTCTTGCCTCCCTGGGCGTCGGCGAAGATCAGATCGAACTGACCGAGCGTCGGCAGGAGTTGCAGGGCGTCTCCGACGTGGAGCGTGACCCAGGCGGGCCAGTCTGCGGTCGCCGACACGCCGGCGGCCGCCGTGTCCATCTCCACGGAGTGCACCGCGACGTCGGCACGCTCGTCGAGTCCCGCCACGATCCACGCCAGGCCGAGCCCAACGCCGGTGCCGAGCTCCAGGATGCGGCCACCGGGAGGGATGGCGGCCGCGAGGACCGACAGCAGCCTTCCCGCGTGAGGGTCGCAGGACATGGCGAAGCCAGCGTGAGCAGCCCGATCCTCGGCTGAGGAGACGACCGGTGGGTGTGCCATGGCCGCAACCCTGCCAGACGTCCACCCGAATACGAGCCAATTTGACGACATACGGTTGCGCGCGCGCTACCGTGGGTCCATGCGTTCCGACCGGATCTATTGGGTCCCTGCCGCGTTTTCGCTGGCCGCGATCGGCGTGATGGCCGCCTACGTCCGCCCGAACCCGACACTGGAAGCCGGCACTCTCGCCTGGTGGGTGCCCCTCGCCTGGTTCATCGCTGCCCTGGCGATTGCGGGCGTGGTCTGGATCGCGAAGGTCCGTGTGGCACGCGTCGCCATCTCCGTCGTGCTGCTGCCGTTCTGCGTCCTGCTCGCGATGCTCGGCGGGATCATCTTCCTGCCGGCGGTCCTCGCACTCCTGGGGGCCGCGATCCTTGCCCCCGGCCGACCCCTGATCGTCACCGAGCGACCCGCGATGCCTGGACCCTGGACGCCGCGCGCCTGACTAGCGCCGTCGCAATCGTCGGCGGGATCCTCATTTTGACCGCGGTCGTGTTCGCCTTCCCGGCCCTGGTTCGGATCACCGGCCGGCGAGAATGGGCTCACAGGGACCGCTGAGGGTCGCCACCTCTCCTCCCCGTTCTAATTCGGTGAGGTCAGCTCCAGCAGGCTGCTGACCACGACGTGTGCGCCGGCGTCTTCCAGCGCCGGTACGGAGTGGGCTCCCGTCAGGACTCCGACGGCGATCGCGCCGGCACCCCTCGCAGCGACCATGTCGAGCGGGTGGTCTCCGACGTAGACCTCGACGCCATGGGATCGAAGGGGGGCGCTCTTCTGGGCGCCGGTAACGCCGCCCTCGAGAGCATCGGCGGCGATACCGCAGGCGGCAAGAAAGCGAGCGGCCACGGCCGAGCTGCGTGAGGTCACGACGATGACCCGCCCGCCCGTCGCTCGGATGCGCTGCGTGAGTCGGACCGCACCATCCATGGCTGTCAGGTGCGCGAGGCCCTCGGTCATGAAGCTCACCCGCATGTCGGCGACCGCATGACCGACCTGTCCCGGATCCAGCCACGGACTGAACATCTCGTCAAGCGGAAGCCCAACTCTCTCCACGACCTCGGGCACGGGGAGTACATGCCCACGCGTCCGCGCCAAGCGTTCGAGGGCAACCCGGAACGCTTGGCGCGTATCGACCAGCGTCAGGTCCAGATCGAACCCGACGATCGAGTGGTCGGCGATGGAGAAGCTGTCCTGCACGGGCTAGACGCTAGAGGTCCACTGCGCAGAGGCACCCGAAGCTTCATTCCACGAGCGGCTGGCACAAAGGGGATGAAGCGGGACTCCTGTCTTTCGACGGGGACACCCGTATCTGCTGGTCACGACTCGGCGCCGACTGGGCCGATCACGACATCGACGCCGTCGCTGGGCGGCTCGACCGGATTTCGCATCACCGTCAGCTTGCAGATCCGATGATCATGAGGTGCGCCGGGGTTCCCACCCAGTAGGGGCCAGAGCGCATC
>LNFL01000063.1 GCA_001464275.1 Actinobacteria bacterium Ga0077560 | reverse complement strand
GCCGCCAGATCCACGTTCACCGGGGAGGCCGACCCGAACACGACGTACGCCGACCCCGAGTCGGTGCGGCCGTTGTTGTCCGCCCACTGGGCGCCGACGACCACATCGTCCCGGCCGTCACCGTTCACGTCACCGCCCGGGGCCACCGATTCCCCCGATTGGTCGCTCGCGGCGGCACCGTCGATGCGCAGGTTCGCCTGGGTGAGCAGATCCACCGAACCGGACTGCTGCGGAAGGGCCGCCAGAGCGGGTGCGCTCACACAACCGGCCAGCACGACGACGGCCGCGACCACGTGCAGACGGATCCTCACAGAACGGACTCCCGAGAAGCGGGGCGGACAGACGCCCGGTCCGCGTCTTGTGTGAGGATCGGCCCGCAGCAGAGGTGGCTTGAGCGTGGTCCGGAAGCCGTGGTGAGGACCGTCGGGGCGCTCGGTCCTGAGGATGCGGGTCAGCACCGAGCGATTCCCCGCCGTATCGGTCGCGACCAGCCGGATCCGGAGACGGCCCCCCGTGCGGGCCGCCGGTGCCGACCGGGACAGCCGCAGCGTCACCCACTCCCAGCGGGCCGCGGTCAACGTCACCCGTGCTGGCGCCCCGCCGCCGTGCGCGGTGACCCGGCAGTCCTCGTCACAGCGCACCCGCACCCGCACCCCCGGCGCGGCACGCAGGCCCCTGGGGACCTGCAGCGACATCACCGGAGCCCGGGTGTCGGGCGCGGGTGAGGGCGCCGGGGATGCCGGGGGGTCCGGGTCGGAGGGCGGCGCCGGCGCCGGGGCCCCGCCGGGCGCGGCGATGGTCACCGACAGCGGCGCCACAACGGAGCCCGCCAGGTCGGTCATGGTCACCGTGAAGGTCGTGGTGGCGAGCGGGCCGCTGGGGGTGCCGGAGATCACACCCGTCGCCGGGTCCAGGCTCAGGCCCGCCGGCAATGCCGGGCTCACCGAGAAGCTCGGGGTCCCCGTGCGCGCCACGCCGGTCGGGGCGAGCGGGGTGACCGGCTCGCCGACGGTGCCCGACAACGCCGCATACGTGGCCGCCGGCGCCCCGAACCCATAGGTCACGTACACCGACCCCGAGCCGCTGCGGCCGTTGTTGTCCGCCCCGGGGGCGCCCACGAGCACGTCGTCCCGGCCGTCACCGTTCACATCACCTGCCCCCGCCACCGACCGCCCCGCCTGGTCGCTCGCGGCGGCACCGTCGATGCGGAACCCCGCCGACCCCAGCGCCGCCAGATCCACGTTCACCGGCGAGCTCGACCCGAACACCACATACGCAGACCCCGAGTTGCCGCGGCCGTTGTTGTCCGCCTGAGCGCCCACGATCACATCACCCCGGCCGTCACCGTTCACATCACCGGCCCCCGCAACCGACCACCCAGCGCTGTCGAATGCGGCGGCACCGTCGATGCGGAACCCCGCCGACCCCAGCGCCGCCAGATCCACATTCACCGGCGAGCTCGACCCGAACACCACATACGCCGTCCCCGAGACGCTGCGACCGTTGTTGTCCGCCTGATCCGCGCCCACGATCACGTCATCCCGGCCGTCACCGTTCACATCACCGGCCCCCGCGACCGAATACCCCGTCCGGTCGCCCAGGGCGGCACCGTCCATGCGGAACCCCGCCGACCCCAGGGCCGCCAGATCCACGTTCACCGGGGACGCGGAACCGAACACCACATACCCCGACCCCGACGAGTTGCGACCGTTGTTGTCCGCACCTCGGGCGCCGACAACCACGTCATCCCGCCCATCACCGTTCACATCACCGGCCCCCGCCACCGAGTACCCCGCCTGGTCGCCTCCGGCGGCACCGTCCATGCGGAACCCCGCCGACCCCAGGGCCGCCAGGTCCACGTTCACCGGCGAGCTCGACCCGAACACCACATACCCCGACCCCGAGTCGCTCCGGCCGTTGTTGGCCGCCAGATACGCGCCCACGATCACGTCACCCCGGCCGTCACCGTTCACATCACCCGCCCCCGCGACCGACCGACCCGCCCGGTCACCTGCGACGGCACCGTCGATGCGGAACCCCGCCGACCCCAGGCTGCCCAGATCCAGGTTCACCGGGGACGCGGACCCGAACACCACATACGCCGACCCCGAGTCGCCGCGGCCGTTGTTGTCCGCCCAGTAGGCGCCCACGATCACGTCATCCCGGCCGTCGCCGTTCACATCACCGGCCGTCGCCACCGAGAACCCGGATTGGTCATCCGCCGCGGCGCCGTCGATGCGCACGTTGGCCTGGGTGAGCAGGTCCACCGACCCGGACTGCTGCGGAAGGGCACCCAGGGCGGGTGCGCTCCCACCACAGGCCAGCGCGACGATGGCCGCGAACACGTGCAGACGGATCCTCATAGCGCGGACTCCCGAGAAGCGGGGGGAACGGGACAGACGCCCGGTCCGCGTCTCACATGAGGATCGGCCCCCAGCCGGGACGGCTTGAGGGCCTACCGGTCGCGACCGACGGGCCGCTCGGTCATCACCGTGCGAGTCAGCACCGAACGGTTCCCCGCCGTGTCGGTCGCGACCAGCCGGATGCGCACGCGACCGCCGACGCGGGCCGCCGGGGCCGAGCCGGCCAGCCGCAGCGTCACCCACTGCCAGCGTCCGGCGGCGAGGCTGCGCGTGGCGGTGGGTCCGCCGGCACCCGCGACCAGACGGCAGTCCTCATCACAGCGCACCCGCACCCGCACCCCCGACGCGGCACGAAGGCCCTTGGGGACCTGCAGCGTGACCACCGGAGCGCGCGTGTCCGGCGCGGGTGAGGGCACCGACGGGGGATCGGGAACGGGCGAGGGCGCCGGTTCCGGCGACGACGGGGCTTCGGGATCGGGCGGCGGCGATGGCGGGGGCGGGGGCCCGGTCACGCTCACCTGCAACGGCGCCGCCACCGACCCCGCCAGGTCGGTCATGGTCACCGTGAAGGTCGTCGTGGCGAGCGCGGCAACAGGAGTGCCGGAGATCACACCCGTCCCGGGGTCCAGGCTCAGGCCCGCCGGCAGCGCCGGGGTCACCGCGAAGCTCGGTGTGCCGGTGCGGGCAACACCGGTCGGGGCCAGGGGGGTGACCGCCTGGCCGACGGTCCCCGAGAGCACGCCGTAGGTGGCCTCCGGCGCCCCGAACCCGTAGGTCACGTACGCCGAACCGGAGTTGTTGCGGCCGTTGTTGTCCGCCTGACTCGCGCCGACGATCACGTCATCCCGGCCGTCCCCGTTCAGGTCACCAGCGCCCGCCACGGCCCACCCTGCCAGATCACCACCGGCGCCCCCATCGATGCGGAACCCCGACGAGCCCAGGGCCGCCAGGTCCACATCCACCGGGGACGCCGACCCGAACACCACATACGCCGACCCGGAGTCCGTGCCCTTGATGTCCGACTGCCGGGCGCCCACGACCACATCGTCCCTGCCGTCACCGTTCACATCACCGGCCGCCGCGACCGAGGTGCCGGCGACGTCGATCGCGGCAGCCCCGTCGATGCGGAAGCCGGCCGACCCCAGCGCCGCCAGATCCACATCCACCGGGGACGCCGACCCGAACACCACGTACGCCGACCCCGAGTCCCAACGCCCGTTGTTGTCCGCCGATCGGGCGCCCACGACCACGTCGTCACGGCCGTCACCGTTCATATCACCCGCATCCGCGACCGAGCGTCCCGCCTCGTCGGTCGCGGCGGCCCCGTCGATGCGGAAGCCCGCCGACCCCAGCGCCGCCAGATCCACGTTCACCGGGGACGCCGACCCGAACACCACGTACGCCGACCCCGAGACGCCGCGGCCGTTGTTGTCCGCCCCGGGCGCGCCCACCATCACGTCATTCCGGCCGTCACCGTTCACATCCCCTGCACCCGCCACGGAGAAGCCCGCCTGATCGAACGTGATGGCCCCGTCGATGCGGAACCCCGCCGACCCCAGGGCCGCCAGATCCACATCCACCGGGGACACCGACCCGAACACCACGTACGCCGAGCCCGAGTCCGAACGCCCGTTGTTGTCCGCGAGCCGGGCATTCACGACCACATCGGCCCGGCCGTCACCGTTCACATCCCCTGCACCCGTCGCGGAGGACCCCACCTGATCGCTCGCGGCGGCCCCGTCGATGCGGAACCCCGCCGACCCAAGGGCCCCCAGCTCCACATCCACCGGGGACGCCGACCCGAACACCACGTACACCGACCCCGAGGCGCCCCGGCCGTTGTTGTCCGCCCCGTCGGCACCGACGACCACGTCGTCCCGGCCGTCACCGTTCACGTCCCCGGCACCGCCGACGGCGATGCCGGCACGGTCGTTCGCGGCGGCCCCGTCGATCCGGAACCCCGCGGCCCCCAGGGCCGCCAGATCCACGTCCAGCGGGGACGCGGACCCGAACACCACATACGCCGACCCCGAGTCCGTGCCGTTGTTGTCCGACTGCCGGGCGCCGACGACGACGTCGTCCCGGCCGTCACCGTTCACGTCCCCGGCGGGGGCGATGGCGTATCCCGCCTGGTCGCTCGCGACGGCACCGTCGATGCGCAGGTTGGCCTGGGTGAGCAGGTCCACCGACCCGGACTGCTGCGGGAGGGCGCCGAGCGCCGGGGCGCTCACGACGCACGCCGACAGGAGCGCTCCGGTGAGCATGCGGAGGGGGGTCCTCAAGGATGGCTCCGTGGTGGGGGACACGGGGTCGCCCCACGCGGGACGCATCCGTCCCTGAGGTATCGAACGCCGGGGCTTTCGGCTTGAGGGCTCCATGGGTCCCGGCGTGGCGCCGGGACCCATGAGGCGGGTTCGTCCTTACGAGAGGGACGCGGCGAGCTCCGACGCGGTCGCGCCGGAGCCGAGGGTGAGGCGCACGCGGAACGGGCGGCGCTCGTCGCCCAGCTGCTCGGGGCTGCCCACCTCGCCGAGGGGTGCCAGGGCCTCCGCGATGGCCGGTGCGGCCGCCGCGAGGGTCTCCGGGGTGTTCGGCGCGTTGAGGCGGTCCAGGAACTGGACCTCCACGACGTCGGTGCGCACCTCGGCGGACGGACCCACCCACTCCGGCCGCGCGAGGGTGGCGGCGGTGCGGTAGGCGTCCGCGGCAACCGTCCGGATGCGGGTCACGAGGTCCCCCTCCAGGCCGCGCTTGGCGACCGAGAGCACGCCGGCGGTGCCGTAGCCGTAGTCCACCGAGCGGTCCCACTCGTGGCCGATGAGCATGATCCCCGGTCCGTCCGGGACGTGCTTGTAGTCCGCCACGTCGATGAGCAGGCCGTCGGCGACGTTGCCCTCGCGGATCCAGCCGTGGAACGCGGGGATGACCGCGTCCACATCGAAGCCGTCGGGGTCCGCCAGGGGGAGCTTCACCGCGATCCGGTGGATGTCGTTGGTGATGTCAGCCATGTGCGGGTCTCCCTAGACCACGGCGCCGGTCGCGCCGGCCTCGCGGATCTCGAACTGGTGGACGGCGTCGATGAACAGCTGCGCCTCGCTGGCGAGGATGCGGGCCAGCTCGGCGTTGGGCGTCGCGGGCGCGCCCTCGGCGTGGCGCTCGAACAGCGGGCGGGCGAAGCCGGCGCGCTGCCCGGTGCCGAAGCGCTGGGTGTCGACGAAGCGCTCCTTGAACTCCTTCACCACCACGTCCGGCTCCTGCGGCACGTCGAACCACTCGGTGCGGACCAGCGCCCATGCCGCGAGCAGCATGGAGCTGTACGCGAGCTCGTCGGCGCGCGCCGCGTCGCCGTCCTCCAGCGCGACCTGCGCCTCGAACGCCTCGGCCTCGGCGGCGGTGAGCTCCAGCGTGGTGCTGGAGATGACCTCGCCGGCGCACTCGCCGATGCCGATGTCGCCCACCGAGTACTCGCGGGCGTCGCCCCAGTCGACGTAGAAGCTGCGGTCCTCGTCGTGCGACGGGACGGCCTTGTACTCGGCCAGGAAGGCGGCGATCTCCTTCTTGCCCAGGCGGGCGATCCACTCCTGGAACGACTCGTCGCCGTTCCGGTCGGCCGCGAAGCGCGTGGTGATCGTCTGGACGACCTCCGGGATGCGCTTGCTGGGGATCGCGCCGACGGCCATGCCGTAGCTGCCGGCGTTCTCCTGCCACTTGCCGCCCAGCACCACCTGGAAGTGCGGGACGCTGTAGCCGTCCACCTTCCGGTTGTTGCCGAAGAACCCGATGTCGGCCACGTGGTGCTGCCCGCAGCTGTTGAAGCAGCCGCTGATCTTGATCTTCAGGCCCTCCACCGCGGCGTCCGCGGTCCACGAGGCCGCGGCCAGACGGGTGCGCAGCTCGCCGGCCAGGCCGCGCGAGGCGGAGATGCCGAGCTTGCAGGTGTCGGTGCCGGGGCAGGAGGTGATGTCCAGGATCGTCCCGGCGCCGCCCTCACCCAGGCCGATGGCCGTGAGCTCCTGGTACACGGCGGGCAGGTCGTGCTCGGCGACGTACCGCAGCACGATGTTCTGCTCGACCGTGGTGCGGACGTTGTCGCCCACGTACTTGCGCGCGATGTCGGCCAGCAGGCGGGTCTGCTCGGAGGTGATGTCGCCCAGCGGGAGCGCGACCGTCACGATGCAGTAGCCGGCCTGCTTCTGGTCGTACACGTTCGTGCGCCGCCACTCCGCGAAGCCCTCGGGCAGCGCCGCGCCGTTCAGCGGCGCCCCGGGCTTCACCGGCGCGTCCTGCCACGCCTCCGCGCCGGGCAGGTAGGAGGTCCAGCGGTCGTCGTGCGGCAGGATCGCCAGCTCCGCGTCGATGAGCCGGCGGAACTCCTCCTCGCCGAGCTTCGCGATGAGGAACTTGATCCGCGCGCGGTTGCGGTTCTTCTTCTCGCCGAGCCGCCCGAAGACCCGGCCGATGGCCTGGGAGATGGGCAGCAGCTGCTCCACCGGAACCCACTCGTAGATGGGCTTCGCCTGGTACGGGGTCGTGCCGAGGCCCCCGCCCACCCAGATGGAGAACCCGCGCTTGCCGTCGCGCACCTCGGCGATGGCGCCGAAGTCGTGCATCATCACCAGGCCGCAGGCCTCCTCCTTGCAGCCGGAGAACGCGATCTTGAACTTGCGGCCGAAGTCCTGGCAGTCGGGGTGCCCCAGCAGGAAGCGGAACATCGCGTCCGCGTAGGGGCTCACGTCGAAGCTCTCGGTCTTGCAGCATCCGGCCAGCGGGCAGCCGGTGATGTTCCGCACGCCGTTGCCGCAGGCCTCACGGGTGGTGATGTCCACCGAGGCCAGCCGGCGCATCGTGTTGACCGTGTCCTCCAGGTGGATGAAGTGCAGCTGCACGTCCTGGCGGGTGGTGATGTGCAGGATCGAGTCGGAGTACTCCTCCGCGCACTCGGCCAGCACGTCGAGCTGCTCCGGCGTCACGCCCCCGTACGGGATCTTGATGCGCAGCATTCCGGGCGCGTCGAAGAACGTGTCCGGGCCCTTGGTGAGGTCGGACGAGAAGGCCAGGCGCTTCTGGGACTCGCCGTCGTGCCGCAGGCCGTTGTCGTACCGCTGCCCGTAGGCACCGCGGCGCAGACGCGTCTCGGCGAACACCCGCTCGTCGACGCGCCCCTGCCGCCGCAGCTCCAGCTGGGCCTCGAAGACGTCGATCTCCTCGGCGAGATCCTCGGGCATGCGGTCGATGAGACGCCGCCTCCACTCGGTACCGCTGCTCATTGGGCGTGCCCTTCCGGTGTGTGATGTGGCTGTGAGGGGTCGGGGCGGCCAGGCCGCGCCGGGGATAATTACCACATCATCCCGGGGTTTTGCGGCAATTAGTCGCCCAGGGCCCGCCGCACGGCGGGGGCGACCTCCGTGCCCAGCAGCTCGATGGACCGCAGCGCGGCCTCGTGGGGCAGGCCCTGGATGGAGGTCTGCAGCAGGAACCGCTCGTGCCCGAAGTGCTCGTGCTCGAACAGGATCTTCGCGGTCACGTCCTCCGGACTGCCCACCACCAGGGCGCCCCGCGGGCCGCGCAGCATGTCGTACTGGTGAGGGGTGAGGGCACCCCAGCCGCGCTCACGGCCGATCTGGTCCATCACGGTCTTGTAGGGGCCGTAGAAGAGGTCCGCGGCTGACTCGGTGGTGTCCGCCACGAGGCCCAGCGAGTTGATCCCGACCGGCAGGGCGTCGGCGTCGTGGCCGGCCTCGCGGGCCGCGTCGCGGTACAGGCCCACCAGAGGCGCGAAGCGCTCGGGCATGCCGCCGATGATCGCGATCGCGAGGGGCACGCCGAGGCGCCCGGCGCGCGCCACCGAGGCCGGCGTCCCGCCCACGGCGATCCAGATGGGGATGTGGTCCTGCAGCGGCCGGGGGTAGACGCCGCGGTCCTCGATGGACGGGCGGTGTCGCCCGTGCCAGGTGATGCGCTCGCTCTCGCCGAGCTTGAGAATCAGGTCGAGCTTCTCGGCGAAGAGGGCGTCGTAGTGGTCCAGGTCGTAGCCGAACAGCGGATACGACTCGATGAACGACCCGCGCCCCACGATGATCTCGGCACGACCGCCGCTGAGCATGTCGAGGGTGGCGTACTGCTGGAACACGCGCACCGGGTCCTCGGAGCTCAGCACGGTGACCGCGCTGGTGAGGCGGATCCGCTCGGTGCGGCTCGCGGCGGCCGCGAGGACCACGACGGGCGCCGACACCGGGAAGTCCGGGCGGTGATGCTCGCCCACGCCGAACACGTCGAGCCCGACGCGGTCGGCGAGCTCGATCTCCTCCATGAGCTCCCGGTAGCGCCGCTGCGTGGCGGCGCGCGTGTCGCCGGGCGCGGGGACGACGTCCCCGAAGGTGTAGAGACCGATTTCCATGCGGGGGACTATGCCGCGCCCGGTGGGCGCGGCGCCCCGCATCCCACTACTCGGCCGAGCCGCCGTCCCCGTTCTGCTCGCCGTCACCCAGCTCGCCGTGGGCGGCCTGGGCGAGGCTGCGGACCACCTGGACGCACATGGCGTCGCTGACCGCGACCTGCACCTGGCTGCCCTCGGGGTCGTCGAACGCGAGCGTCCAGTGCGGCACGACGCCGTCGGGGGTGTTCTGCGGCGGGGTCACCGCGATGCCCACCACGGCCGGCGAGAGCATCCAGAACAGGCCCTCCGGCAGGCCGGACGGCTGCGGCTCCCACTGCATGCCCTCGGGCATCTGCCCGCGGTGCGGCTCGGCCTCGGTGAACGCGTTCATCATGTTCTCCGCGTCCGAGCTGGACAGCGGCACGGTGAGCACCACGTTCTGACCCGACTGGAACACCAGCACGGCGACGGGCACGGCGTCCGGGTCGGGGTTCTGCTCGTCCGGGTCTCCATCGACCTGGACCGCCTGCATGTCAAAGGCGGTTGCCTGGAACGCGATCGTCTGACGCATCGGGTGCTCCCCCATCGGGCGCGCTGGTACGGTGGCCTCGTGCCGGAGGACGCTGACGCCGCCGGACAGGCGGCCATTCTCACACACCCGGCCCGGATGGGCGCCCGCCACGTGGGCCGCCGCGTCGTACCGGAACGTCTGCTCGCCCACCTGGCGGACCGTCCGTACCCGGTGATGGCCGCCCACGGCGGCCGGATGATCGTGGCGGCCGACCCGGTGGAGGTCGTCCGGGGGCCCGCCGTGTGGGACGCGCTGGCCGAGGGCCGGGCCGACCGCGCCTTCGCGCCGGCCGGCGGGTGGATCGGGCTGCTCTCGTACGACCTGGGCGGCACGGTGGAGCGGCTTCCGGCGCCACGGAGCGACCCGGGCGGCCCGCCCGTGGCGGTGCTGTGCCGGTACGAGACCATCGCCGCCGTGAGCCGCGGCGGGGCGTGTGAGGTGATCGGCATCGGGCGGCCCGAGGCGGCCCGGGAGCTGGTGCGCCTGGCCGAGCGCAGCGGCGACCCGCTGGATCCTGGACCCCTGGAGGCGCCCGGGCCGGCGCCGGCGTCGTCGCTGCCGCCCTGCGCCTACCGCGAACGGGTGCAGCGCATTCGCGAGCACGTCCGGGCGGGCGACTGCTACCAGGTGAACCTCGCACAACGACTCCGTGCACCCTGGACCGCCGACCCCATCACGTTCGCCGCGCGGCTGTGGGCCGCCGCCGGGCCAAGCTCCCACCGCGGCTACCTGGGGCTGCCGGAGGGCACGTTGGTGTCCGCTTCACCGGAGCGGATGCTGGCGGTGCGCAACGGCGTCGCGGTGAGCGAGCCCATCAAGGGCACCGCGCCCCTGGGGGCCGGGGCGGAGCTGGCGGCCAGCGCGAAGGACCGCGCCGAGCACGTGATGATCATCGACCTGGTGCGGAACGACCTGGGCCGCGTGGCCCGCACGGGCGGCGTGTCCGTGCCGGACTTCTGCGTCCCGCTGCGCACCGGCTACGTGGAGCACATGGTGAGCCGCGTGCGTGCCGAGCTCGCCGCCGGGGTGAGCCCCCGGGACGTGCTGCGCGCCGTGTTCCCGGCCGGGTCGGTGACCGGCTGCCCGAAGGTGCGGGCCATGGAGGTCATCCGCGAGCTGGAGCCGGTGAGCCGCGGTCCGGCGTATGGCAGTCTGGTCGTCGTGGGCCGCGACCACTCCATCGAGTCGAGCGTGCTCATCAGGACCGCGTGGCTCGCGCGCGGCGAGGTGAACTACTGGAGCGGCGGCGCGGTGACCTGGGATTCGGATCCCGCCGCCGAACATCTCGAGGCGATGGCGAAGGCCGCGCCGTTCATGAAGGCGGTCGGATGCGCGTCGTGAGGGTGAACGGCCGGCGGGTGGCCCCGGACGAGGCGGCCCTGTCGGTGGACGATCCGCTCGCGCGGGCCGGGGACGGGCTCATCGAGACCATGCGGGCGCGCAACGGCGTCGTGTTCCGGCTGGACCGGCACCTCGCGCGGCTCGCCGAGAGCGCGCGCGACCTCGACATGCCCGGCCTGCCGGCCGAGGCGGAGATCCGCCGGGAGATCGGCGAGGCCGTCGCCGCCGCCGGCCGCGGCGACCTGCGGGTGCGGGTGGCGGTGAGCGCCGCGCCGACCCTGTGGGTGGAGGCCGACGCGGTGGAGCCCCTGGGGATGGAGCCGGCCACGGCCACGGCGATCACCATGCCGGGCAGCTGGCGCCCCGACCTGTTCACCGCCCAGCACAAGACGGCGAGCCGGGCGATGTGGTCATGGGCCGACCGCAAGGCCCGCGAGGCCCGCGTCGACGCGGCGCTGCTGCTGGACGACGACGGGCGGATGGGCGAATCCACGACCGCATCGGTGTTCGTGCGCACCTCCGACGGCGAGGTGCTCACCGCGCCCGCGCGCGGCCTGCTGCCGGGCGTGGGACGCGAGGTGATGATGTCGCTCATCCCGGGCATCCGGGAGCGGGCCGCCGAGCGCGAGGAGTGGACCGCCGCCCAGGAGGTGGTCCTGGTGAGCGCGCTGCGCGGCGTGGTGGCCGTCACGTCCATCGACGGCCGCCCGGTGGGCGACGGCCGGCCCGGCCCGATGGCCCGGGGTCAGCAGAGCGCGCTGAAGCTCATCCTGGAACAGGAGACCGCCGCCGGTTAGGGCACTCGCCCGGATGAGAGGACTCTCATCCGGATCTCACCGTCGCCCAATCCGGGCGCGGGAGCCTTGGTCACATCGCCGGACACGACGCCGGCGGGTTGGAAACGACCAAGGAGCAGTGACATGGCCCTCAAGTTCACCCAGGTGCTCCCGGCACGATCGAGCGCCCGCGCCCTGTCCAACGACGACAGCGACCGGCCCAAGCGGCGTCGCAGGCGCCGGCCCGCGCGTCGCCGCCGCGTGGTGCGCCGGAACTCCAA
Source organism: Actinobacteria bacterium Ga0077560 (assembly GCA_001464275.1). Taxonomy (GTDB): domain Bacteria; phylum Actinomycetota; class Thermoleophilia; order Miltoncostaeales; family Miltoncostaeaceae. Next base: position 6,112 of record LNFL01000063.1, on the reverse strand, counting down.
CACCTGACCCACCGGGTGAGCTCGCCCTCCCAAACTGACGGCCGATGGCCCCGGAGCCCCCGGGGCCATCGGCACATGGGCGCCCCGGGCGGCGAGCTGGTGGACGCCGCCCCCGCGCTGCGGCTGGTGACCGTCTTCCGCCGATTCTGGCCGGACGCCCGCCCGTACCGCGGCTGGATCGGGGTGGCGCTGCTGGTCGCCCTGGTGATCCCGGTGGTCGAGGCCGCGGAGATCTGGATGTTCAAGCTGGTGGTCGACGAGGTGCTCGTGCCCCGCGATCTGGGCCCCCTGGGATGGATCGCGGCGGTCACCATCGGCATCGTGGTCACCCGGGGGGTGCTGTCGTTCGTCGACGAGTACCTGGCGGCGTGGGTGGGCGAGCGGTTCGTGCTCGACCTGCGCACGCGGGTGTTCGGGCACGCGCAGCGCACCACCCCCGACTCGCTGGAGCGCCGCCGGGCGGGCGACACCCTCACGCGCGTCACCTCCGATGTGGACGCCGTCGAGACCATCGTGCTGTCCGGGGTCACCGAGGCCCTGTCCGCCGCCGTGCGCATCGTCGTGTTCGTGGCCATCCTCGTCTACCTGGACTGGCTGCTGGCGGTGGTCGCGCTGGTGGCGGCACCGCTGCTGTGGATGCTGGCCGGCCGCTTCTCACGCCGGATCCGGAGCGTGTCCCGGGAGGCGCGACGGCGGGGTGGCGCCCTTGCCGCCATCGCGGAGGAGCGACTCGCCAACGCGGCCCTCGTGCAGGCGCACAACCGCCAGGACGCCGAGACCGCCCGCTTCCGGCAGGAGGGGCATGGCATCCTGTGCGCCGAGCTGGCCGCCGCCCGCATCCGGGCCCTGTTCACGCCCCTGGTGGACCTCATCGAGCTGGCCGTGGCCCTTGTGGTCATCGGGATGGGCACCTGGGCGGTCGCCGAGGGACGCCTCACCCTCGGCGGGCTGCTGGTCTTCATCACCTACGTCACGCAGCTGTACGGCCCGGTGCGGGAGCTGGGCGGCCTGGCGACGTCGGTGTTCTCCGCGGCGGCCGCCGCCGAGCGCGTGATCGAGCTGCTCGACGACGAGCCGGAGGTGCGGGACCCCGCCGACGGGCACCACCTGCGGCGCGCGGTGGGTGGTGTTCGCCTCGAAGGCGTGCGGTTCACCTACCCCGGGGCGGCGCGGCCGGTGCTGGACGGCGCCAGCCTGGAGCTGGCGCCCGGCCAGGTCGTCGCCGTCGTGGGTCCCAACGGCGCCGGGAAATCGACGATCGCGAAGCTGCTGCTCCGCTTCCACGACGTGCAGGACGGCGCGGTGCGCCTGGACGGCATCGACGTCCGTGACCTGCGGCTGGCGTCCCTGCGGGACAACGTGACGGTGCTGCTGCAGGAAACGCTGGTCTTCCATGGCACGGTGCGCGAGAACATCGCACTGGGCCGACCGGACGCAACCGATCCCGAGCTGCGCGCGGCTGCGGAGGACGCCGGGGCCGCCGGGTTCATCGATGCGCTCCCGGACGGGTGGAACACCGTCGTCGGGCAGCGGGGCCGGCGGCTGTCGGGCGGGCAGCGGCAACTGCTGGCGATCGCGCGGGCGCTGCTGCGCGACGCCCCCGTGCTCGTGCTGGACGAGCCCACCACGGGACTCGATTCCGCGGCGCGCGCGCACCTGCGCGGGCCGCTGCGACGGCTGGTCTCCGGCCGGACGACGATCGTCATCACCCACGACCCCGAGACCATCGCCTGGGCCGATCGCGTCGTGCGGCTCGAGGGCGGGCGCCTGGTGGAGACCGCGCGATGAGCGCCCGCGGCGGCCCGCGGCGCGGGACGGTGATCGACGGCCGGTTCCGCGTGCTCGGACGACTCCACCGCAGCAATGTCTACGACGTGTTCGACGCCTGGGACGAGGAGCGGTGGTGCCGGTGCGTGCTCAAGACCCCGCGGCCCGACCGCCGGGATGATGCCGTCGCCCGTCGCCGGCTGCTGCGTGAGGGCACGCTGCTGTGCCGCATCGCCCACCCGCACATCGTGCGCGCCTGGGAGGTGCATGCCGGCCCCATGCCCTACGTGGTGCTGGAGACCCTCACCGGCCAGACCGTGGGGCACCTGGTGGACACCGCGGAGCGTCCCGCGGCCGCCACGGACGTCGCCTGGCTGGGGCTGCACCTGCTGGCGGCGGTGCGGCATCTGCATCACCATGGCCTCCTGCACCTCGACCTGAAACCCGCGAACGTGGTGGCGGAGGCCGGCCGTGCCGTGCTCATCGACCTGAGCGTCGCCCGCGCCCCGGGACGCATGCGCGCGGGGCGGGGGACCTGGTGCTACATGGCGCCCGAGCAGGCGCGGGGCGGCGAGGTGGGGCCGGCGGCCGACATGTGGGGCATCGGCACGGTGCTGTTCGAGGTGCTCACCGGGAGTGCCGCCTTCCCCGGCGTGGACACCGACACGCCGCAGCTGCGGGGCGTCGCGCCCCCGGTGCGCCGCCTGCGGCGGATGCGGGGTCCGTTGCCGGACGCCCTGGATGCGTGCCTGTCGCCCGAGCCGGCCGGCCGGCCCTCCCTCCGCGAACTCGCGACCGTCCTGTCGGGCGTCGCCGGCGTGACGTTCCCGCCACGATGAGGCTGCTCCCGCGGGTTGCAACCGCCGCGATCGTGATCGCGCTCGCCGCGCTGGCGACGGTGGTCGCCGGCTGCGGTTCGGCGACCGCGGACCGGGATCTGGGGCCGATCGTCCTCACCACGCCCGCGGCGGAGACGTCACCCACCAGGCCACGCACGACGACCGTCCGCCCGGCACCCCGGGTGCGGACCAGCACCCGCACGGCCCCGGCAACCCCGCGGGCACCCGCCCCCCGCCCGTCCACGCCGGCGCCCGCGCCAGTCCCTCCCGTGCGCACCCCGACCCGGCCCGCGCCCACGCCGCGCACCCCGGCGCAGCCCGCACCCCCGCCGCGCACCCCCGCACGGCCCGCGCCCGCCCCGGCCCCCGCCCCCACGCCGGCTCCGGCTCCGGCGCCGGCGCCCGCCGATGACGACGACGGAGACGATGCCGGGGACGACGATGGCGGGGACGATGACTGACACGCCGCCGCCGGCGGGGCGGCGGGCCTCGGGCCTGGGGGCGTCGCTGTCGTCCACCCGCCTGCGCCTCGCCACCGCACTGGTGGCCGTGACCGCCCTGGCCGGCGTGCTTGTCGTGGCGGGTGTGCGCACGGTGCTGCTCGATCAGCTCGAGGACCGGGCATCCGACGCCCTCGCGCAGGAGTACCAGGAGTTCCGCCGGTTCCTGTCGCTGGGGCGGGACGAGCGGGGCCGCCGAGTGGACGGCGACATCGTCGCCGCGGGACGGCGCTTTCTGGAGCGGTCCGTGCTGGAGCCGGACGAGGTGGTGGTGGTCACCGACGCCCGCGGCCGGGTCGTCGAGTCCGCGGTACCCGCCGACGGGATGCGCCTGGGCGCGGACGGCCCGCTGCTGGACGCGCTCACCACCGACGATGGGGACGTGCGGATCCGGTCGCTCACCACGACGGCCGGTCCCGCCCTGGCCCTGGCCGTTCCCGTGCTGCGCGACGGCCGGCGGGACGGCACGTTCATCGTGGCGGTCTTCACCGACCGCCAGCGCGATCAGGTGGACGACGCGCTCAGGACGCTCGTCGCGTTCACCGCGCTGTCCGTGCTCCTGGTGGCCATCGCATCCTGGTGGGTCGCGGGGCGCCTCCTGCGGCCACTGCGCGTCGCCGCCGCCACTGCGCGCTCCATCAGCGAGCACGACCTCTCGCAACGCCTTGCGGACCCGGGTGGACGGGACGAGATCGCCACGCTGGTGCGCACGTTCAACGCGCTGCTGGACCGGCTGGAGGATGCGCTGCAGACGCAGCGGGTGTTCCTCGCCGACACCGGCCACGACCTGCGCACCCCCCTCACCGTGATCCGCGGGAACCTCGAGCAGGTCCGGCAGGGGCTGGTGCCGGAGGAGGAGCGCGACGAGGTGCTCGGGATGGTCCAGGAAGAGGTCGACCGCATGTCGCGGCTGGTGGACGACCTCGTCGTGCTGGCACGCTCCCAGCGTCCCGACTTCCTACGGATCGGACCCGTCGACCTCGCCGACCTCGCCGTGGGGGTCGTCCGGCGGGCCGAGGGCCTTCCCGGCCCCGTCTGGCGCGCCCGGCCCGGAGCGGGCGTGGTGCTCGCCGACGCCGAGCGGCTCACCCAGGCGGCGCTCAACCTGGCGACCAACGCCGCGCGCTACTCCCCGCCCGGGATGCCGGTCGTGGTGGGCACCGAGCTGCGCGGCGACCACGCCGTGCTGTGGGTCGCCGACTCCGGGCCCGGGGTGCCCCCCGAGGAGCGCGAGCGGATCTTCGAGCGGCACGCCCGCGGCCCCGAGCGCCGCGTCAACGGCTCCGGGCTGGGGCTGGCGATCGCCAGGGCCATCGCCGAGGCGCACGGCGGCAGCATCGAACTGCTGCCCGCGGACGGCCGGGGTGCGTGCTTCGAGATCCGCATCCCGGTCACCGAGGAACTCCACGAGAGGAGCGAGGCATGAGCAGGGTCCTGCATCGCGGTCTTCGTGCAGCGGGGCCTGCGCGCCGCCGGGTACACCGTCGAGGTGGCCGCCGATGGCGCCGCCGCACTCGCCGCGGTGCGCGCGGGGGCGCCGGACCTGGTGGTCCTCGACCTGGGCCTCCCCGACATCGACGGGTTCGAGGTCCTCTCGACGATGCGCGGAGAGGGCCACCGGATGCCGGTGATCGTGCTGACCGCCCGCGACGAGGTTGCCGACAAGGTGCTGGGATTCGAGCGGGGCGCCGACGACTACGTGACCAAGCCGTTCGCCTTCGAGGAGCTGCTGGTGCGCGTGCGGGCACGCCTGCGCACCGCGGGGCGGGTCGAGGTGCAGGAGCTGGTCCACGACGACCTGCGGCTGGATCTGCGGACCCGCCGGGTCCGCACCCCGGACCACGGGGAGCAGGAGCTCTCCGCCCGGGAGTTCGCGCTACTGGAGGCGCTCATGCGGCACCCGGGCTCCATCCGCTCGCGCGAGGAGCTGCTGGACCGCGTGTGGGGGTTCGACTTCGACCCCGGCAGCAACGTGGTGGAGGTCTACATCCGCTACCTGCGGCGGAAGGTCGGCGCCGACCGCATCCGGACCGTCAGGGGATCCGGGTACCGCATGGCCTGACGGTCAGCGCTTGGCGCGCCCGCCGCCCTCCTTGGCGATGGGCGTGGGCACCTTGCGTCCCAGCAGGCGCATGGCCTTGAGGCCGAGGCTCAGCTTCTCGCGGTCGTCGGTGCGCCCGATGTCGAGGCCACAGAGTTCGGCGATGCGGTCCAGCCGGTAGCGCACGGTGTGGCGGTGCGTGAACAGCGTGCTGGCCGTGGCCGCCAGGTTGCAGTCGAACTCCAGGTACGTCGCCAGCGTCGTGACCAGCTCGGTCTGGTACTGCTCGTCGTACCGCACCAGCGGGCCAAGGGTCTGGTCGTAGAACCCGGCCAGCTCCTCCGGACGGTCGGCGAAGATCTGGAACAGCAGCTTGTAGGTGCCGGTCTCCTCGAAGGTGACCACGTCGCCCATCCGGCCCAGGCGCTCACCGATCGAGAGGGCCAGGCCGGCCTCCTCCAGCGCGGCGCCCAGGCGCTCGGGCTCCGGCGTGAAGCGCGAGAGCCAGCCCGGGCACGGTCTCCTTGGTGGCGGCGATGAGCCGGCCGGAGAGGGTGTGCGCCTTGCGCTCCACCTCCTCGCGCTGGGCGTCGTCCTGCTCGCGCGGGCCCGGCAGCAGCACCAGCAGGCGCCCGTCGTCCCAGTCCACCAGCGCACGGGGCCAGTGCATGTCCAGGACCGCGCGGGTCTGCTGCAGGAACCGGCGGGCCAGGCGCTCGTCGGTGATCATCCGGCCCGGATCGTGCGGGTCCTCGAGCTTGCCCAGCATCGCGACCGCTCCCGCGGCCAGGTCGGCGCCCAGGTGCCGCGCACGGCGCACGAGGGAGTCGCGGCTCACCGCCTCCCCGGCCATCAGCTCGCGGATGAGGTCGCCGCGCAGCGCAGCCTCGGTCTGGGTGCGGACCTCCTGGCGGCCGATCTCCAGCGCGCAGGCCTCGGCCATCTCGCGCAGGACCGAGATCTCG
>LNFL01000062.1 GCA_001464275.1 Actinobacteria bacterium Ga0077560 | reverse complement strand
CACCAGCACCGCCCGGAGCCGGCCCAGGGCGACGGGGCAGCCGGGCCGCCACACCGACGGGGTCATCCGCTCCCGGGCGGCCTGCGACAGCGGGGTGATTCCGCCCACGAACGGCGGGGTCGCGGCGGAGGCCGGTCCGGCGACGGCCAGCAGGGCGGTCGCGGCGGCGCCCACGAGAAGTCGTCGGATCATCGGATGAGCGTACGACACGCCCGAACGCGGTCCTCCCCCGGCGGGTCGGCGGTCCGTGGGCCTCACGATGGCACGGCGCGGTGCCGACACACCGGGGGTGCGCGTGCGCCCTCACGTCCTGGCGGTGGCCGCCGCGATCGCCGCCGCCCTGCCGGCGCAGGCCGTTGCGCTGCCCACCATCACCGACCACACCGCGGGCGTCACCGCCACCGGCCTTCCGCGCAACATCACGGCCGGACCGGATGGAACCACCATGTGGTTCACCTACGGCGCCGACGCCGGGAAGATCGGGCGCATCACATCCGCCGGGGTGGCATCCCGATACACGGGCATCCCGCCGGATGCGAACCCCTGGGACATCGTCACCGGACCCGACACTGGATGTGGGTCACCGGCCATGACCGGAGCGAGATCTACCGGTTCAGCGTGGTGGGCGGGTTCCCCTCGACCTACACGCTCACCGCGCCCATGGCGACGCCGGGCGGCATCGCGTCCGGGCCGGACGGGGCACTGTGGTTCACATACACCGGCAACGGCGGCGGCATCGGCCGCAGCACCACCACCGGCACGCTCAGCTCGTACACCGCGGGCCTCACGCCGGGCATGTCGCCCACCGACATCGCGGCCGGCCCCGACGGGAACCTGTGGTTCACCCTGAAGGACCTCCCCGCCGTGGGCCGCATCACCACCGCCGGCGTCATCACCGAGTTCACCGCCGGCCTGTCGGCCGGTGACGCCCCGGAGCAGATCACGGCCGGACCGGACGGGAACCTCTGGGTGACGCTGCAGGGCGGCCCCGGTGCGATCGCCCGGGTGGAGCCGGCCACGGGCACCATCACCCGGTTCACCGCCGGCCTGCCCGTCGGGGCGGCGCCCGCCGGGATCGCATCCGGCGCCGGCCGGGTGTGGTTCACGCTGCGCGACGGCAACCGGGTGGGCTCGATCGGGACCGACGGGGCGATCGAGATGATCCCGTCGCTGGGCACCGGGGTCGCGCCGGAGGGCATTGCGCCCGACACGCTCGGCCGGATCTGGTTCGTGGGCCGCGCCAGCCCGGCGCGCGTATCGCGCATCGACCCCACGGGCGCTCCCACGGCGAACGCCCCGGCGGCCGGGACACCGGCCGTGGCCCCCGGCGTCCGGGACGCCACCGTGACGGTGCCCGTGAACCCGAACGGGCTGGAGACCGAATGGCACGTGCGGTTCGGCCCCACGGACGCGTTCGGATCGTTCGGCGACTCCGGCACCCTCGCGGCGGACGCCGGGCCCGGCGCGACGGTGACCGCCCGGATCGGCGGGCTGCTGCCCGCCACGACCTACCGCTACCAGTTCGTCGCGGTGAACGCGGCCGGGACGGCGGTCACCACCACGGCGGCGTTCACCACCGCCGACGCGCCCGCGGACGCTCCCCCGGCCCCTCCCACCGTGCAGCCGGTCCTCGGGCGATCCGTCATCGCGACCCCGCTTGCCGGGACGGTCACCATCCGGCTGCCCGGCTCGCGCCGATGGCTGCCGCTCGCGGCACGCGGCGGGCAGATCCCCGTGGGCAGCAGGATCGATGCCCGGCACGGCCGCGTGCGGCTGCGAACCGCACTGCGCGCGGGCACCCAGGAGGGCGAGTTCTGGGCCGGCCGGTTCACGGTGGGCCAGTCCCGGCGGGCCGCCATGGTCACGCTCACCACGGACCGCACCGTGCCGGCCGGGTGCCCGCGGGCGGCCGTCCCCCGGCTCGCCGCCCTCGCCGGCGCACCGGACGGCGCCATCGCCAAGCGGAAGCGACGCACGCTGTGGGGCAAGGACCACCGCGGCCGCTTCCGCACGCACGGGTACGACAGCGTGGCCACCGTCCGCGGCACCGAGTGGGCGACCATCGAGACATGCGCGGGAACGATCACCAGGGTGGTCCGCGGGTCGGTGTCGGTCCGCGATCTCCGCGCGGCGCGGACGGTGCTCGCGCGCAGGCGGTAGCGAGCCCGGGCAACCCGCCGGTCATCCGCCCATGTCCCTCATGCCGCGCGTGCGACCTGCCGACAGACAGGGTGTGAACCCTCGCCTCCGCACCCTCGCGTGCGCCGGGACCCTCGCGGCCCTGGCGCTGACGGCGCCCGCCGCCGTGGCCGCCCCCACCATCTTCTCCTTCACCGAGAACGTGATCTCCTCCGGGGAGCCGCGCAACGTCGCCGCCGGGCCGGACGGCGCCGTGTGGTTCACGTACGGCAAGGAGGGCGGCAAGCTCGGCCGGATGGCCCCGGACGGCACGGCCACGCAGATCGCCGGCGGCATCCCCGGCAACGCCGGCCCGTGGGACCTGGTGACCGGCCCCGATGGCAACATCTGGGTCACGGCGGCCGACATCGGCGAGATCCTGCGGGTGACGCCCGCCACCGGCGCGGTGACCCGCTTCGCCGGGTCGCTCACCTCCACGAGCGCGCCCGCCGGCATCACCGTGGGGCCCGACGGGGCGATGTGGTTCACCTACACCGGCAACGGCGGCGGCATCGGCCGCATCACCACCGCCGGCGCGATGACCCTGTACTCGGCCGGGCTCACCCCGAACTGGACGCCCACCGACATCGCCACGGGCGCCGACGGGAACCTGTGGTTCACGCTCAAGGGCGGCCCGGCGATCGGCCGCATCACGCCGGCCGGCCTCATCACCCAGTTCACCGCCGGGCTCACCGCCGGCAACGCGCCGGAGCAGATCACCTCCGGCCCCGACGGCAACCTGTGGGCCACGCTGCAGGGCAACCCCGGCTACATCGCCCGCGTCACCCCCGCCGGCGTCATCACACGGTTCGGCGACGACCTGACCGACGACGCGGCGCCCACGGGCATCACCAACGCCGGCGGCCTGCTGTGGTTCACCCTGCGCGACGGCAACCGGGTGGGCAGCATGGACACCTCGGGGAACGTCCAGACGCTCAGGAGCCTCGTCTCCGGCACGCTGCCGAACGGCATGGCCACCGGCCCTGACGGCAACCCCTGGTACACGGGCAAGGGCTCCCCCGCGCGCGTGGCTCGCATCGGGATCCTGCCCCCGCAGTTCGGCGCGGTCACGGTCGGCAGCCGCACCACCACCAGCGTGAAGCTGTCGATCCCCCTCAACGGCAACGGCCAGAGCACGCCGTGGACGCTCCAGTACGGTCGCACGTCGTCCCTCGGCTCGTTCACCGGCGGTGTGCTGAACTCGGTCTCCAGCGCGCCGAGGACCGTCACCGCGACGCTCTCGGGGCTCCGCGAGGACACCACCTACCAGTACCGGCTCAGCGCCACCAACGGCTCCGGCACCGTCACCACCGCCCTCGCCACCTTCAGCACCAAGGCCGCGGACACCGGTGGCGGCAACACCCCGGCTCCCGCGCCGGGTCCGGGCGGCAACGACGTCGAGTCGCCGGTCGCACCGGTGGAGAAGCCCGTCATCGGCCGCACCGTCATCGCCGACCCGATCGCGGGCACCGTCTCCATACGGCTGCCCGGTTCGAAGACGGACCTGCCGCTGGGCGCCTCCGGCGGGCAGCTGCCGGTGGGTACGACGATCGATGCGCGGCGCGGGACCGTCCGCCTGAAGACCGCCGTCAACGGCGGTACCCAGACGGGTGACTTCTGGGGCGGCCGCTTCTCGGTGCGCCAGGCCAAGGGCGCCGGCCTCACCACCCTCACCACCGACCGCACGCCGCTGGCCTGTGGCCCAACGGTCTACCGGCCGCCGGCCGAGCTCACGCCCATCATCGGCGCCGCGAGCGCGGCCATCACCGCCAAGAAGCCGCGCAGGATCCTCTGGGGCAAGGACAACAAGGGTAAGTTCCGCACCCAGGGCCATGACAGCGTCGCGACGGTGCGCGGCACCAAGTGGGCCACCATCGAGACCTGCGCGGGCACGATCACGAAGGTCGTCGAGGGTGCCGTGTCGGTGCGCGACCTGCGCACCAAGCGGACGGTCCTGGTGCGGGCGGGCAAGCAGTACCTCGCCCGCCGCGCCCGCTAGACGACCGGCAAGGCCGTGGTCCCCCGCCCGACGGCCCGTCGCACCGCCGCCCTGGCCGTGATCGCCTGCTGCCTGGCGGCGGCGCCCTCCCAGGGCGCCGAGCTCGTCCAGTTCGCCGACGGCATCGACCCCGCCGGCCAGTTGCGGGCCATCGCGCCGGCCCCGGACGGCAGCATGTGGTTCACCTTCATGCAGGACGCCTCGCGTCTCGGCCGGATCACGCCGGACGGCACGGCCACGTCATTGACGACACTCGTGCCGGCCGGCAGCGCACCCTACGAGCTGGCCGCCGACGACACCGGCAACATGTGGGTCACGCTCTCCGGAACGGGCCGCCTGGCGCGCGTCAGCCCGGCCGGCGCCACCACCGAGTTCTGGTCGCCGCTCCCGTCCACCAGCGCCCCGAAGGGCATCACCGCGGGCCCCGACGGCAACATGTGGTTCACCCTCACCGGCAACGGCGGAGGGGTTGGGCGCATCACCCCGGCCGGGGTGATCGCCGTGTACACGGCCGGCCTCACCGCCAACGGACAGCCCACCGACATCACCGCGGGTCCGGACGGCAACCTGTGGGTGACCGTCAAGTTCGGCCCGGCGATCGCGAAGGTCACGCCCGGCGGCGTCATCACCGAATACTCGGGCGGCCTGGTCGCGGGCAACGAACCCGAGCAGATCGTCGCGGGCCCCGACGGCAACGTGTGGGCGACCCTCCAGGGCGATCCGGGCGCCATCGCCCGCATCACCCCGAGCGGCGTCATCACCACGTTCTCGGCGGGCCTGCCCGCCAACGCCAAGCCCACCGGGATCACCCCGGGCGCGGACGGGGCGCTGTGGTTCACGGTCCGCGACGCCGAGCAGGTGGGGCGGATCACCACCGACGGCACGATCACCATGCACGCCCCGGCCCTCACCCCGGGCTTCAAGCCGAACGGCATGGCGCGCGACGCCCAGGGCAACGTCTGGTTCGTGGGCCGCGACTACCCGTCCCGGATCGGCCGGCTCGGCATGGTCGCCCCCGCCATCCAGGCCGGCACCGTCACGCCGGGCTCGGCGTCGGCCGACCTGCGCGTCCCGGTGAACCCGAACGGGCAGACCACCGGCTACACCGTGGACTACGGCACCACCCCCGCGTTCGGCGCAACCCTCACGGGTTCGATCCCCCCCACCTCCAGCGCCACGCGGACCACCACCATCACCCTCACCGGCCTGCCACCGGAGACGGCGCACCACTACCGGGTCACCGTGACCAACGCCGTCGGCACGGCGGTCGGGCCGGCCGGGACCTTCACGACCCTCCCCACGCCCCGGCCGCGGATCGGCCGCGCGGTGGTCGCCACGGCTGTCTCCGGGACCGTGATGGTGCGGTTCCCCGGCACCGCGGCGGACGTCCCGCTCCCGGCGGACCGGCCGCTGCCGCTGGGGACCACGATCGACACCACGCGAGGCCGGGTGCGAATGGTCAGCGCGCTCCCGGGCGGGCGGACCCAGTCGGCCGAGTTCTGGTCGGGCCGCTTCGCCGTGCGGCAGTCCCGGGCCACCGGCATGGTCGACGTCATCCTCGACCGCCGTCCGCTGCGCGGATGCCCGGTGGCGGCGCGCCCCGCCGCGCTGCCGTGGGCGCCGCTGGCCTCGCCCACCCCATGGGCTGCCGCCCAGGCGCGTCGGCGGCCACCGCGCCGGACCCTCTGGGCCCAGGACGACGGCGGCAGGTACCGCACCCACGGCCACAACAGCGTCGCCACCGTGCGCGGAACCCGCTGGGCGACCATCGAGACCTGCGCCGGCACCACGACGGCGGTGGCCGAGGGCGCGGTGTCCGTGCGCGCTCTGCGCACCGGCCGGGTTCGCCTGGTGCGCGCGGGTGAGCGTCTCCTGGTGCGGCGGCCGTGACGGGCCATTCGGCACACGGCCGCGGGCACCGCGCGTTCGCCCTGAGCCTGGCCCTGCTCGTGAGCCTCGCGGCGGGGCTCGCGCTGCACCTCAGCGGTGCGGCGCAGCGCCTTGAGCTCGACACCATCGACGCCCGCTACCAGCAGCGTGAGCCCTCCACGCCCCCCGGGATCGCGGTGGTCGCCATCGACGATGTCACGTTCGACGAGCTCGACATGCGCTGGCCGTTTCCGCGCTTCCGGCATGCGCGGGTGATCGACCGGCTCACCGCGGCGGACGCCGCGACCATCGTCTACGACGTGCAGTTCACGGAGCCGTCGAAGAACCCCGACGAGGACTTCCGGCTCTACGACGCGGTGGCGGCCTCCAAGCGGACGATCCTCGCAACCACCGAGTTCGATGACGCCGGCAGGACCAACGTGCTGGGCGGCGACGAGAACCTGGCCGCCGCCGACGCGCGGGCGGGGGCGGCGAACCTGCCCAGCGGGTCCGGCGAGGTGATCCGGCGGTTCCCCCACTCACTCTCGGGCCTGGAGTCGCTGGCGGTGGCCGCGGCCGAGCGGACGACGGGCCGGGAGATCCCGGTCTCGGCCTTCGAGGTGGGCGGCGCATGGATCGACTACGCCGGCCCGCCCGGCACGATCGCCACGTACTCGTTCTCGCGCGTCCTCCGGGGGCAGGTGCCTGCGGCGGCCTTCCGCGGGAAGGTCGTGATCGTGGGGGTCACGGCGCCGAGTCTGCAGGACATCCATTCCACGCCCACCTCCGACGTCCGGCAGATGGCCGGGCCCGAAGTGCAGGCCAATGCGATCCGGACGGCCCTCGACGGCCTGCCGCTGCGGTCGGTGGATCCGTGGGTGGACCTGCTCGCGATCATCGCGGCGGCGCTGCTCGCACCGCTGGTGGCGTGGCGGTTCCGGCTGGTGCCCGCGCTGGCGGTGGGGCTGGTGGCGGGGATGGGGTACGCGGCCGGCGCCGTCCTCATGTTCAACCGGGGCGTCGTGCTGGCCATGGCTGTTCCGCTGCTGACCCTGACCCTCGGCATGGCCGCCACGGTCGTCGCGCAGTACCTGGGCGAGACGCGAGCGCGGCGGTTCTTGACCAGGTACAGCCGCGTGCTGGAGGACCAGGTGGCCGCCCGCACCGAGGAGCTGCGCACCGCACAGCGGGAGATCCTGGAACGCCTGGGGCAGGCCGTCGAGTGGCGCGAGGTCGAGACCGGCCGCCACGTGGAACGGGTGAGCCGCATCTCGGAGGCGCTGGCGCTCGAGATCGGCATGGCGCCGCGCGACGCCGAGATGATCCGGTTGGGCGCGGCGCTGCACGACATCGGGAAGATCGGAATCCCCGACCGCGTGCTGCTCAAGGACGGTTCCCTCGATGATGAGGAGTGGGCGCTCATGCGCGGCCACACCACCATCGGCGCGGAGATCCTGGCCGGATCGACCTCGCCCATGGTGCAGGCCGCCGAGCTCATCGCCCGGACACACCACGAACGGTGGGACGGTGGGGGCTACCCACTGGGCAGCGCCGGGGAGGACATCCCCCTTCCGGGGCGCATCTGTGCCATCGCCGACGTGTTCGACGCGCTGCTGTCCACCCGCAGCTACAAGGACGGCTGGCCGCTGGAGTCGGTGCTCTCGGAGATCCGCGAGCAGGCGGGCCGGCAGTTCGACCCGCGGCTCGTCGAGGCGTTCACGCGGATCGCGCCGCGCCTGTTCGACGAGCTGGGCTACGGGGCGCCGGCCGGCCCCACCCGGGAGCCACAGGCCGACGCCCTCCGCACGCCCTAGATCAGGGTCTTGTCCGGCAGGTCCCCGCGGCGCAGGCGGCGGTAGAGGTCGAGCGCCTCGGTGATGGTTCGGGACCCAGCGGGTCCTCCACCACGACCTCCTTGTGCTCCAGGGCCTTGTAGTCCTGGAAGAAGCGCGCCATCTCGCGCATCACGTGCACCGGCAGCTCGGTGTGGCTGTTGTACGCGTTGTAGGCGGGGTCCCGGGTGGAGACGGCGATGATCTTGTCGTCCACGCCCTTCTCGTCGCGCATGCGCATCACGCCGATGGCATGGGCCTCCACGATCGCCAGCGGCACCACGGGCTCCTGGCCCAGCACCAGCACGTCGAGCGCGTCGCCGTCATCGCAGTAGGTCCGCGGGATGAACCCGTAGTCGGCGGGGTAGTGCACCGCCGAGTACAGCACCCGGTCGAGCCGCAGCAGGCCGGTGGCCTTGTCGAGCTCGTACTTGTTCTTGCTGCCCTTGGGGACCTCGATGACCACGGGGAACACGCTCTGGACGCTCTTGTCGTCCACGTACACGTCGTGCCAGGGATGCATTGATGCCTTTCAGCGGTGAGGGGGCTCCGGGGCCGATGATAGTCGGCCCCCGTCCCGCTCCGGCCTGTCCGAGTGGACAGTCTCAGCCCGCCGTGACGCGCAGTCCCCTCCGGGTCGCGCGAAGCACGGCGACGTCCGGGGGCAGGCCGGCCGCGGTGGCCGTGACGCGCACCACCGCGCCCAGGGGCAGCCGCCCACCCAGGAGGGGCGCCAGATCCGCCGTGCGGCCCGCCCGGGACCGGGGTCCGCGGGGAAGCCGGCACCCCCGCAGGCATCGCACCGTGACGCGCAGGCCGGAGGCCGGCCCCGCGATGGCCGATCGCAGCGTCCGGATGGCACACCCGCCCGAACCGCAGCGCCCGCGCGCGGTGACCGTCAGCGTGAGGCCCGGGGCCGTGGAGAACGCGATTTCCTCACCCGCACGCCGGACGCCGTCGATCTCCGCAACCAGGGTGACCGAATGCCGGGTCCCGGGGACCAGCGCGGAGAGGGGGGCGCTCACCGGCCGGGCACCGAACCGGCCGGCGGGCACCTCGGTCCTCGCCGTCGTCCGCGTCACGCCGCTCCCGCCGCGCCATTCGAACCACCAGTTCAGCGCCCGGCCCTGCGGGTCGAGCGTTCCGGTCAGCACCGCCGAGGTGGCGGTCACCTCCAGCGGGACCCCCGTCGCCACATCGACCGTCGAGATCTGCGCGTCGAGCGTCCGGAAGGTGGCGACCGGCCCGGCGGCCTGGCCCCAGCGGTTCGTCGCGACCACCTGATAGAGGTAGGTGCTGCCGGGCCGCAGGCCGGTGAGCGCCACGGAGACCGGGGCCGCGGTCCCGCCCTGCCCGGCGTCGCCCACCGGGGTGGTCAGCGTCGGCGCGTCGAGGCCGTACCGGACGAACCAGGTGGTGGCGCTCCCCCGCGGGTTGATGCCGGTGCGCAGCGTGGCGGTCCCCGGGCCGTCGCCGGCCACCTGCGTTGCGCCGATCACCGGGAGCGGCGGCGGCGGGACCTCGAGGGGCACGATGGACGTGTCGTCCCGGTTGGCCGGCACGGAGGCGTCGAGGGCCGGGTCGGAGGTGGCGACGGCGAACAGCGCGGTGCGGCCCCGCACCACGCCGAGTTCGGCCGCCGGAAGCGACCAGCTCCAGAAGGACAGGCCCGAGCCCATGGGCCGGGAGGCGGTGATCGTCGCGGTCCGCGTCTGCAGGTAGGCGCGTTCGCCCGGATCCCAGCGGTACACCGTCACGGAGGCGGGGAGCGCGCCCGCCACCCCCTCGGACTCCAGGAGCCAGTCCCATCCGGCGGGGCCGTCCGCCTCGCCCGTGGCCGCGTCGCCGTCCGCGTCGATCCACCAGGTCAGCAGTTGGCCCTGCCGCAGGCTGGGCCCCGCCGGGCCCGGGCTTCCGATCGCCGCCTGCTCGTACATCGTCCCGGACAGGACATCGTCGTCGGGACTGGCCGGCAGGCCCTCCCCGAAGCCGAACGAGCCGCCCAGGATGTCGGGGACGACGAAGCGGCCGTCCGCGCCGGTGGTGACGTCGCCGTTCGGATCGAAGAACCCGCCATTTGCCAGTTGGCCCGCGGCCTGCTGACTGAGGATCAGGGCGAGCGCCGCACACAGGACGGCGACGTGGAGCGCGCGCGGCATCGGGCACCTCCGGTGGGAGTCGGGAGGTGCGGGACGTTAGACCCGTCACCACCCGCGCCGAACGGGGGAAATCCCGGGACCGGCGGTCAGCGCATGCGCGGGTCGACGTAGAGGTTGTCGACCTCCCACGTCTGCGCCACGGCGGTCAGACGCACCCGCATCGCCCCCGCGCTCACCACCTGCTGGCTGCCGTCCATGATGGCCTTCGCCGACGAGAGGTTGGCGGCCAGGGTCGCCAGGTACACGCCGGTGCGCAGCTGCGGCGTCGCCTTCCAGGTGGCCATGTCGGCGCCCTTGAGGCTGGCCACGGTGATGACCGTGGCCGGTGAGGTGCCCTCGTAGATCACCTCGACGGTCAGCCGGGAGTCCGTGCTTCCCGACTTGGAGCGCGCGAAGAACCGGAAGTAGGGGTAGTCGGTCGTCACGCAGATCGCCGGCGTCGTGACCGACGTCCCCTTCGGCAGCGACAGGGAGCGCTGGTC
Organism: Actinobacteria bacterium Ga0077560; assembly: GCA_001464275.1. Lineage (GTDB taxonomy): Bacteria > Actinomycetota > Thermoleophilia > Miltoncostaeales > Miltoncostaeaceae. Next base: position 2,996 of record LNFL01000062.1, on the reverse strand, counting down.
ACCGCCCAGGCCCAGGTTGTCCAGCCGGTCCCGCACGGTCACGACCTTGGCGCCGAGCGTCCACCCGGTGAGCGTGCCCTCGAAGTCGCCGCCGGGGACCAGGGTGTACGGGGCCGTGTCGCCCAGCGCCGCGAACGGGGTCGAGAACGCGTGGCCGTCGCAGAGCCCGGCCGGGAGTTCCACCGCCGCGGCGTTGGACGACACGGCGGCGAACGCCGCGGCGGTCAGGGTGAGCGCGACGACGGGGCGGGCGATCCGGGCCAAAGGAGATCCTCCGGGAGTGGGACGGGCACCCCCTGCATCGGCGGGGGGCGCCCCGTTGCCCGCGCCCCCCGAGGATCCTCTAGTCGCGGCTCAGCAACCCCCCGCCGGCTGCGCCCAGGTGAACGGGCCCAGGATCTCGTTCGGCGGGTTGGGCGGGGCGTTCCCGGCGGCCCAGTACTGCCCGGTGACGGTGCCGTTCGCGGCGACCTGCCACGAGTAGAAGTACTGGTTCCCGTACGCGCTCACGATGTACTCCACGCCCCAGGACCCGTCGGTGCGCGCCACCGCGCCGGTCACGGTGAAGCTGCCATAGCTGTTGATGTCGGCGCCGGAGGTGGGCGTGTACCGGTGGTACTCCCACGCGCCGGTCGTGCAGTGCACGTACCGCTCCTCCACCGCGCAGTTCGGCCAGCCGGCCAGGCAGTCCGTGAAGCGCCCGTTCAGCAGGTAGCGCGAGAAATGGGTGAACGCGTCGTTGCCGCTCAGCTCCTGCGCCGGGGCGGCGAACAGCGGCGTGGCTCCGGCGCCGGGTGTGGTGGGCGTCGTGCCGGGGGCGCCCGGGGTCCCGGGGGCGGCGGGCGGCGCGGCCAGCGGCGCGCGGACCACGCGGACGCCCGCCCGGGTGCGCACTCGCACCACGGCACGCTTGCCGGCCAGGGCCAGCACGCCGGCGGCGGCACGGCCACGGAACGGCGCGCTGCGCCAGCGCGCGGCGGTGCGCTTGACCAGCACGAACCGGCGGGCGCCGATCGTGACGGTCACTGCGGTGGCGGCCGAGCGGCCGGTCGCGCCGGTGAGGGCCACCTCCACCCGGGCGACGCCGCCCGCGCTGGTGACCTGGGGTTTCGCCGTCACCGCGCCCGTCGCCGCTGGGGCGAGGGCGAGCAGGATGGCCAGGACCGGAAGGAGCGCCCGCAGGCGCGCGATGTGGGTCATGTGAGGTTCCTCGGCAGGGGGCACGGCCGGCGTGAGGGACCTCGGGAGCCTACTGCGACTGGAGCGCGGTCTTCCGGTTCTTGGCGAGCTTGGCGCGCTGGGTGCCGTTGAGCTCCACCTTGCGCACCCGGACGCTGTTCGGCGTGACCTCGACGCACTCGTCGTCGGCCACGATCTCGAGCGCCTCGTCCAGCGTGAGCGAGCGGTGGGCGTCCAGGCGCACCAGCTCATCGGCGGTGGACGAGCGGATGTTGGTGAGCTTCTTCTCGCGCGTGGGGTTCACGTCGAGGTCCTCGGAGCGGTTGTGCTCGCCGATGACCGCGCCCTCGTAGACCTCCTCGCCCGGGCCCACGTACATGGACCCGCGGTCCTGGAGGCCCATCAGCGCGAACGTGGTGGTCACGCCGTTGCGGTCGGCCACCAGGCTGCCGTTGGGACGGTTCTTGAGCGGTCCCTGCCACGGCTCCCAGCCCTCGAAGAGCTGGTGCAGCACGGCGGTGCCGCGGGTCTCGGTGAGCATCTCGGTGCGCATGCCGATGAGGCCGCGCGTGGGCACCAGGTACGTCATGCGCACCCAGCCGGCGCTGTGGTTGGCCACGTCGATCATGCGGCCCTTGCGGCCGGCCAGCAGCTGGGTGACGGCACCCATGTGCTCCTCGGGGACGTCCACCATCAGCCGCTCCACCGGCTCGCACAGGCGCCCGTCGATCTCGCGGGTCACCACCTGGGGACGGCCGACGGTGAGCTCAAAGCCCTCGCGCCGCATGGTCTCCACCAGGATGGCCAGCTGCAGCTCGCCGCGGCCCTGGACCTCCCAGGCGTCGGGGCGCTCGGTGTCCAGGACGCGCAGGCTCACGTTGCCCACCAGCTCCTGGTCCAGGCGGCCCTTCAGCATGCGGGCGGTCAGCTTCTTGCCCTCGCGTCCGGCCAGGGGGGAGGTGTTGGTGCCAATGGTGACCGACATGCTGGGCTCGTCGACGCTCAGCACGCTCAGCGGGCGCACGTCGTCGGGGTCGGCGAGCGTGTCGCCGATCGTCACCTCGGGGAGCCCGGCCACGGCGATGATGTCCCCCGGTCCGGCGCTCTCGGCCTCGACGCGGGTGAGCGCCTCGGTCAGATAGAGCTCCGTCACCTTGAGGCGCTCCACGACGCCCTCGCCGCGGCACCACGCCACCTGCTGGCCCTTGCGGATGTACCCGTGCCGCACCCGGCACAGCGCCAGGCGACCCACGTACGGGGAGGCGTCCAGGTTGGTCACCAGGCACTGGAGCGGGTGCTCCGGGTCGTGGTCCGGCGCCGGGACGGTCTTGAGCAGCGTCTCGAACAGCGGCTTCAGGTCGGTGCCCGGTTCACCCTGCACCAGCGAGGCCTGCCCGGCCTTCGCGTTGCAGTAGACGATCGGGAAGTCGATCTGGTGCTCGTCGGCGCCCAGGTCCATGAACAGCTCGTAGACCTCGTCCACGACCTCCGCGATGCGGGCGTCGGGGCGGTCCACCTTGTTCACCACCAGCACCACGGGCAGCCCGTGGGACAGCGCCTTGCCCAGCACGAAGCGGGTCTGCGGGAGGGGGCCCTCGCTGGCGTCCACCAGCAGCGCCACGCCGTCCACCATGAACAGCCCGCGCTCGACCTCGCCGCCGAAGTCGGCGTGCCCAGGGGTGTCGATGACGTTGATCGTCACGTCCCCGTACCGCACGGCGGTGTTCTTGGCCAGGATCGTGATGCCCTTCTCACGCTCCAGGTCGTTGGAGTCCATGACCCGGTCGGCCACGTCCTGGTTCGCGCGGAAGGCGCCC
>LNFL01000061.1 GCA_001464275.1 Actinobacteria bacterium Ga0077560 | reverse complement strand
GTGCGCAGCGGGTCCACCCGGTCCACCTGCAGGCCGTACCGTTCGATGAGCGCGTCGCGCGTGGCGTACGTCTCGGGGAACAGCAGGCCCGTGTCGAGCTCGGCGATGCGGACCTTCACGCCCAGGTCGTGCAGCATGTGCACCAGCACCGAGGACTGGAACTGCCAGGAGCAGGTGAGCACGATACGGCCGTCGAAGCGGTCGGCGGCCCAGGCGAGCAGTTCCTGTGCCGGGCGCGGCTCGAAGCGGTGGGCGAGTTCGTCGACCTCTTCGGCCGTCATCGGGGCGGTGATCACCATCGCGAGGCTAGCAGAGGAAAAGGTCTGGATGTCCCGGGGTAATTCGGAGAATACGCGGCTGGTCTACTCCAGCGAGGTGGGCCGTGTGCAGGAGGAACGCCAGGCGCCGGCGCCTCCGCCGAGCGACGGCATCGTCCGCGTGAGCCGCACCAAGGCCGGCCGGAAGGGCAAGACGGTCACCCTCGTCACCGGGCTGCCCCACGGCGACCTGGAGGCGGTCGCCAAGGAGCTCAAGCGCCAGTGCGGCTCCGGCGGGGCGGTGAAGGACGGCGTGGTGGAACTTCAGGGCGACCACCGCGACAAGGTGGTGCTCGCCCTGAGCGGGCGCTACCGGGTCAAGCCGGCCGGAGGCTGACCGGCTCCGCGCCGTCGGCGGCCAGCCGCAGCGGCATCCCGAACGCGCGCTCGATGTGGGGCGACTCGGCCGCCGCGGACCACAGGGCCAGCGCCGGGTCGCCCGCGCAGCGCACCGTCACCTCCAGGGCGCCGTCCTCGATCGCGCAGCGCAGGCCCCGCACCTGGCCGGCCTTCGCCCGCTCCAACTGCTCGGCGAGCCGCAGCAGCGCCACGCCCCGGCGGTAGGCCTTCTCGTCGGCCACCCGCAGGAGCGAGGCGTACGGGTCCAGGGACGGGACGCCCTTGCGGTGCCCGCGCAGCATGCTGGCGATGAGCGCCAGCTCCCGGTGGTTGAACCCGGGAAGGCTCGTGTTGAGGCTCAGGTACTCGGAGTGCCGGTGATGGGCGCTGTAGTCGACGAGCACCCCCACGTCGTGCAGCATCGCCGCGGCCCACAGCACCTCCCGTTCGCCGGAGTCACCCGGGTGCAGCCCCAGCCGGGCCGTCTCGTCGAAGGCCATCAACGCCACGCCGGCCACCTGCTCGGCGTGCTCGCGCTCGAACGCGAACCGCGCGCCGGCGTTGAGCACGGAGGTGCGGCGCACGTCCTCCAGCAGCGGGGGCTCCTGGCCGGCCAGGTAGTGCTCCATGAAGACGCCCTCACGGAGGCCCTGGGCGGTCACGTCCATGCGGCGGCAGCCGAGGACGGCCATCGCCTCGTCGATCGCGAGGGCCGCGGCCAGGATGATGTCGGCCCGGTCGGACCGGAGCCCCCCGAGGCCGCGCCGCTGGTCCACGGGAAGTGCCAGGAGCGCCTCGATGGTCTCGCCGAGCGCCTCACGCGAGATGCGGTGCCCGTCCGGGTTCACGAACGGGGCGCCCGTGCGCCGCTGCTCCATCACGGCCAGGGTCCGCACCGCGCCCCCGATGCCGACGATCCGCCCGCCGCCCTCCATCCACTTGTGGGCGGTCAGGGTGCCGCGCACGTGCTTTCGCAGGGTGGCGACCTCGCTCTTGGACCGCTGGTCCCCGGTGAGGAACGCCTCGGTGAGCCGCACCGCGCCCAGGGGCGCGCTCATGGAGTTCACCAGCAGGCGGTCGGCGACGCGCCCGACCTGCAGCGACCCGCCGCCGATGTCCAGGAACCAGCCGTCGCGGACGGTGGTCCCGTTCACGGCGGCCAGGTAGCCGTAGCGGGCCTCGTCGGCCTCGCTGAGCACGCGCACCCGCAACCCTGAGGACGTGAGAGCGTCCAGCGCCTCGCGCTGGTTCGCGGCGTCGCGCACGGCGCTGGTGGCGACGGCGTCGACCACGTCGATCCCCGCGGCGCGGCAGTACGCGGCGTACAGCAGCGCCGCGTGCTCGGCCCGCGCCAGGGCCCGGCGCCGGAGGCGGCCGTCGGTCTGCCCCTCCGAGAGCCGCACGGACTCCCGGATCTCATCGACCATCCGGAACCACTCGCCGGGCACCCACCGGAACACCACCAGGCGGAAGCTGTTGGAGCCCATGTCGATGATCGCGATCGACCGTTCGCGTCCGTCGCCGTTCACCCGCCGCCCTCCCGCCGCGGTTTGCCGATCGCTAACGCCGTCGAAACCGGGACGTCACCGAGGGCTTGTTGGATGCCGCCCATCACCCCGCACCTTCCCGAAAGGAACACCGGAATGACCGTCCTCGAACTTGCCCCCACGAGCGAGCTCTCAAGCATCGCCGCCCTGCTGGACCGCCTGGACCCCCAGCCCGCCGTGTGCAGCGTGCCCGGCTGCCTGCACCTCCACGGCGAGCACGACGTGATCGACCTCTCGGCGGCGGCTTGAGCCGGGCCCCGGTCTCCCGCGGCGCCCCACACGGCTACTCGCCGGGGTGCCGCGGGATCTCCCTCAGGAACGGTCGCGTGTCCGCGGCGGCCAGCGCGATGCGCCCGGCCGCGAGGTCCAGCAGCGGAGCCCCCGCCAGGCGGTGACGCCAGCCGGTGGCGAGCGGTGACTCGTCGCCGTCCCTGCCCCCGATCGCCTGGGCCAGGTAGGTCTCCACCTCGTCCCGCGTGGCGAGCAGGCTCGGGGCCAGGTCCACCTCGGCGGCACGGGCCGCCACCAGGATCTGACCGAGGGCCGCGAGGCTCTCCATGCGCGCCTGCACCTCCGGCGGCGGAGGCGGCGGCATGTTCATCGGCGGCGCCTCGTTCCCCCGCCGGATCGCCTCCAACATCGCCTCGACGTCCGCGGGGCGCACGCGCTCGGGCAGCCCGCGCTCCTGCTGCAGCTGGGCGGCGGTGGTGGGCCGGCGGCGGGCCATCTCGAGCAGGGTGCGGTCGGGGACGATCCAGGCCGACGGGCGGTCGCGGCGGGCCGCCTC
>LNFL01000060.1 GCA_001464275.1 Actinobacteria bacterium Ga0077560 | reverse complement strand
TGCCACCGTGACCGTGACGTTCCGGCCCGCGGTCAGCACGCCGGGCTTGGAGAGCGGGGCGGAGGTGACGACGGGCGGGACCACGGGCTGCGGAACCGGCGTACCGAGCGGCACGATCGGGATCACGACCTCCTTGAAGGCCCCGATGTCATCCGCCAGGGCCGCGCGGACGGTGATGCTGCCCCCGGCCGGCACGGTCGCGGGCGCCGTCAGCACGCCGGACGCGGAGACGGTGCCGCCGGTGCTGGTCCAGACGAGTGCGCCGCCCGTCGAGGACGTCGCGGCGAGCTGCACCTGGGTGCCCACCACCATCTGCCCGGGTGCGCCGGAGAGGCTCACCACGCTCGCGCCGGAGCCGCCCACGCTCACCGAGGCCGTCGCGCGGCTGGCCTGCCGGGGGAACGCGGACGCGGTGTCGAAGGCCGAGAACTCGAAGGCGTCGACGCCGGAGAAGTTGTTGTTCGGGACGTACTGGATGGTCGCGGTGCCGGTCGGGAGCGTGCTGCCCACCGACAGGGTGGTGTTGCCGTTCTTGAGGATGCCGCCCTTGGGGAGGGACTCGATCCGGTAGCGGCGGGCACCCAGCACCGACCCGTTGCCGGGCGTCATCGCGAACGCATCCGCCGCGAGCGTGACGTTCACGGGTGCCCGGAAGCCGGTGTTGACCGGTCCCACGGCCTTCGCGCGGTAGCCGGGCACCGTCAGGGCCGATGACCACGCGTACCCGTTGTTGTTCTCGTTCTTCTCCTTGATGACGTCCTCGGGGTCCATCCGCCCGGCGAGGTAGTAGACGCCCGGAGCGACGTTCGAGGCATCGATCCACTGGTAGTCCAGCGTCCAGTCGTAGATGTCCCGGTAGCCCTCGCTGATGCCCTCGCGCAGCTGGACGGCATCGGGCTGGGCCTGCCGGCAGAAGTCGCCCGTCAGGTCGTCGCCGTACACCGGGGCGGCCGGCCCCTTGGAGAAGTTCACCCGCTCGCTGTCGTACTGGCAGAAGCCGACCTTGGCGCCCGGCGCGACCTGCGCGCCACCCGGAAGGTTCCAGAGCGAGTACTCGGCCACACGCTGCACGTGCCAGTGGTTGTGGGTGTCCGAGCCGTCGAACACGATCTCCGGTTCCCTGGGGTGATCCGTCACGCGCGTCCAGTTCGCACCCGTGCTGGTGCGCGCACCCGACCCGTTCCACAGGTACTGGTCCATGCCGCCCGCGGTGCCGTCGGGCAGCTGCGGGTTGCCCTGGAAGTCGACGGGGCCGTCCCCGTCGTTGTGGATGTAGCCGTCGAACCGGATCAGCAGCTGCGGGAGATCTCCCGGCTGCCGGGTGTAGGTCTCGAAGCGCGGCCCGGTCGGGGCGTCGGTGACGAGGTCCGGGAGGAGGGGGTCCCCCGGCGCGGAGCTGGCGAAGATCGGGACGGTCACCGCGGCGGCTGCCGCGGCCCCGACGAGGCTGAGTGCGATTCTCTGGCGACGTGTCATGCAACGACCCTACGGAGGCGCGACGCTCGGGACCTCGCCCGAAGGGAGAGTCGCCCACTGGACCTGCGGCTAGTCGAGATCGGCTTGATGAAGCCGATTTCGGTAAAGAAACGGTCATGCTTGCGTGGGCATCCGTGGTGGGCTGCGAACCGCCTCCGGGTTTGCCCGGACCACGCCCTGCGGGGTGTCCGCGCTCCGGGGCCCCGGCCCGCGCGCCGCGTGCGGCGGTCGCCACGACCCCGAGCGGCTATGGTCACGGCGATGGCCACGCAGATCGACGTCACGGTGCTGCTCTTCGCCTCGCTGCGCGAGATGGCGGGCACCGACCGGGTCGCTCTGCGCCTGCCCGCCGCCACCCCGGTGGGCGCCGTGTGGGGACACCTGCCGGAGCCGATCCGCTCCACGCCACCCCCCGCGGCGCTGCGGTATGCGCTGAACGACCGCTGGATCGCGCCAGGCACGCCCATGTCCGGCGGCGACCGCGTGGCGCTCATCCTTCCGGTGTCGGGGGGCTGAGATGCCGGCGGTGACGCTCACCCATGACCCCCTGTCGGTCGATGCGCTCATCGCCTCGGTCGCCGGGCCCGAGCACGGCGGGATCGCCGTGTTCATCGGCACCACCCGTCGCGAGGCCGACCGCCTCGAGGTGGTCGCGCTCGAGTACGAGGCCTACGAGGAGCTGGCGCGCGCCGAGCTCGAGGCCGTCGCATCGGAGGCCGAGGCCCTGGGCGCCCGTGTGGCGGTGGCCCACCGCCTGGGCCGGGTCCCGGTGGGTGAGGCGTCGGTCGCCATCGTCGCCGCCGCCGGCCACCGCCCCGCCGCGTTCGCGGCCTGCCGCCTCGCCATCGACGAGGCCAAGCGCCGCGTGCCGATCTGGAAGCGCGCCGTCCACGCCGACGGAACCACCGTCTGGAAGGACGGCCTGTCCGCCCCCGTCTCGTGAACCAGGAGCCACGCATGGGAACCATGGAGCCCGACGGCCCCACCACGATCATCGGCGAGCCGATGATCGACGAGCCCGACCTCGACCAGGAGGAGGAGCTCTGGACCGACGACTCCGGTGAGGACTACACCGGCTGGTTCTGCGTGCGCACCGACCCCTGGCCGTGCCCGGCGGCCGGGTGCGAGTTCGTCGCCACGCACCTCACCGCCGCGCACCTCATCATCGTGTGGCCCGAGAACGACGACCCCAGCCTGCTGCGCCACGCCGCCGCGGCGCGCGACATCGGCCGCAACCCCAAGATCGAGCAGTACGAGAAGGGCCTGGGCCCGGCGTGCTCCTACTACCAGTGGGACGCCGCGGGGAACCCGGTCCACGCCGTGCGCAAGAACTCCGGGGACGACGCCTTCTACAAGAAGAAGTGAGCCGCCCGGGCTGAACGGACGCGGGAGGCCGCCCCCCACGGAGCTCGGGGAGGTCCCGGATCGCCGTCCGGTACCGGCCGGGTCGAGGTTGCCGCGGGCGCCGATGGCGGAACGCCGGGGCGCTGCTGTGCTGTGGTCATGGGAGACCGAACGCCAGCCGCGGTCGCGCACAGGCTCCGGGTGCCGGAGGTGCTGCTGCGACGTTCCGGGCTCGCCCTGCTGGGCGCCGCCACGGTCACCGCCGCGCTGCTGTGGTGGCTGCGGCCGGTTCCGGCCGGCGCCGCCTACGAGCTCGGCGTGCAGGTGTCGGGCACCCTGCTGCTGATCTGGCTGGTCTGGACGGCCGGGAGCGCGGCGGTCCACCGCATGGGGGTGCTGCTGGCGGCGTCCGCGGTGGGCGTCGTCGGAGGGGTGGTGCGGGCCCTGAGCCTGGATGCCGACGCCGAGGTCGTGGGGACCTACCGCACGCTCTTCGCGGCCCTCGACGCCGGGCGCAACCCGTACACCTGCCGGTGCGTCCTGCACCTCACCGACGACGGCGTGCGGTTCGGCGACTTCAACTACCCGCCCATGGAGATCTGGCCGTACCGGGCGCTGGAGTCGATGACGGGCCACTGGGACGTCGCGGCCCTCGCCGCCGCCACCGCAGGGCTCAGCGCCGCGGGGTTCGCGCTGCTGTTCCTCGCGGTACCGCGCGACCAGGCGACCTGGCTCCTGCCGTTCATGCCGCTGGCGGTGCTGTGGGAGCTGCGCGCGACGGTGGGCATGACCATGCTGCTCATCGGGGCCGTCGCCGCGGTGCTGATGCTGCAGGCCCGGCACCCGGCGCGCTGGCAGGGATGGGCGGTGCGGGGCCTGTTCGGGATCGCCCTCCTCACCAAGTTCGCGGCGCTGCCGGTCTTCGCCGCCTGGTGGTGGTGGACCGCGGTGCACCGCGCCCGCGGGGCGCGCGCCGCCGGACGCCCCGCGGCGCTCCGGGCGTCGGCCGCCGACCTGCTGGTTCCGCTGGGTATCGCGTGGGCGCTGATGCTGCCCTTCGGGGTGTCGGCGGTGCTGCGCGGCACCCTCCTGTTCAACGGCGACCTCGACCGGCGGCAGGAGCTGACGACGTTCTACCCCAACGTGGTCTCGGGCCTCATGCGGATGGCCGGCTGGGACGGCACGTATCCGCTCGTGGCGATCGCGCTGGTCGCCGCGGGCGTGATCATCGCCCCGCGGCTGCGGCTGCTGGAGGCGATGCTGCTGGCCCTGACGGTGTTCCTGCTGGCGGCCCCGACCCCCGAACCGCAGTTCATGCCGGTGGCGCTCCTGCTGCTGCTCGCCGCCCTCGCCGAGCGCGATCTGCTCGGCCGGCCCCCGGCATGGCCGGAGCCGCCGCGGGCGGGCGGGTCAGATGAGCCCGCGCTCCTGCGCCACCGCGAGCGCCTGGACCCGGTTGTGCGCCCCGAGCTTTCCGAACAGCGCCCGTGAATAGCTGCTCCCCGATCTCCTGCGTGGTGAGGCCGCGGGCGATGAGCAGCAGCACGTCCCGCTCGCGGTCCGTGAGGCTCCCCTCGGCGCGGCCGCCGGTCGTGCGCCGCGGCAGCATCGCCCCGGCGATGCGCGGGTCGATCACCGCACGGCCGTGCACCACCTGCATCAGCGCCGAGAGCAGCTGCTGCTCCCCGGTGTCCTTGAACAGGCACGCCGAGGCGCCGGCCTTCAGGCACCCGCGGACCGCCAGCTCCTCAGGGTGGGCGGTGAGGATCACGATCGCCAGGTCCGGGTGCCGCTCCTTCACGCGCTGGCAGATCGTCGCCGCCGGGAGGTCCGGCAGGCGCAGGTCCAGGAGCAGCACGTCCGGGCGCAGCTGCTCGCACCGCAGGATGGCCTCGGCACCGGTCCGCGCCTCGCCCGCGAGCTCGAAGAAGCGGCTGCCGCTGAGCAGCAGGCGCATGCCCGACAGCACGATCGGGTGGTCGTCGGCGACCACCACGGTGCGGGGGGAGCGGCTCACGCGAGCGGCACCCGTGCCTTGAGGGTGGACCCGGTGTCCTCGCTGCGCACCAGCCGCAGCTCACCGCCCAGCCGGGCCAGCTCCTGCTCCAGCGAATGCAGGCCGAACCCGCCCGGCCCGTCCCGGAGCACCGGGCCGACCCCGTCGTCCTGCACCACCACCTCCACCGCCCCGGGCTGAAAGCTGAGGGTGAGCACGACCTCCGAGGCCTCCGCGTGGCGCTCGACGTTGCGCAGCCCCTCCTGCACCACCCGGATCAGCGCGTCGGTCCGCGCCGGGTCGACGGTGTCGGGCTCGCCGAGCACCAGCAGATGCGACGGCAGCGCCGTTCGGGTGCTGAACGAGGCGAGGTCCTCACGCAGCTTCACCGCGAGGGCGCCGGCGGGCGCCGCCGGGGTGTCGAGCGCCCGGAGCGTCGAGCGCAGCGCGGTGGTGGCCGCGAGGATCTCCCGCTCCAGCCCGTGCAGATGCGAGATGAGATCGGCCCGGCCGGCCCCGGCGCTCTCGCGGGCCAGCTTGGCGGTCATCCCGATGCCGAACAGGCGCTGGCCCAGGTCGTCGTGCAGCGCCCGTGCCAGACGCCGCCGCTCCCGCAGCGCCGCGACCTCCTCCACCCGCCCCCGGTCGCGGGCCGCCGCGAGGGCGGCACCCGAGTAGGTGCACAGGCGCGCCAGCGCCTCCATCGTCGCCGGCCCGAATCCACCGGGGCGTCGCAGCCCCACGTGCAGCACCCCGCGCACCTCGCCGCCGAACGACACCGGGAGCGCCGCCAGGCCGCGGATCCCCTCCTCGGCGATGACCGCGGCGAGGTCCGCCGGCAGGGTCTCCGCCGAGCAGTCCACCACGGTGACGGCGGCGCCGCGCTCGAGCGCCCGGCCGCCCACCCCGGCCCCCGGGGCGAGCCGCAGGCCGGGCAGTCGCGGCCCGCGGTTGCCGAGGACCGCCTTCATCTCCAGCCGGTCGAGGCAGTGGATGAGCGCGCAGGGCTGGGCGTGCCCGCAGCCGGCGACCCGCAACGAGAACGCGACGACGTCGACGGCCACCAGGCGCGTCACCTCGGACGCCGTCGCCCAGGCGATCCGCGAGACCACGAGCTCCCGGAACAACCGCTGTCCGGCGGCATCCGCGCGGCGCAGCAGGTTGATGTCCGCCGCCGCGACGGGCGGCGGCGAGGTCTGCACTCCCCGGGTGCTCACCGCATCCCCCTTGCCACCGGTCCGACGAGCCTATGGCCCGCTCCCATGGGCGGGCAACCCGGGCTCACCCGAACGGGTGAGGGCTCACCCGGCGGGGTGATCATTCCCGGGGGACCGGCCGATCCCCATGTCCTCGCGGGTTCGCCCGTCCGTTCCCGCGCTCGGGGCGCCTTCTCCGTGCGATCCCCGATGTCGGAGAGCGAGGCCGCGTGGGTTGAATCGGCCCCAGGCGTTCCACGAGCAAGGAGTCCCCGAGATGGCCGAGACGATGCGCGCCGCGGTGTTCAAGGATGTCCGCGACATCCACATCGAAGAGGTGCCCATGCCGCGCTGCGGGCCCACCGATGCGATCGTGAAGGTCACGACCACCACGATCTGCGGCACCGACTCCCACATCTGGCGCGGCGAGTACCCGGTCGCCCCCGGCCGCGTCGTGGGACACGAGCCCTCGGGGGTCATCCACGAGCTGGGTGAGGCCGTGCAGGGCTACGAGGTGGGCGACCGCGTGGTGGTGGGTGCCATCACCCCGTGCGGCGCCTGCTACTTCTGCCAGTCGGGCGACTTCTCCCAGTGCGCCGGGTACGAGGACCAGTGGGGGATCATCGGCGGCTGGCGGCTCGGGAACTCCATGGACGGGGTCCAGGCCGAGTACTTCAAGGTCCCGTACGCCCAGGCCAACCTCGCCCGGATCCCCGAGGGGCTCTCCGACGAGGAGGTCCTGTTCGTGACCGACATCGCCACCACCGGCATCTCGGCCGTCGAGACCGCCAACGTCCAGCTGGGGGACTCGGTGGTGGTGTTCGCCCAGGGCCCCATCGGCCTGTGCGCCACCGCGGGCGCCCGCCTGCGCGGCGCGGGCCTGGTGATCGCGGTGGACTCCAACCACAAGCGCCTGGAGATGGCGAAGACCATGGGCGCGGACGTGGTGATCGACTACACCCAGGAGGACCCGGTCGCGAAGGTGAAGGCCCTCACCGAGGGCCGCGGGGCCGACGTGGCCATCGAGGCGCTCGGCATCCAGGAGACCTTCGAGAACTGCCTCAAGGC
>LNFL01000059.1 GCA_001464275.1 Actinobacteria bacterium Ga0077560 | reverse complement strand
GTCGGCGTCACGCACCCGCGACTCGGCCGACTGCAGGTTCTCGGCCATGATGCCGAGGCGGTTGATCGTCTGCTCCAGGCGGTTCTGGATGGCACCCAGGGTCGCGCGGTTGGTGGTGACGCTCGAGATGGCGGCGTCGATGGAGGCGATGGCCGCGGACGCCGAGGCGGCCGAGGACACGGCGATGCCCGAGACACCCAGCTGCTGGGTGGACACGGTGCCGACCGTGAACGCGATCGTCTGGCCGGAGGCGGCGCCCACCTGCAGGGTCACGGCGCTGACGGCGGTCGAAACCGAGCCCGACAGGATCTTGATGCCGTTGAAGTCCGTGTTGGTGCCCACCGCGTTGATCTCGCTGAGGATCTGCTGCACCTCGGCGTCGAGGTTGAGGCGCTGGCTGTCGGTGAGCGTGCCGTTGCTCGCCTGGACGGCAAGGTCACGGACGCGCTGCAGCATGTCGCCGACGTTGCCGAGGGCGCCGTCCGCCACCTGCACCAGCGACACGCCGTCCTGCGCGTTCCGGGAGGCCACGCATCGCCTCGGACACGGCCAGCCCGGCGGCGTCATCGGCGGCCCGGTTGATCCGAAGGCCGGACGAGAGCCGCTCCATCGAGCGGTTCATGTCGAGCTGCGTGGTGTTCAGCTGACGGTGGGCGTTGAGCGCCTGGACGTTGTTGTAGATCGAGAGACCCATGAGATTCCTCCGTGAATCGTGTGGGTGGGTGTGATCCGCCGGTCCCCCGCGGGCATCCGTGCCCTGACCGGCGTGTGCAGTCGGTGGTCATCCCGGCCCCGCACGGGGGCCGGGGTCATGCGTCAGCGCGTGTTACCTGAGCAGCGAGAGGACCTGCTGCGGGGCCGCGTTGGCCTGCGACAGCATGCTCATCCCCGACTGGGAGAGGATCTGGCTCTGTCGGCGTCACGCACCCGCGACTCGGCCGACTGCAGGTTCTCGGCCATGATGCCGAGGCGGTTGATCGTCTGCTCCAGGCGGTTCTGGATGGCACCCAGCGTCGCGCGGCTGGTGGTGACCGTCGAGATGGCCGCGTCGATGGAGGCGATGGCCGCCGAGGCGCTCGCGGCGCTCGAGACGGCGATGCCCGACACACCCAGCTGCTGGGTGGACACGGTGCCGACCGTGAACGCGATCGACTGACCGGCGGCCGCCCCGACCTGCAGGGTCACGGCGCTGACGGCGGTCGAGACGGAACCCGAGAGGATCTTGATCCCGTTGAAGTCCGTGTTGGTGCCCACCGCGTTGATCTCGGTGAGGATCTGCTGGACCTCGGCGTTGAGGTTCGCCCGCTGGCTGTCGGTGAGCGTGCCGTTGCTCGCCTGAACGGCGAGGTCACGCATCCGCTGCAGCATGTCCCCGACGTTGCCCAGGGCACCATCGGCCACCTGCACCAGCGACACACCGTCCTGGGCGTTCCGGGACGCCACATCGCCTCGGACACGGCCAGCCCGGCGGCGTCATCGGCGGCCCGGTTGATCCGAAGGCCGGACGAGAGCCGCTCCATCGAGCGGTTCATGTCGAGCTGGGTCGTCGAGAGCGCACGGTGTGCGTTCAACGCCTGGACGTTGTTGTAGATCGAAAGACCCATTTGATTCCTCCGTGAATCCTGGGGTCGGCTATTCAGCTGTCGCGGACCTCCGTGGGTGTGTTCCCGACCGCCCGCATCCATGCGGAGTGATCAGGACCCCCTGGCGTTCCATGCCAGTTCCGGTGTCCGCTCGGCGTATCGGCAGACCCATTCGCGCTCTTGAGAGATGTGCGCATCCCCGTCCCGGACGGATAGGTTCCCCACGGACCAGACCGGAGCCCCGCCGTGACGCCGGAACTCGACCCACGCCACCTCGGCGATCACATCGATCGCCTCTATCGCGCCGCCCTCGCCCTCTGCGGCCGGCGGGAGGACGCCGAGGACCTGGTGCAGGAGACCTTCGTCCGGGTCCTCGCCAAGTCGCGATGGATCAACGACGACGACGACCTGGGCTACCTGCTGCGCTCCCTGCGGAACACGTTCCTCACCCGCAAGCGCGACGCGTCCCGGCGACCGCAGACCACGGCGATGGACTTCGAGCCCGAGGAGACCCGCCCCATCGGCCGCCCCGAGGACAGCATCCAGGCGATGGACCTGTACGCGGCCATCAGCCGCCTGTCGGACGAGCACCGGGACGTCCTGGTGGCCGTCGACGTCACGGGCCTGAGCTACAAGGAGGCCGCGGCCGCCCTCGAGGTCCCCGAGGGCACCGTCATGAGCCGCCTCTACCGGGCCCGCGCGGCGCTGGGAAAGCAGCTCGGCCCATAGGGCTTTCCATCGCCGCCCAGCCTCGCGCGAGGTTTGGCGCTGAGATGCGTTCGGCGACGTTGGCCCCAGGAACCACGCCTTTCGGCTGCCTGCAATCAGCTCGCTCGGCTCATCCGTGAGCCGATTGTTCTTGGCAGTCGTCCGCCGGAT
>LNFL01000058.1 GCA_001464275.1 Actinobacteria bacterium Ga0077560 | reverse complement strand
ACGGCCAGTGGTCCGGCCAGGCACCCGCGCCCGGCCTCGTCCGCGCCCGCGACGCGTGAGGCGCCCAGGGCACGGTCGTGCGCGAAGAGCCGCGTCGCGGCACGGGTGCCCGTGGGGCGCCCGGCGCGACGCCGAGGGGCTTTGGCCGCCCTCGGCATCGCGACGCGAACCGGCCTAGTTGCTTTGGGTGCTGCGCTGCTTCTCGCGGATGCGGGCCTTCTTGCCCACCTTGCCGCGGAGGTAGTAGAGCTTCGCCCGGCGGACGTCACCCTCCATCACGCGCTCGATCTTCTCGATCTTGGGCGAGTGGACGGGGAACGTGCGCTCCACGCCGACGCCGAAGCTCTGCTGCTTGATGCACGTGCCCTCGAAGACCTGCACGCGCTGGCGCTGTCCCTCGATGACGCGGAAGTGCACCTTGACGGTGTCGCCCGGCTTGAAATCCGGAACGTCATCGCGGATCTGCGCCGCCTCAAGCATCTCGATGACGCTCATGTCAGTGACTTCCCTCCGGTCGCGGCAAAACGGCGGGCAGTGTAACACGGCCCCGGGTCAACTTGGGTGGCCCTCGCCGGGCGGCACCACATGCTCCTGCCTCCAGCGGGCGATCGCGCCGTGATCGCCGGAGGTGAGGACCGGCGGGACGCCGTGCCCCAGGTACTCCGCGGGCCGCGTGTAGTGCGGGTGCTCGGTGCCACCGCCCAGGGCCTCGCTGAAGGACTCCTGCTCCAGGCTCTCCCGGTTGCCGAGGGCACCGGGGAACCGGCGGGCCACCGCGTCGATGATCGCCATGGCGGCCACCTCGCCGCCGGCGAGCACGAACGGACCCAGGCAGATCGCGTCGTCGGCCAGCACCGTGTGCACGCGCTCGTCGAACCCCTCGTACCTGCCGCAAAGGAGCGTCATCGCCGGCAGCTCGGCCAGCTCACGCGCCACCCGGTCCGTGAACCGCCGCCCGCGCGGGGTCATGACCACCACGCGGCTGTCGCGCTGCACCTTCGGCGCGGGCACCCCGTACACCGCCTCCAGCGCGGCGCCGACCACGTCGACCCGGATCACCTGGCCCGGACCGCCGCCGTACGGGGCGTCGTCCACCTGCCCCGCCACCAGCGGCGTGTAATCACGGTAGGAAAAGGCCCGCAGCTCCAGACCCGCCGTCTCGGCGGCGTTGGTGAGGTGCCGCGGCCGGCGCATCCAGTCGAACCACTCCGGGAAGAGCGTGAAGACGTCGATCCGCACGCGCCGACTCAGGCGTCGGGCGCGAGCAGGTCGCCGCGCACCTCGATGCGCCGCGCCGCCAGGTCCACCGACAGCACCGCGTCATGCGTGAACGGCAGCAGCAGCGGGTCGCCGTCGGTGCGGACCTCCAGGACGTCGTTGGCGGGCCGCTGCAGGATCTGCGCGACCACGCCGGCCTCGCGGCCGCCGATCACCACGGCGCAGCCCACCAGGTCGCGCACGTAGAACTCGTCCGGGTCCGCGGTCGGCGGCAACCGGTCCTCCGGGACCTCGATGCGCGCTCCGCGCAGCTCGTCGGCCGCGTCCTTGTCGTCGACGCCCTCCAGCTGCAGCAGCGGCCCGTTGGCCACCTCCACCACCGTGGCGGCGCGCACGGCGCCCTCACGCGTCACGAGCGTCACGCGCTCGCCGCGTTGCAGGCCCTCCAGGGTCCCCCCCGTCGGACGCACGCGAAGCACGCCGCGGACGCCGTGCGCCCGCAGGACCTCGCCGATCACGACTCGCCGGTCGTCCATGTCCCCCTCGGCGCGCGCCACATCGGCGCGCGGCGCCCGTTCCTAGTCGACGATCTCGAGGTTCACCCGGCGGCCCGTCGTCTGGGCCGCCTGCCGGGTCACCAGGCGCAGGGACCGCGCG
>LNFL01000057.1 GCA_001464275.1 Actinobacteria bacterium Ga0077560 | reverse complement strand
CAACCCGGATCTTCCCACCCTCGAGGACTACTACGAGCCGTTCACCTACGACTATGAGCACCTGACCAGCGCCGCGCCGTCGGAGCATCAGCCCGTCGCGCGCCCCATCTCCCAGATCTCCGGCAAGCCCATGGACATCGAGTGGGGGCCGAACTGGGAGGACGACCTTGCCGGGGCCCCCCAGCACGCGCTCGCCGACTACAACCTGCGCGGTGTCGAGGACGCCGTGCGGATGGAGTACGAGCAGGTGTTCATGATGTACCTGCCGAGGATCTGCGAGCACTGCCTGAACCCGAGCTGCGTGGCGTCATGCCCGTCCGGCGCGATGTACAAGCGCGAGGAGGACGGCATCGTGCTGGTGGACCAGGAGGCGTGCCGCGGCTGGCGGATGTGCGTCAGCAACTGCCCCTTCAAGAAGGTGTACTTCAACTGGCAGTCCGGCAAGGCCGAGAAGTGCACGCTGTGCTACCCGCGCGTCGAGGCCGGGATGCCCACCGTGTGCAGCGAGACCTGCGTCGGGCGCATCCGGTACATCGGCGTCGTGCTGTACGACGCGGACCGGGTCGAGGCCGCGGCGTCGGTGCCGGACCCCAAGCAGCTCCTCGACGCACAGCTGGACGTGTTCCTGGATCCGGAGGACCCGGAGATCCGCCGCGCCGCGGCCGAGCAGGGAATCCCGGACGACTGGATCCAGGCCGCCCGGCGCTCACCGGTGTACGCGCTCGCGATGAAGTACCGGGTCGCCCTCCCGCTGCACCCCGAGTACCGGACGCTGCCGATGGTCTGGTACGTCCCGCCGCTGTCCCCGGTGATGGGGATGATCGAGGGCGAGGGAAGCGACGCCGACCCGGATGACGTGTTCCCGGCGATCGACCGGCTGCGCATCCCGGTGCGGTACCTGTCGAACCTGCTCGCCGCCGGCGACGACGCGGTCATCCGGCGGGTGCTCAAGCAGCTCGCGGCGATGCGGCGCTACATGCGTGAGCGCACCATCACCGGCACCGGTGACCTCTCGGTCGCCGAGTCGGTCGGGATGGACCCGGGGGACATGGAGGACATGTACCGGCTCCTCGCGCTCGCCAAGTTCGACGACCGGTTCGTCATCCCGAAGGCGCACGCCGAGGTGGCGCTGGACCTCACCACCGCCCAGGGCGCCTGCGGTCTGGAGTTCGCCGGCGGCCCCGGCGGCTGCGGCCCGACCGTCACCCAGGCCGTCGAGGCGTTCCACATGACCGCACCGGCCCCGCCCCCGCCGGCCTCCAGTGGTGATGCATGCGGCGGCGACTGCGGCTGCGCGCCCGCCGGGCCGACCCTCACGCCGAACCCGCAGGGGGCGTGATGGGCCCGTTCCTGATCATGTCGATCGTGCTCCGGTACCCGGACGCCGAGATCGTGGCCGACCGGGCCGAGGTGATGGAGGCGGCCCAGGCGCTGGGCGACACCGCTGCGACCCGGCGGCTCCGGGAGTTCCTGGAGTGGTGGGGCGCGGCGCGGCCGGACGAGCTGCAGCGCAGCTACAGCGAGACCTTCGACTTCAGCAAGCGTACGTGCCTCGACCTGACCTACCCGACCCACGGCGACCGCAGGCAGCGGGGCCTGGCCCTGCTCAAGCTCCGCCAGCGCTACACGGCGGCCGGGATGGCGTTCGAGGGGCCGGAGCTGCCGGACCACCTCCCGGTGCTGCTCGAGTTCGTCGACGCGTGCCCGGATGAGGGAGGGCGGCTGCTCGCCGAGTACCGCCCCGTCATTGAACTGCTGCGCCTCGCGCTCGCGGACAACGCGACCCCGTATCGCCAGGTCGTCGAGGCGTTGTGCCTGACCCTCCCCGAGCTGAGCGCCGAGGAGCAGGCGGAGGTGCGCCGGATGGCGGCGCAGGGGCCGCCCGATGAGGCGGTCGGCCTCGAGCCCTTCGCCCCGCCCGAGGTGATGCCCGAACCCGTGCGGCCCCTGGCCGCCTGCGCACCCGTCAGGAGGCCGGCATGACCCGCGTGGAGACGCTGCTGTGGGTGGTGCTGCCATATGTGGCGATCACCGTGTTCGTGGTCGGCCACATCTGGCGGTACCGGACCGACCAGGTGGGCTGGACCACGCGGTCCTCCCAGCTGCTCGAGAGCCGGCGGCTTCGCGCCGGCGTGCTGCTGTTCCACCTCGGGTTCTTCGCGGTGCTCGGCGGCCACATCCTCGGGATTCTCGTGCCCGCCTCGCTCACCGAGTGGGCCGGTGTCACGGAGGACATGTACCACGCGGTGTCGGTCACCGCCGGCACCGCCTCGGGGCTCCTGATGCTCACCGGGTTCGTCCTGCTCATGCTGCGCCGCGGCACCGACACCCGCGTGCGTGCGGTGACGACGCGCACCGACCGCCTCACCTACCTCCTGCTCGGGGTGATGTTGGTTTCCGGCATGTACGCCACCGTGGGCGAGAACCTCATCGGCGGCGGCTATGACTACCGGGAGACGGTCGCACCGTACTTCCGCGACCTGTTCCTGCTGCGGCCCGACGCGGCGCTGATCACCGAGGCCCCGGTGGTGTACCGGCTCCACGTGATCGCCGGATTCCTGCTCTACGCACTGTGGCCGTTCAGCCGGCTCGTGCACGCCTGGAGCGTGCCCGTGAAGTACCTGACACGCAGCAACATCCTGTACCGCACGCGCGGCGGATCCGCACGGTCCGCCGGCGCCCGGACCTGACGGAGAGGGAGGAACGATGAGCACGGCGGCCCCGCACGGGGGAGCACCTCCGCTGCCCGAAGCCGACGTCAGCGGGAGGCGGCGCGTCCTGGTGATGTCGACCCTGGCCTTCACCGTCCTGTTCGCGGTGTGGCTCATGTTCGGCATCCTGGGCGTGCCGATCCGCAAAGAACTGGGCCTCAGCGACGTCCAGCTGGCGTGGCTGACCGCGGTCGCCGTACTCAACGGGTCGCTGTGGCGACTCCCGATGGGCATGCTGGCCGACCGGATCGGCGGGCGCGCCGTCATCAGCGCGATGCTCATCGCCTGCTCGGTCCCCACGTTCCTGGTGTCCCGGGCCCACGACTACGGCGTGCTGCTCGTGTTGGCCTTCCTGATCGGTTTTGCGGGCAACTCGTTCAGCGCGGGCATCGCCTGGAACTCGGCGTGGTTCCCCAGGGAGCGGCAGGGATTCGCCCTCGGCGTGTTCGGCGCCGGCAACGTCGGCGCATCGGTCACCAAGTTCATCGGCCCCCCGCTCATCACCGGGACGGCGGGCGCCACGTACCTGGGGGTCTTCGACGGCGGGTGGCGGATCGTCCCGGTGATCTACGCGGCACTGCTGGTGTCCCTCGGGATCGGCGTCTGGATCGCGTGCCCTCGCCACGACCGCACCCCGGGCCGCGGGAGGCCGCTGCGCGAGCAGCTCGTGCCGCTCCGCGAGGCGCGGGTGTGGAGGTTCTCCCTCTACTACGTGGTCGTCTTCGGGGCGTACGTGGCCCTCGCCGCGTGGCTGCCCAAGTACTACGTCGACAACTTCGACGTCAGCCTGCAGACCGCGGCGCTGCTGACGGCGACGTTCATCTTCCCCGCGTCGCTGCTGCGACCGGTCGGCGGATGGTTCAGCGACCGCTTCGGGGCGCGCCGCGCCATGTACTGGACCTTCGCGGTCATGGCCCTCGCCGCCGGCGTGCTCCAGATGCCTAACGGCCACATCGTCGTCGACACGACCTCGGGTCCCCGCGAGGTGCTCCCGTACACCATCAGCCTCGTGCCGTTCGTGCTGGTGGTGTTCGTGTTGGGCTGCGCGATGGGCGTCGGCAAGGCCGCCGTCTACAAGCACATCCCCGAGTACTTCCCCGACAACGTGGGCTCGGTGGGTGGCCTGGTGGGGATGTTGGGCGGGCTCGGCGGGTTCTTCCTCCCGCCCATGTTCGCCTACGCCCAGCAATGGACCGGGTTCCCCTCCTCCACCTTCCTGATCCTGTTCGTGCTCACGCTGGTCTGCCTGGCGTGGATGCACTGGACGGTGGTCCACATGCTCCACACGCAGTCGCCCGAGCTGGCCAGGCACATGGAGGCGCCGCGCGGCGCCACCGAGGACCGGCCCCACGGACTGCTCGTTCCCCAGAGTGAAAAAGAGGCGCACGCATGAGTACCGACACCGGGCGACGAGGCGGTGAATGGCTTCAGGATTGGGATCCGGAGGATCCTGAACGATGGGACAGCCGCCTGGCGTGGCGCACCCTGTCGATCACGACGTTCACCCTCACGCTGTGTTTCGCCTCATGGTTCCTGGCGAGCGCGATCGCCCCCAAGCTCACCAACCTGGGCTTCGAGATCAGCACCGATGAGCTCTACTGGCTCACGGCGATGCCGGGGCTGTCCGGCGGCCTGATGCGCCTCGTGTGGATGGTGCTGCCGCCCATTATTGGGACGCGCAAGCTGGTCACGTTGACCACGGTCCTGCTGCTGATCCCGGTGGTGGGGTGGGGGATCGCCGTCCAGGACTCCGGCACCTCCTACTGGTGGCTGCTGGCCCTGTCGTTCCTCTCCGGGATCGGCGGCGGGGCGTTCTCCGGGTTCATGCCGAGCACCTCGTACTTCTTCCCCCGCAGCAAGCAGGGCACCGCCTTGGGCATCCAGGCCGGCATCGGGAACTTCGGCGTGTCGTTGGTGCAGCTGTTGACCCCGTGGCTGATCGGGTTCGCGCTGGTGGGCGGGTCGCAGTTCATGGTCCCCAAGCCCGGCAAGCCCGCCGAGGAGGTCTGGTACCAGAACGCCGCCTGGATCTACATCCCGTTCATCCTGGTGGGTGCGGTGCTGGCCTGGACGCTGCTGCGCTCGGTGCCGGTGACCGCCAACGTCCGCCAGCAGTTCGACATCTTCCGCAACCAGGACACCTGGTGGATGACGCTGCTGTACATCATGACCTTCGGCACCTTCAGTGGGCTGTCGGCCCAGTTCGGGCTGCTGATGAAGAACCTGTACGGCGGTGGGAACCCGGACATCGTGAGCGGCACCGGTGCAGCGGCGCAGGTGCTCATCGACGGCTACAGCCTGCCGGACCCGGTGAAGTACGTGTTCCTTGGGCCGCTGGTCGGCGCCGGCGCGCGCGTGCTGTTCAGCCCGCTCACCGACAAGACCGGCGGAGCCAAGTGGACCCTGGTGTCCGGCATCGGGCTCATCGGATCGATCACCTTCACGATGTTCTACCTCGACCCGAACCTCTCCAGCGCATCGGCGCTGAAGTCCGACTTCGACATGTTCCTGTACGGGATGCTCGTGATCTTCCTGTTCGCCGGCATCGGCAACGCATCGACCTTCAAGCAGATGCCGATGATCTTCGAACGCCGCCAGGCGGGCGGGGTCCTCGGGTGGACCGCGGCGATCGCCGCCTTCGGGCCGTTCTTCTTTGGGGTCGGCCTCACGACGTTCTCGCCGTGGCTGTTCTACCTGTTCGGGGCGGTCTTCGCGGTGATGTGCACGATCATCACCTGGGTGCGGTACGCCCGCCCGGGCGCCCCCAAACCCTCCTGAAGAGGGTGCTTCCTGGGCCGCGCATCCCGGCGCGGCCCAGGACCCAGGGGAGGGACACTCCTCGCGACGGCGATCCACACGGACCCCCCTCGCCGGAGGTCTCAGGCGGCGACCGGCGTGAGTCGGATACCGGGGAAGTCGAGGGGGACCTGCAGGGCGACGTTGATGTAGTTGGTGAACAGGTTCAGGGCGGTGTGGGCGATGATCTCGACGATCTGCTCGTCGTCGAAGCCCGCGGTCCGGAGTTCGTCGATGTCGCCGGGGGTGAGGTGCGCCCGCTGCCTGACGAGCTTGAGCGCGAAGGTGAGGGCCGCAGCCGTCGCGGGGTCATCGGACCGGCCGGCCTGGGCGTCGGTCATCTGCTGTGCGGTTGCACCGGCCCTGGTGCCGAGCAGGGTGTGGGCGGCGAGACAATACTCGCAGCGGTTGTGGTCGGCGATCGCCACGGCGATCTTCTCGCCGAGCTCCGGGGGGATCACCCCGCCGCCCAGGGCGGCGAACGCCCCCCACATGCTCGTAAGGGCCGCGGGGGAGTTGGCGACGGCGCGGAACATGTTGGGTGTGAGGCCGAAGGCCGCGGTGATCTGGTCCAGCGGTTCGCGGCGGCCGGGCGTGGTGTTGCGCGGGTCGATGAGTGGGACGCGTGACATGGGGCGGTCCTTTTCCGGTGGATGGGGTCAGTCGGTCGTGCCCGGGAGCGAGAGGTCCCCGGATGCGGTCTTGAAGACGTTGGTGACGCACAGCAGCGGGGCGTGCAGGCTCTCGTTGACGCGCAGCCCCGCGGTCACGCCGTCGAACCGCGCGGCGCGGACGGGGCTGAGGTCATCGAACGGGACGCGGACGGTGACGGTGCGCCCGCGGAAGGTCGGGCTCCAGCCGGGGCTGTCGATGAGGATCGGCAGGCCGGGCCAGGTCTTCGGCAGCCGCGGCGTGGCGCCGCCGGGGATGTCGACGACCTTCAGGGCCCCGGCGCCGCATGCCGCATCGGGGGCGAGCACGACCCAGTGGGAGTGCCACAGATCCCCATCGTTGCCGAGCCGCCCGTCGCCGTTCTCATCGAACAGCGGGGTGTCATCGAAGTCAGGGTGCGAGGTCACCGCGAACGCGAGGATTCCGCTGCCGGCCTCGAAGCCCACGACGCCGGGATCGAGGGTGGTCGGCCACACGTAGGAGAAGACTCGGCTGCCGGCGAGCTTGCCGGTGCGGGTCGGGCGCCTCGCGCCGGCCCGGCCGGACACCCGCATCCGGAACACGGCCAGATTCCGGCGCACGCTGATCCTGGTGTGCACGATGTCGAACGCCGGATGGACGGCCGCCCGGGCGGGCGTGATCAGGCCGGCCGGCCGGTCGGCCTGTTGCTGCAGGGCCGCGACGGCGGCGACGGGGGTCAGGGCAGCGAGGCCGATGAGGACGAGCGGAAGGCGTCGTGGCATTGCGGGCTCCGTGTTTCGGGGTCAACGAACGCCGCCTGACCCTCCCGCTTTGCTGTGAACGATGCATCACATATTGTCCATACTTCATGACTGAAAGTTCAGCACCTGTCCTTCCGCAGATCGACCGGCTGTCCGGCCTGCTGGAGCAGTTCCGCATCAACACCCACCTCATCGACGCGGGGCCGCTGCGCGGTGTGCGGCGGTACGCCGGCGATGCCCAGGGCCATCTGCACGTGGTTCGCAACGGCGTGCTGCGGGTCACGCATCCCACCGGTGGCCCGCTACCCGAGGAGGTGCTGGTGGACGTCCCGAGCGTGCTGTTCTACCCACGGCCGGTGCCACACGAGTTCCACCCCGGCGCCCCCCGGCCCGAGACGACCTGCGCGAGCCTGCACCTGGCGGGGGGTGGCCGGAACCCGCTCCTGCAGGCCCTCCCGCCGCTGATCCGCCTTCCGCTGTGCGATGTCGCCGGGCTCGCGCCGTCGATCGACCTGCTGCTCTCCGAGACCGAACGGGTGCGGTGCGGTCAGCGCCTGCTGGCCGACCACCTGTTCGAGGTCGTCCTCATCCAGTTGCTGCGCTGGACGCTCGACCACCCGGAGGCGGTCGGCGTGGCCTCCGGGTTGATCGCCGGACTCGCCGATCCGCGGCTCGCCAGGGCCCTGGTGGCGATTCACGAAGCGCCCGCCGATGCCTGGACGCTCCAGCGCATGGCCCGGACGGCCGGCATGTCACGCACATCGTTCGCCACGACGTTCCGGCGCGTGATGGGCCGAACCCCCGGCGAATACCTCACCCAACTGCGGATGGGGATCGCCCAGCACCGGCTGCGGCAGGGCGACTCACTCACCCACCTCGCCGGCGAGCTGGGCTACGCCAGCCCGTCGGCACTCTCACGCGCGTTCTCGGCCCACACCGGGCACTCCCCCCGAGCGTGGCTGGCACTGCAGCACCCCGGCGCCTGAGAACGGCCCGTAGCCTTCGGGGGAGGCCGCTGGCCGCAAACGACCGAGATCCCAGGCCTGTTGCAGCACGCTCAGTTGGGGAGCACCCCGGGCGCAGCGTCACCGACCGACGCTGGAGCTCACCACGTCCCGCGGCGCAACTTTCACCGCAAGGTGGGGTGCCCGTGTTTCGAGTCGCGTTGAGAGTTCACTCGAGTTCCTCGATGCCATGGGGGATCGGGGCCGTTGGAGCGGGTTTCGAGTCTTTACGACCTGAGGCGCCAGTACGCCCGTGGGTCCTTTGCGCTGGTCCCGATTCGCTCGATGACACCTTCGTCTGCGAGGTGACGGAGGCGTCTGATCGCGACCGGGCGTGAGACGCCGATGGCGGCCACGATGTTGCCGGTGCGTGCGTTGTCCCGGATCACGCGCAGGGTCTGACGTGAACCGGGGGGAGGCGTGCTTCGAGTTCGCGGTCGACCGGCTCGCAGGACAGCGCGCTCCGGTCAGGTGGCGGCACTTCGATGCGGAGACCTTCGACATCGGCCGCGGGCGGTTCGATATCGGCGCCGGCCGGAGCATCGGCATCTACTCCGCCGAACGCAGCATCATCGACGCGTTGCGGATGCGTCACCTCGAAGGGGCCGACCTGGCCGACGAGGCGCTCAAGCGATGGCTGCGTACCGGCCAACCCTCCGAGCTGCTCGGCCTTGCCCGGTCGTTCCCCCGCATCCAGGCAGCGCTGCGCGAGACCTTGGAGATCTTGCTGTGAGCCGCGTGGAGAGGGGCACGCCGGTGGGCGACGCCTACCTGGATCTCCAGAACCACGCCCGCCGTACCCCCGGCTTGCTCAGGGGAGACCTTCGGGCAACTGCCAGTGCTGCTCAAGGGCGCGCCAACGCTTCTCGCCGACCTCGTTCGCGAGGACTGGACCGAGGAACCGGTCGGCGACGTGGAGCGCTTCCTCGAAGGTGATGGGTGCCGCTCGGGTGGCTCTGGTCCACCGTGCTCGCCAGTCGCGCTCCTGGGCGGGGTCGAGTTCCAACCGGAGAGGGAGGGGCTGGTGGAGACTCCCGGCGTGCTGTCGGCGCAGCTCCTCGGAGCGCACTGCGGCCAGGAGGTCATCGCCATCGATCTCATCGACCTGGAGCGCGATCATCGCGATGTCGGCCAGATCGCGGGGCCGACTGGAGGGTGCCGCGTCATTGCCGTGGCGCTCGAAGATCGCGCAGGTCTTGTCGGCGAGTTGCGGGGCGATCGCGAGTACCGTCAAGCCGGGGATCGCATCGACGGCTCCGTCGCCGACCAGTGGGGTGATGCTGGGGAGCACCTCCGGGAGGATCGTCGTCGGTGGCAGCACCAGGTCGATGCCGAAGGTCGTCCACTCCTTCTCCCCGATGCGGGCAGTGACCGGCGCGGTCCATGCCCGCTCGGCGGGCTGGTCGGTGAGGTCGATGTGCCCCGCGCCGACCTCGAAGGAGAAGAAGTCCCCGAGATCCAGGGCGGCGTCGGCTCGTAGGGCGGCAAGGGCGACGGCGTGCTCTGCGGCCTCATCCAGGTAGGCGATCAGGCGCAGCAGCAGCGCCGCGCCGCCCTTGACCATCCACCCTTCGGGGCGGGCGCTGAACAGGCGGGCCAGGAGCCTGCGGTAGGCGACCTCACGCATTCGACGCGGCACCTGTTCGGCATCGAAGCGGGCGCGGATGCGGTCGGTGAGGCCCCGGCGGGTGGCCTCCGGCGACCGCCAGGGCCAGCTCACCGCGCCACCAAGCGGGTGAGCGTCTGGATCAGCCCGTGGTTACGTGCGCGCCGCCGTCGGGCGGCCTCCACCAGCTGTGACTCGGTGATGAGCCCCGTCACCATGGCCTCGCGGCTCGCCGTCGATGAGCAGGTCGATGATGGTGCGCGCAGGTGTGGTGACCGGCAGCGCCGGCCCCCCCTGGGGACGCCACCACCTCCAGTCCTCGCTGCCAAGCGGGAGTCGGTGAAACGTGATTCCGCGGCCCGGGCGCGCGCTGCGCTGGGTGGTGAGCTCAGGAAGACCCGGGACGATGGTGCCCAGTCCCCAGATCTCTGCGGCATTGCGATGTGAGACAACAGCGCTGGGCGGTCCATCGGCGCGTTCCCAGGGGTACCGACCCCGCTCGGTCGACAGCCACGCGGCGATGCTGTCCTCCATGGGGCTCACAGAGACGCCTCGGGTGGCGTAGACCCCGTGCCGGACTCTGCGGAGGTCGCCGCTCGCGACGAGATCTGGCAGCCGTTCGTGCGGAACCCCTGCTCGGTCCGCTTGGGCAGCGGTGACGAAGCCGCCTTGTTCGGCGGCCACCTCGCTGATCACGTCCAGGTGCTGACTCCGTCCCATGGTCAATCCATACCACATTTCTACGCCGTAGACGTAGAAATGTCATCAGCAAAGAGGGAGCGGGGGCCGTTGATGCCGGCTCGCCCCTTGAGAGACGGTGGTCCATCTTCCTTCAAACAGGTCGACGGCAGTGAAGACGTCGACATCCCGCGAACCGCTGTCGTCAGGTACATCGTTTCGGAGCGTTTCCGAACCCTCGTGTTACCACCTGAGGGTTTGGGCGCCGTAGCGGTCGACTCCGACCACTTCGAGAACACCTTGGCCAAGGCGTTCTCAGAGTGGGCGCGGCAGGACTCGAACCTGCGACCCAGGGATTATGAGTCAGGCGCCGGTGTCTCCGGTGGTCTCCCGTCGTCTCGGAGAACCGCCTGAGAGCGCGGCTTTCGCGTGGTCTCTGTGGGTCGCGTTACCACCCTGTTACCACTCCCTCGGCCCACTGCCGGCGCGGCGGTCGATCGGGATCGGGCCCTGTGAGGAACGATGCTCGGCGGGCGGTGCGTGGGTGTGGGACTGGGAGGGTGGTCCCGGCTACGATGAACGCACCGAGCCGGAGGTATGAGGTGGGCTTCACTCGAATCACCGTTGATGCGGCGCAGATGGGCGGCGTCCCCTGCATCCGCGGGCTTCGCATCCCTGTGGCGACGGCCGTGGGGATGGTGGCCGACGGGCTGGGCGAGGCGGAGATCCTGGCGCTCTACCCGGACTTGGAGGCGACCGATATCCGTGAGTCGCTGCGGTACGCCGCCGAGGCGGTTCGGGAACGCGACCTGCCGCTCGCCGCGGCTGGGTGAGGTTCCTGGTCGACAACGCGCTCTCGCCGATGGTGGCGGCCGGCTTGCGGGAGGCCGGCCACGACGCGGTGCACGTGCGCGATTACGGGATGCAGAGCTCCGGCGATGATGAGATCTTCGAGCGGGCGGCCAGCGAGGACAGGGTCGTCCTGTCCGCCGACACCGATTTCGGGACGATCCTCGCGCTTCGGAGCACGGAAAGCCGCGGCGCGCAGCGCCGCCCGGAACAGCAGCTGGGGTTGTTGCTCGCGAACCTGTCGGTGGTCGAGACCGACCTTGAGCGCGGGTGCGTGGTGGTGGTGGAGTCTGAACGGCTCAGGGTGCGAAGCCTGCCGATCGGCGGAGGACCCGAGGGCACCGCGCCCGAGTAGAGGCTCAGTCGGCGCACAAGGTCCTGGCCGAACTGGTCCGCACCGACCCGGCACAACCACCGCCAGAGCGCTCTCACCACGGCATGCGACGAGCCGGACGGATCTGCTGAAGGTGTACCGGCGCCACACGTGCCGGGAGCGCGGCGACAGGTTGGGGCATCCGGGGCGGCGGGGTACGTCCCGCTGATCGAGCGGTCCGGTATCCGGTTCTCCGGGTCGTGCAGGCATCGCCTCGGCCAATGGAACCGCGGCGCGTTTCGCGGGGCGGGTGAGCACTCCCTGTCCACCGATCCCGCGCGACTCGCGCGCGAGGGGGCGCCTTGAGCAAGATCGACCGGATCCTCTGATGCCGGACGTCCACTACTGCTCCGGTATCGGCCAGCAAAGGGGCGCCAGCCCGCGCGTAGGTGATCGGCTTCGCGGCCTCGAAACCCGGATCGGCGATGACGAGAACGAGTCGATCAGCCATGAAGACGGGTGCCATTCGACCGCCGGGCTTCTCGGTCGGTCGCGTCGTCGTCCGGCAAGGCACCCGTCGGCTTCGTTGGACAGCCGGCCGTCCATCGGCTGGACCCGGAGGTGCCAATGGCGAGACAATTCGCCGATGGGATCGCACGACATCGACCGCCTTCGTCTCGCGTGGGGGTCATACGCACGGGGTGATCTGGACGCCTTCGCGGAGGTGCTCGCCGCCGATGTGCGCTGGTACGGCGCAGGTGACCCATCCGCCGGCTGCCAAGACCGCCAAGCGTTTCTTCAGTTCATCCGCCAGGCGCACGCCGACGGGGTCGAGATCGAGCTGCTCGACCTGCGACCGGTTGGTGAGAAGCTCCTCGCCGTCCTCCAGCGCCGCCATCCGCCCGCGTGGGGGGAGCCGCCCCAGCCACACGGAGAACTCATCAGCATGCGCGATGGCCAGGTCAGCGCGATGGTCTTCTATCCGACCGTTGCGGAGGCGCTTGAGGCGGGCTCCTCCTGAGCGCCCAAGCCCGGATCCTCGCGAGTTGGACGCCGCCGCCCCGCATCCCCTGACGCGGCACTCACTCGAGGCGTGTCCGATGCCCAGCACCTAATTCGGCCAGCAGGCCCTGGTCTGGGTGCCGCTTGGCGCCCAAGCCTCCGCAGCGCGGCGAGCGCAGCACGTAGCTTCGGACACACATGGCCACGTAGACAAGTGCCGCTGCCTGGCCGCCATCGACCCCCTCAAGGTCCCGGCTGAACCCAGTTCCCAGGTATGGAATACCTTCAGCCACGACCGGGGCGGCTACGACCGCGTCGCGGTCGAGTACGAGCAGCTTCCTGGAAGTCCCCTGGTCATAGGCGATCACGTCCATATCGAGATCGCCGTTCACGCCAGGGATCCAAGTGGGCGCGGCAGGACTCGAACCTGCGACCCAGGGATTATGAGTCAGGCGCCGGTGTCTCCCGTGGTCTCCCGTCGTCTCGGAGAACCTTCTGAGAACGGGCTTTCCGGGCTCAGAGTCGACGCCGGATCTCCCGTGGTCTCTGTGGGTCGCGTTACCACCCTGTTACCACCCGGCCGGACCGCCCACTGGGGCCCGGACCGCTCGCTCACCGGTAGACGTCGCGTCGGTGGTCGACTCGGACGACGCTCACGATCGCGGCGGAGTCGTCGATCGCTTAGATGACCCTGAACGAGCCGCGGCGGGCGCTCCATAGGCACTCGAGGTCGTTGCGCAGTGGGTGGCCGACTCGGTGTGGGGTCTCTCGGAGGGCGCCGTTGAAGAACTCGATCATGGCGCCGGCGACGGCTTCGGGCAGGTCCTGCTGGATCGCGCGCACGACCGGCCCGGCGAGGCGGACCGTGTACTGCGTGCTCACCGCCTGGGACGCAGGGCGGCGATGGCGTCGGGGCCCTCGATGAAGTCACCGCTGCGGATCGCGTCCTGACCCTCTCGGATACCGCGCAGGGTCTCGGGGTCAGCGAGGATCGCGAGGGTCTCCTCGAGGCTCTGCAGGTCGTCCGGGCTGATGAGCACCGCGGCGGGCCGGCCGTTGCGGGTGACGACGACCCGTTCGTGCTCACGCTCCACACGGTCGACGTACTCGGAGAACTTGTCGCGCACGGTGCGAAGCGGCTCGGTCGTCATGGGCACAATTGTGGCGCACGTGACTGTGGGCCGCAACACCGGAAGACTTCTCGACGCATCCTGCAGCAAGCGGGGTCCAGCTGCGCAGCCTCGATGGTGACCGGGCGGTGGAAGGCCCGCGGTGCAGCGGGCCAACGCCGGGTCGGGCCTCGCGGTCAGGTCCAGCGGCCGATCTCCTCGGAGACCCCTGCGGCCATGGCCCGGACCTCCTCGCGGGAGGCTCCGGCGACGACGGCGAGGTTGAGCCCCAGAACGGCCGTGCGCAGCAGGTCGGCGCGTGCGGTGACCGTCGGCGCTTCGATTTCTCCCGCCTCGGAGGCCCGGGCGAGCGCGGCGCCGATCGCGGCCGCGAGATGCCGCCGGTATGTGGCGATCCGGTCGGTGACGGCGGGCTCGGCAGGGCCCTCGCTCATCGCACGTCCCAGCATGCAGCCCCGCACCCCGTCCGCGGTGAGCCAGTGCGCCAGGTCCTCGATGAAGCGCCGGATGGCCGGGAGGCCGTCGGGCGCTTCGCGCAGCGGGGTGACCAGCGCGGCGTCGATCCGGGCGATGTACCGGTCCATGGCCAAACCCGCGAGGTCGGCCTTCGAACCGAAGGCCGCGTACAGGCTCGCCTGGCGTACCCCGAGCCGGGCCTCAAGGTCCCGCGTGCTCGTCCCTCTGACACCCCGGCGCCAGAACAGCTCGAGCGCGTTCTCGATGGCGGCATCGGTGTCGAAGCTGCGTGGGCGGCCGGGTGGCATGGGCTTGACCGTAACGGACCGCCGACCACCGGACAATTGTTTAGCATGCGCACAACAATTCACCCCGTGCGGGAGGACCGACATGCCGGCGTTCACCACCACCATCCCTCTGCGTTTTGTCGAGGGCACCAAGAGCCTTGACCGTGAGGCGGACCTCCCGCCCAACGGCACCACCGTGCAGTTCGGCATGCACGGTGCGGTGGCCGAGCACTACCGCGCCGTGGCGACCAACCCGCTGCCGTCGACCCTCGATTACCTGACCGCCTCGATCGGCGGCTGCCTCATCGGCACCCTCGCCGGCTCCATGCTGCGCGCGAGGGTCCCGGTGCGCCCCGAGGCCCTCACCGCCACCGCGACCGGTGTGGTGGAACCCGACGACAACGGGGTGCTGGTGCTGCGCCGGGTCGAGGTCACCTACGCGCTCGAGCTCGATGAGGAGCATCGCGCCGCGGCCGAGGAGGTCCACGCCACCCATGCGGCCCGTTGCCCCAACGCGCGCAGCGTCGCTCCCGCCATCGAGATCGTGACCACCATGGAGCTGGCCTCTCCCGTGGCCGCCTGACACGCCTGGCGCCCCGGGGTCGGTTCACCCCGGGGCGGCCCTCACGGTCCGGGCGGCCCAGGCACGAGGATCACGCGCACGGGAAGGTGTGGGCGAGCAGGTCGCCCTCGAGCCGGAACGCGCGGTACTCATCGCGGACCTCGGAGATCACTTGGTCGAGGGACGCACCCGGGTCGGCGACCCGCATCGCCGGGTCGAGCGCCACCAGCGGGTGCCACCAGAAGCCGTCGGCGGTCGCGCACACCTCCGGGACCAGCGAGGCCCGCGACACGACCAGGCCGTCGCTCGCCGCGCCCTGGCGGGCGACCCGTCGGATCAGCTGTTCCTCCGGGTCGAGACCGAGCCGCTCGGCCAGATCCAAGACCTGCTGGGCGGCGTCCTCGGCGTCGGCGGCCAGGGTGGCCGCCAGCCGGACCCGGAAGCCCAGGGAGATCGCCGTGCGGACTCCGGTCAGCGCCCGGGCGAAGCTCCCGGCGCCGCGGTGCAGGTCGTGCAGCTCCCCGGACGCCCCGTCGAGACTCACCTGGAGCGTCAGCCCCTCCCGGTCGAGCCGCTCCAGCAGATCCCGTCGTCGTCCGGTCCAGACCATGGCGTTGGTCAGCACGGTGGTGGGCAGGGATCCCGTTGCGATGCCGATGACCTCGTCGATGTCGGGTCGCAGGAACGGCTCCCCGCCGGTGAGGTAGAGCTCCCTGGTCCCCAAGTCGGTCGCCTCGTCCACGAGCCTGCGCACCTCGGCGGCACTCAGGATCCGCGGGGCGGCGTGAGGGGATGAGCTCACACAGCAGTAGTCGCAGGCCAGGTTGCAGTGCAGGTTCGTGTAGAGCCAGAGCCGGTGGCCGGGGCGGGCCTCGGGCGGCAGAGCCCGGATGGGGTCCTCGACCCGGCCGCGCACGAGGTCCACGGCCTGGTCATGGACGACGAGGACCGTGTTGCCCGTCGCCTCCGCCCACCGCCGGACCAGATCGACCTGATCGGTCCCGTCGATCGGGACCGACACGCGCGACCCCGCGGCGGCTGCCCCGACCAGCTCCACCATTCGCATGGCGAGCCGTGTGCTCACCAGGCGTCACCGATGCCCTGCTCGTCCATGGCCCGCATGAGCGACTCGTAGCCGGTGAGCTCGGGCAGCTTCCATTCCCGCAGGCCCTCGAGTTCGAGGATGCGCCGGTGCTCCGGCACGTCCCAGCTCATCCCCAGCAGCGTCTTCACCCACGCGTCGCTGAGGGTTCGGTCGAGCGTGTCCAGCGCGGTGAAGTTGCAGTGGTTGTAGTGCTCGGACTCCCACACGACCCGCAGGTCGGCGACGGTCGCGTCACCGGCGGCGGTGAGGGCCTGCCAGGTGTTCACCCCGACGGCCGCGACGTCGGCCTGGTCCTCGAGCACCGCCCGCACGGCGTCCAGGTCCGAACGGCCGGTGTCGCCGTGCTTGCCCACGTCGGAGTCGAACCGCACGAGCCGGACGTCGTCCGCGCCGATCCCGGCTCGCGAGAGGAAGTGCAGCGGGAGGATGCACGCCTGTCCGGAGTCCCTGGATCCGAGTGCGATCCGGCGCCCGCGCAGCGACTCCAGGCCGTCGATGTGGTCTCCCGCGCGTGCGACCAAGAGCGTCTGGAAGACCAGGTCGGTGTCGCGCATCGCCAGTGCCCGGGCGGTTCCACCGGTGCGGCGGAGGGTGCGGACCCAGGCGACGTTGGTGTTCCAGGCGATGTCGATGTGCCCGTCGATCAGGGCGGTGACCTGCCGCTCGTAATTGGAGAAGAGCACGAAGTCGATGGGGGTCTCACTGGCACGGAAGTAGTCGCGGATCCCCTCCCAGATGGGGACCACGTTGGCGGTGTACGCGACCGCCCCGATCACCAGCTCCCGGTTCCCGGCAGCGTCCCCCGTCATGCGAACAGCTCCAGGCCGCACAGCGCCCGGCCGGTGAACTCGAACAGCGCATCGGCGGTCGGCGCCATCACGCCGCCGGCCCGCGCGTCGCGGTAGGGCCGGTCGATGCCGACCTGCTTGGAGAACCCGGCACCCCCGGCCACGCGCATGGCGGTGTCGGTGATCCGCAGGGCGGCCTCGTTGCAGCCGGCCTTCGTGGCGAGCACCGCCAGCATGGTGCCGTCATCCGGCTCCGCCACACGCCGGGCGGTCTCGCGCAGGAGCGCCTCGTGGGCGACGAGGTCGGTGAACGCCTTCGCCAGGTACGCGCGGATCGTCGGCAGGTCCGCCAGCCGGGTCCCCAGGTGCTCCAGGCCGGTGCTGCTGACGTGCTCGATCGCGCGCTCCAGCGCCGAGCGCGCGAGTCCGAGCGACACCGCCGCGTTGCCGAGGCTGAACCAGGGCAGCACCACCTGCATCATCAGGCCGAATCCCGAGCCGTCGTCGCCGACCCGCGCGTCCTCGGGGACCTCGACGTCGAGGCGGACCGGGGCCGAATCGTTGCCGCGGAGCCCGAGGCCGTCGAAGCGTCCCGCCACGGTCACGCCGTCGGCCGCCTGCGGCACCAGGTAGAGGTTCGTGTCGGTGGCGCCGGTGCTCTCCGGTGCCCGCGCGCTGGCGACGTAGAGGTCGGCGTGCGACGCGGAGGTGACCCAGCTCTTGTCGGCGCCGAGCGTGACGGTGCCATTCGCGGTGCGCTCGGCCTGGGACACGGGTGCCCAGAAGTGGCTCCGCGAGCCGCGCTCGCTGAACGCCAGCGTCGACAGCAACGAACCGTCGGCGAGGCCGTGCAGGGTCTCCGCCGCGTCACCGGGTGGCGCCGCCGAGATGACCGCGCTGGCCGAGAGGTGCATGAGGTACACCATCGAGGTGGAACCGCAGGCGGCGGCCACCCCGGACACGGCGTCGACCAGGTCGAGCGGCGAGCCGCCCATGCCGCCGACCTCCGTCGGCAGGGTGAGGCCCAGCAGGCCGCTCTCGGCGAGGGCTTGGACGGAGGCGGTGGGGAACTCGGCGTTGGCGTCGACCGACTCCGCACCATCGCGGATCGCCGGCAGCGCCTGGGACAGTCGATCCATCACCTGCGGCATGTCATCCCACCTCCGGTTGATTGCTCGTGGCGGATCCTCACGAGCGCTGACCGGGCGGGCAATGGGGCAATGCTTACGCTGCGCTGAACACGCCGGGGGCGCCGGGCCCGGCGCCGGGCGGGGTTAAGGACTGCGTAATGGCCCGGGAGAGGGGACGCTGTCATGGTGCGGCGCGTCGGCGTCTGGCCGCGCTGCCCGACCCGGTCGGCGACCTCTCCGCCCACGTCCAGGAAGGACACCATGCGCCACCTGCTGAGCCGGTCACCCGCCCCCGCCGGTCCGCTCCTCGACGCGGACCTCCTCGCTCGCGGCATGGCGGTGATCCGGATCTTCTTCGGAGTGATCCTGTTCACCAACGGGATCTCCAAGCTCTTCGACTTCACGACCGTGTCGGTGGGCCCGTACAAGGGGACGCTGATCGATCGGGACCTGGCGCGCGTGATCCTCGAGAACGAGGGCGCCCGCACGGACCTGCCGCTGGTCGGATGGGTCGCCGAGCACGTGTTCGTCGCCAACTGGGGCGTGATGCAGTGGTTGGTGACGCTGATGGAGCTCGGGATTGGCGCGCTGCTGATCCTCGGTCTGCTGACACGGCTGGCGGCACTCGCAGGCCTTGGGCAGCAGCTGTTCCTCGCCGCGCTGTACTTCACCAGCAGCCGGTGGATGTTCGAGCAGCCCCATGAGTGGGTGCCCCTGGTGGTCCTCGCGCTCATCCCGGCCGGCCGGGTGTGGGGGCTCGATGGCCGCATCATCCGGAGCCGGCCGACGCTGATGCGGTGGCCGCTGTGAGGTCCGCACCGCTCGCTTCCGGTATGTCCTTTGTGGCCCGGGCCCTGGCACCCGGGTGGGCGTGAGCCGCGGGACGGCGGGCGCCGAGGCGCCCACGCCAGGCGGTACGGGTGTCGTCGCGGTCGTTCCGGCGCTCGATGAAGCGCAGGCGATCGGCGCGGTGGTTGCGGCGTTGAGGGCGCAGCCGCTGATCGACCGCGTCATCGTCGTGGACAACGGATCGCACGACCAGACCGCCATGGTGGCGGCGGCCGCGGGCGCGACCGTGGTGAGCGAACCGATCCGCGGATACGGGCGCGCGTGCCACGCGGGCGTCGCGGCCGCCGAGGGAGCCGATGTGATCGTGCTGCTGGACGGGGACGCCGCGGATGACCCGGCGGAGCTTCCGCGCATCGTCACACCCATCCTGGACGGCGACGCCGACCTGGTGGTGGGTTGCCGCGTGGCGTCGGGGCGCGAGACGGGGGCCATGACGGCACAACAGGTGGCGGGGAACCGGGTCGCATCAGCGCTGCTGCGGTCGCTGCACGGGGTGCGCGTGAGTGACCTCGGACCGTTCCGCGCGATCCGGCGAGATGACCTGCTGCGCCTCGAGATGTGTGAGATGACCTACGGCTGGTCGACGGAGATGGTCGTCAAGTCCCGGCGGGCGGGCCTGCGCTATCTCGAGGTCCCGGTCTCCTACCGCCGGCGCGTCGGCGTGTCGAAGGTGGGTGGGACGCTGCGCGGCTCGGTGGGCGCGGCGATCTTCATCACCCGGGCGATCCTGCGGCATTCGCGGTGGCGGCCGGCCGCGCCGGCCCGATGACCCGCCGCCTGTACATCGCGGCCAAGGCGCCTCGGGAGGGTGAGGTGAAGACCCGCCTGGCGCACGGGATCGGCTCGGCGGCCGCGGTCGCCCTCTACCGCGCATTCGTGCGTGACCTGGCGACCGAGTTCCCCACGGCGGGCTGGTTCGTCACACCGGTGACAGCGTGGGAGGAGTTCGCACCGCTGCTGGCGGGGCGACGGTTCGTCTCGGTCCTCGGGCAGGGGGAGGGCGACTGGACCGACCGCCAGCGCTTCCTGTTCTCCACCGCGCGGTGCCGGGGGGAGGACCGCACGGTCCTGATCGGCTCCGACTCCCCACATCTGCGGCGCTCGGTCGTCGACCGGGCGTTCGACCTGCTGGACCACCGGGATCTGGTGCTCGGCCCGACCTTCGACGGCGGGTACTACCTGATCGGCATGCGCGGCTGGCACGACGTCCTCGCGGGCGTCCCCATGAGCACGGCCACGGTACTCGATCGGATCCTGGTCGCCGCGGAGGACGCCCGGGTATCGGTGGGGCTGCTGGAGGCGACCTTCGACGTCGACGAGGTCACGGACCTCGCGCTCCTCAGAGAGGAGCTCGCGCGGCACCCCGGGGGCGAGGCGACGTGCGCCGCACTCGGGCGCCTCGCCGGGGTCGGGACATGACCGAGCTCGCGCTGGTGACCGGCGGCGCGGGCCTGATCGGCTCGCACCTGGTCGACCGCTTACTCCGGGACGGCCACCGGGTCCGGGTCCTCGACAACCTCGAGCAGGTGACCCACCGTGGCGACCGTCCCGCCTGGATACCCGATGACGTGGACTTCCATCACGCGGACATCCGCGACCGGGACGCCGTGGAGCGTGCGCTGCGCGGCGTCGATGTGGTGTTCCACCAGGCGGCCTATGGGGGTTACATGCCCGAGATCGCCAAGTTCGTGTCGGTCAACAGCCTCGGGACCGCGCATCTGCTCGAGGCGATCCGCGACAGCCGGCTGCCCGTGCGGAAGGTGGTGGTGGCCTCCTCCCAGGCGGTCTACCGGGAGGGTGCCGGCGAATGCGCCGTGCATGGGGTCGTCTTCCCCGGCGCACGGGCGCTTGATCGCCTGCGGAGCGGTCGGTTCGCCCCGACATGTCCCCTCTGCGGCGCGGACGTGGTGTCCGTGCCGACCCCCGAAGGGGCGCCCGTCGGTGGCCAGAACACCTACGCGATCACCAAGCTCGACCAGGAGCAGCTCACCCTCGGCTGGTCCCGGCAGACCGGCATCCCCGCCGTGGCGCTCCGCTACTCCTGCACGTACGGCCCGCGGCAGTCGCTGTTCAACCCCTATACCGGGGTGATCGCCATCTTCGCGACGCGGTTGCTCAACGGGCTGCCGCCGGTGCTCTACGAGGACGGCCTGCAGACACGGGATCTGGTCTTCGTGGAGGACGTCGCCGAAGCGAACCTCCTGGCGGCGACCACCGATGCGCTGGACGGGCTCGCGGTCAACATCGGCAGCGGCACCCCCACCACCATCGCGGACGTCGCACGGCTGGTGTCGGCGGCGCTTGGTATCGACATCGCCGCGGAGGTGCACGGCGAGTTCCGCCCGGGCGAGATGCGCCACCTCACCTCCGACACGTCCCTCGCGGCCGCCGCGGGATACGCCCCCCGGGTGGCGCTTGCCGACGGCATCGCCCGGTACCTGGGCTGGGTCGCGGGCCAGGGCGACATCACCGAGTACTTCGGGGCCGCCGAACGCGGGCTGCGGGGCCGCGGGATCATCCAGGCCGTCGCCCCCGGATGACGAATCGGCGCGGCACCCGGCCGGATCTCGCGGTCCTGGCCGGCATGGGTGCGGCCGTGATCGGGGTGGCGGCCTGGTCGGGCACGTGGGATCTCAGCCGCGAGCACCCCGGGAGCTACTCCGCCGCCGTGGCCGTCGGGCTCGCGCTGTGGGCACTTGCGGGCGTGTGGGTGGTCACCCGCCGTCCCCGCGGCCGGGCGGTGTTCCTCCTCGTGCTCGTCGTCGCGTTCGGCGCACGACTGGTCCTGGTGCCGAACCCCCCCGATCTGTCCGGTGACATCAACCGCTACGTCTGGGACGGCCGGGTCCAGGCCGCCGGGATCAACCCCTACCGGTACGCCCCGGACGACCCGCGCCTGTCCGCCCTGCGGGACCCGGTGGTCCATCCGAACATCAACCACATCGACGACCCCACGATCTATCCACCGGTCGCGCAGGGGGTGTTCGCCGGACTGCACCAACTCGGCCTGGACACGGTCACACGCGTCAAGCTGGCCTTCAGCGTCCTGGACGTGCTGAGCGTGTTGCTCATCGGGATCCTGCTGGCGCGCATCGGCCGGCCCCCGGCCTGGGCACTGCTCTACGGATGGCATCCGCTCGGGGTGATGGAGGTCGGCCGCAGCGGCCACGTCGATGCCGTCGCGGTGCTGCTGCTCCTGGCGGCGCTGGTCGCGGTGGCCGGACGCCGCCGGGATGGCCTCGGCGGCGTGCTGCTGGCCGCCGGCGCCCTGGTCAAACCGTCCGTTGCGGCGGCCCTGCCAGCGGTCGCGGGCCGCGGCCGACGCATGTGGCGACTCCCCGCCGCGTTCGGCGTCACGGCGGTCGCGGCCTACCTTCCGTATCTGGGGGTCGGCAGCGGCGTCCTCGGCTATCTCCCCGGCTATCTCGACGAGGAGGGGTTCGCCGACGGCCGGCGCTACTACCTGCTCGCTCAGGCGGAGCGATTCACCGGGCCGCTGGACATCGGTCCCGTCACCGCCGACCGCTGGTATCCCGTGCTCGCCGCGCTCATCGTCGGCGGCGTCGCGGTGTGGTGCCTGCGGGATCCTCGGGACGACGCCCGGGCGATGCTCGACCGGGCCGGGCTGCTGCTGGTGGTCGCGTTCCTGCTGGGCTCGCCGAGCTACCCCTGGTACCTGCTCGCACCGCTGGCCCTCGTTCCACTGATGTCCGCCTGGATCGCGGCACCCGCCGTGGTCATCGCCTCGGCGGCCCCGTTCCTCTACCTCCAGTGGTGGCTCGACCCCGCGCCCGAATGGCCGCCGCACCTCGGGTGGGGACTCGGTGCGCTCATCCTCGTGATCACGCTGCTGCGGCGGCGACGGGCCCCGGGGACCGGGGGTGCGGTCGGCGTGAGGTTCCCTCGCTCGCTGGCTGCCCGCCTCCCGGCGCCGGGAAGCGAACGGTCCTCGGACCAGCGGTTCAGTTGACCGGTTGCGGCCGACCGGCTCGGGCGCGATTCGGCGTAGCCTGTCGGCGTGAACGAGATCCACGGGGGAGACGCGGCGGCGCACTGGGATGCGGCGTACGCGAAGGGGGAGGACCGCGTCAGCTGGTTTCAGCAGGACGCCGGCATGTCGCTGAGGCTCATTGCCGACCTGAA
The DNA here is from genome assembly GCA_001464275.1 of Actinobacteria bacterium Ga0077560. GTDB lineage: Bacteria > Actinomycetota > Thermoleophilia > Miltoncostaeales > Miltoncostaeaceae. The sequence continues at coordinate 78,212 of LNFL01000057.1, read as the reverse complement.
TCCGCCAGTGGACGCGGCGATCATCGATGTCGGCGGTGGGGCGTCACCCCTCGCGGCGTCGCTCCTGAGCCTCGGGCACACCGACATCACGGTGCTGGACCTCTCGCGGGCGGCCCTTGACGCAGCCAGGGCGGCGCTTGGCGAGCAAGCCCACCGGATCACCTGGCTTCATGGGGATCTCCTGGCGCTGACCTCCCCGCGCCGCTACGCGATCTGGCATGACCGGGCGGTGCTGCACTTCCTGACCGACCCTCCAGATCAGGCTCGCTATGCGGAACTGGCCCGGAACACCATTGTGCCCGGCGGGCACGTCGTGATCGCGACGTTCGCACCGGACGGTCCCGAACGCTGCTCAGGGCTGCCGGTGCAGCGCCACGACTCGAGGTCGCTGACCGAGCTGCTTGGCGGGGCGTTTACCGAGGTAGCGCACCTGCGAGAGGATCACCGAACCCCCTCCGGCGCCACTCAGCACTTCACCTGGTTCGTCGCGCGCCGCACATGAGCCGCGCGACCGATGCTGGTCCCGGCACGACCGCCGATGAGATTCAGTCGGCGATCAACCTCCTCACGATCCACGCCGGAGCGATCAGAAGCGCCGAGAGCCTCGCCGCATGAGGGTGGGTGCCGCAGAGCCGGGTCGACGGAGACGGGCGGTCGCGGGTCAGGCGGCCGCGCAACTGCTGCGTAGCTACGTATTCACGTGGATAGGCGCCGGCCTCCACGCGATCCCCGTGCCATCGACCCCCTCAAGTCGCCGGCCGAACCCATTTCCCAGGTATGGAACATCTTCAGTCACCACCGGCACGGCACGTGTCGAGCCGCGATCGCGAACGACCAGCTTTTTGCGAGTTCCCTGGTCAACGTCTCCCACCTTCTGCGTCAGATCGTGGTCCACAAAAGGGATCTGAGTGGGCGTGGCAGGACTCGAACCTGCGCGCGGAGGATTATGAGTCAGGCGCCGGAGTCTCCCGTGGTCTCACGTCGTCTCGGAGAACCGCCTGAGAATAGGCCTTTCGGATTCCGATGCGGCCGCGCATCTCCCGTGGTCTCTGTGGGGCGCGTTACCACCCTGTTACCACCCCGCCTCGGGCGAGAGGCCGGCAGCCCTCGTCCTGCGGAACGGTCAGAGGCGGTCTGCGGCGTCGCGGACGCGCTTGACGAGCGCGCTGTGGTCTGGCCACGGTGCCCCTGGGAACGCGAGTTCGGCTGCGGAGGCGAGCGCCTCGGTCATGGCCCGTACGACGGGATTATCCGCAGCCATATCGAATGCGGGGGACTCGGCGAATCCGCCGTCCGGTCGCGGGGCGGTGGCGCCGAAGTGCTGGTGCCCGATGTCAAAGGCCTCGTCGCAGGCGCCGAGGAATTGATCTCGGTCGTCGAGGAACTCGATGACGTGATCGGCCCCGAGCAGCTCGTGGATGTCGTAGAGGTGCCGCCCGAAGCCCGCGGGCACGAGGTCGATCTTGCCCGTGCGGAGCTTCGCTGCCGTGTCACCGGCGAGTAGGAGCTTCTCCACGAGAGTGCGTCCCGGGTGAAGGATTGGCACTTCGAACGCCGCCAAGTCGTCGAAGTCCGCCGGGTCAAGGATTCCTGACGAGGCGATCAGGGAGGTGATCTCGCGCAGCTCGTTCGGTGTCGGACCACCCCGGATGCCCATCTCAAGAAGGACCGTTGGCCGGATGGCGCTGCTGGAGCCCGCCAGGCGGGTGTACTCCAGCGCGTATGTGCGGTGGACCCCGGTTTCGGCCGTGACCGAAGGCGGGAGCCCGGTGAGCCCGAGCGAGGTTGCAGCGCTTGCCGCGATCCCCTTCATTGCTCGGTCGCGTGCAGTCGCGCCTCGGTCGCGCGGGAGTACGAGCACGTCGATGTCCTCCGAGAAGCGCTGGATCAGCCGGTAACCCTTGGAGAGGCTGGTGCCGCCTTTGAAGATCCAGTCGTCGGGGTGGGACTCCCGGGCGGCGCGCAGAGCTTGGGTGACCCAGTAGTCCTTCTCGACAATGGGCGCAGGGATGCGGAGCGCACCCGATGCCGCCCCGATCGCCTCGTGGAAGTCGGGGCGATCGCCGAGTCGGCTCACGTCACCGCCAGCGCGGGGATCGACCGCGCCGTCCGTGCCGGCGGGACCTTCTCGGCGGCGTCGGTGAGGCCGGCCCGGACCAGCAGGTCACGAAGGCGCCGCCGCGTACGAGCCGGTTCGGTCTTGGCGGCGCGCACGAGCCGCTCAGGACGGACCTCGTCGGACAGCAGAATCTCCAGCAGCCGTGCGACGGCCTTCTCGGGCGGCACGTCGACGTAGTCCTCGAAACCTTCGAGGGCCTCGAGCATCGCCACCTCGATGGGAGAGAGCTTCTGGTCGCGGCGGGCTTTGCGCGCGTCACGGCTCACCCAGAGGATGTCCTCAAGTCCGCTCGGGACACGTGACGGCACCGCGATCGTCTCACGCCCGGGGAGTTGGGTGGAGAGCCCGAGTGCGTTCGTGGCGCTCCAACCAGCGGGCCCGATACCCGGACTGTCGATGACCGCCCGCGCGAGGTCCATGGCAAGGGGCCGTCCCATCCCGAAGGTGCTCTTGCGCCCCCGCCAGTAGAGCCCGCGGCGGATTCGGATGAGCTCACCCTCCGACGCCAGACGCGACAGCGCATGCTCCACGGCCGTGCGTCCCCCCTCGAACTCCTCCGAGCGCCAGAACCGGACACCTCCGCGACGGACAGCTCGCCTGATCGTCGATGCAATCGAAGTCTCCATCGACTCAGACATCGGCCTCCTAGGCGATAGCTTGATACGAGAAGTCCCCATAACGCGATAAGGCTAGCGCTGTCGGGTACGGCTTGGCAACAGGGTTGTGCGGACGGCACCGCGTGGCTTCCCCCCGGGTCTGTGAGACCGCGGCGTCAGCAGATGGCGTTACGCTCATTGAGCGTAACGCCATCTCGCGTACGAGAAGCGACGGGCCGCAGCTGCACCTCGCGCCCTGCCCACCCGATACCGGTGCCGGGCACACGGCCCACTCCGGTGGGGCGGGGCGACTCGTCGTCGTCCGGGGGTGCCTGTACCTTCCTGCGGGCCTCCCGACTTCCCGGGAGGACGCGAGGTGTGAGCGAAGTCCGGTGTGATTCCGGCGCTGTCCCGCAACGGTGATGCCCTCGAGGGGGATGAGCCCGGTCGACCCGCCCGCGGCAACGGCTCAGCTCTCGTGGAAGGGGCGCGCCAGTCATGCAGACGACGTATCGCGTCGGTCCCCGCACGTTCGTCCTCGACCAGGCGCGCGCGGAGGCGGCGGTGGCCGCCAAACGGGTGGTCGGTGGCAGGGAGACCATGCACTTCAACCTGTTGCCGTTGAAGTACCGGTGGGCGTACGAGCTGTACCGGACGATGAAGGCGAACCACTGGGAGCCCGAGGACGTCCCGATGCAGCGGGACATCGAGCAGTGGCGGGCCACCGATGTCCTGAGCGACGTGGACCGCTGGATCGTGCGGATGGGGGTCGGCTACTTCTCGGCGGCCGAGGGCATCGTGGGCGACAACATCATCCACGTGGTGCGGGAGCTGGTGACCGCCTCGGAGCTGAAGCTGGTCCTCGGCCGGCACGCCCACGAGGAGAACATCCACGCCGACTCGTTGCTGTACATGATCTCCTCGTTGGGCATCGACCCGTACGAATGCGAGGCGATGTTCGACGACGTCCCGACGATCGCCGCCAAGAACGCGTTCGTGACGGAGATCTCACGGGAGCTGCGCCGTGACCTGGACGTCACCGACCCGGAGGGGTGGCGGCTGTTGGCCACCAACATGTTCGTGTTCGGGCAGTGCATGGAGGGCACCCAGTTCTACGGGCTGTTCGGGATGATCCTGTCGCTGTACCGGCAGGGGAAGCTGCCGGGCATCGGGACGATGTTCCGGTACACGCTGCGGGATGAGTCCAACCACATCGAGCTGCTGCGCCGGCTGCTGTTGGAGATGGCCGCCGAGACCCCCGCGTTGTGGACCCCGGAGCTGCGGGCGCACCTGCGGGAGTTGATGGCGGAGGCCGTGGATCTGGAGAAGCGGTTCATCGACGACTGTCTGCCGGTGGAGGCGACGGGCCTGTCGGCGACGGAGTTTCGCGGGTACATCGACCACATCGCCGACCGGCGCTTGGAGTCCCTGGGCATCGAGCCGCTGGGCGCGCACACGGCCAATCCGCTGCCCTGGCTGGCCGAGCTGATGGACATCCGCAAGGAGCAGAACTTCTTCGAGGGCAGGGTCACCGAATACCAGCGTGCGTCGTCGCTTGCCGTCGTCGCCGACGACGAGCTGTAGGAGGCGCGCATGATCGATTTCGAGGAGATCCTCAAGGATCTGGAGCTCAAGCGTGCCGCCGCACGGCCCGCCACCGAGCACATGGCGTTCGACGTGCCCGCGGCGCTGCAGGGGGTGGGGGAGGACCCGGCCGTGGTCGTCGAGGGACCCGGCGGGCGCGTGCCGTTCACCGCCGCCGACGCGGCGGTGCTGGTGGCCGACGCACTGGCGACGATCGCGCTGGCGCGTGGGGGCGATGATCCGCTGGTGCTCGCCGCGCCGGGCATCATCCGGGACGCGGTGCGCGACGTGCGGGAGCGCCTTGCCGCGCTGGAGCCGGGTGCCGCGATCAGCGGGGAGGACCTGTCCTCGCTGGTGGAGGCCGCGTTGATCCGCGGCGGCCGCCACGAGGTCGCGATCGCACTGGTGATGCGCCGGGCGACGCCGGCCGGCCCGGGCCCGGCGCTGCCGGGGCCCAGGGTGATCCGCCGCTCCGGCCACATCGTGGAGTGGCGCGAGCCGAAGATCGAGATCGCGATCCGCAAGGCGTTCCTGTCGGGCGGCATCGATCCGTCGCCGGCGCCGGCCATCGCCGCGAGGGTCACCGAGCGCACCGCGGCGCTCGGTGCCGCCTACGTCCCGATCGAGACGGTTCAGGACATCGTCCAGGAGGAGCTGGTAATGGCCGGCCACATGCGCGTGGCCGAGCGGTACATCCTGTACCGGGCCGAGCGGGCGATGCTGCGGGCGCGGGACCGGGCGCCGGTGGCCGACGACGTCGCGGACCTGCCGGTCACCGAGGCCGACGGGTCACCGGGCGTGTGGGAGGCCGAGGACCTGCGGGCCCGCATCCGGTTCGCGGCGGTCGGCCTCGACCTGCCGCTCACCGCCGAGCGGCTCGAGGCCGAGCTGCGCCGGTCCCTGCATGCCGGCATCGGCCGAGCGGACCTGCGGCGGGTGGTGGTGCTCAACGCCCGGTCCCTGGTCGAGCGCGATGCGGAGTTCGCGCGGTTCGCCGCGCGGATCCTGCTGACCCACGTCTATGAGGAGACCCTGGACTGGCGGCTGCTGCGCGACGGCGTCGGGGCCCTGCGGGACGCCCACCGGCGGGCCCTCCGCGTCGCCCTGGAGCGCGGGGTCGCCGCGGGTCGCATCGATCCCGCGCTGCTGGAGTTCGACCTGGCGCGGATGGCGTCGGCCCTGGACCCGAGCGCCGACCTGGACTTCGACTTCCTCGGGGTCCAGACCATGTACGACCGGTACCTGATGACCGACAAGACCGGCGGCGGCGCAGGGGTGCGCATCGAGGCACCGCAGATCTTCTGGATGCGGGTCGCGATGGGCGTGTGCATCGCCGAGACCGGCGACCGGGAGCAGCGGGCGATCGACCTGTACACCGCCTACAAGGAACGGCGGTTCTGCTCGTCGACCCCCACCCTGTTCAACGCCGGGACCACCCACCCCCAGCTGTCGTCCTGCTACCTGTACGTCGTCGACGACTCGCTGGAGTCGATCGTGCAGCGGGGGATCGCCGAGAACGCGATGTGCTCCAAGTGGGCCGGTGGCCTCGGCGGCTCGTGGACCAAGGTGCGGGGCACCGGGTCGCACATCCACGGCACCAACGGCGAGAGCCAGGGCGTCGTGCCGTTCCTCAAACTGCACAACGACCAGCTGGTGGCCGTCAACCAGGGCGGCAAGCGCGCCGGGTCGGGATGCGCGTACCTGGAGATCTGGCACAACGACATCCGCGAGTTCCTGGAGCTGCGGCGCAACACCGGGGATGAGCGGCGCCGCACCCACGACATGAACACCGCCGCATGGATCCCCGACCTGTTCATGAAGCGCATGGAGGCGCGCGAGCACTGGACGCTGTTCCGCAGCTCGCAGGTCCCGGATCTGCATGACCTCTATGGGGCGGCGTTCGAGGCCCGGTACCTCGAGTACGAGGCGCAGGCCCAGGCGGGACGCATCCACGGGGAGCGGATCCCGGCGCTGGACCTCTGGAAGCAGCTGCTGCGGATGCTGTTCGAGACCGGCCACCCGTGGATCACCTTCAAGGACCCCTGCAACCTGCGCAGCCCGCAGGACCACGCCGGGGTGGTGCACTCCAGCAACCTGTGCACCGAGATCACCCTGAACACGAGCGCCGACGAGACCGCGGTGTGCAACCTGGGATCGGTGCTGATCGACCAGCACCTGGACGCCCGGGGGGACATCGACCACCGGCGCCTGCGGGAGACCGTGAGGATCGCGGTCCGCGCCCTGGACAACGTGGTCGACGTCAACTTCTACCCCACCGAGGCGGCGGCCCGGTCCAACGCCCGGCACCGGCCCGTGGGCCTCGGGGTGATGGGCCTCCAGTACGCCCTGTACCGGCGGGGCCTGGCGTTCGACTCCGAGGAGGCCCTGGAGTTCAACGACCAAATGATGGAGGCCATCGCCTTCTACGCCTATGAGGCCTCCAGCGACCTGGCCGCCGAGCGCGGCGTGTACTCCTCGTACGCCGGCAGCAAGTGGGACCGCGGCATCCTTCCGCAGGACACGGTGGACCTGCTGGAGGCCGAGCGAGGGGAGCCGGTGCAGGTCCCGCGCGGCGGGGTGCTGGACTGGGCGCCGCTGCGGGCCAGGATCGCCGCCCAGGGGATGCGCAACAGCAACGTGCTGGCGATCGCCCCGACCGCGACGATCGCCAACATCATGGGCACCAGCCCGTGCATCGAACCGCTCTACAAGAACCTGTTCGCCAAGTCGAACCTGTCCGGGGACTTCACGTTCCTGAACCCGTACCTGGTGCGTGACCTGAAGGCCGCCGGGATCTGGAACACGGATCTGGCCGATCAGATCAAGTACTTCGACGGGGACCTGCGGGAGGTCACCGGCATCCCCGAGGCGATCCGCCGCCGGTACCCCACCGCATTCGACATCGACCCGTCGTGGCTCATCGACGCCGCGGCCCGCCGCGGGAAGTGGATCGACCAGTCCCAGTCGCTGAACCTGTTCCTCAGCACCCCGGACATGCGCAGCATGAGCCACATGTACCGCCGGGCCTGGCGGGCGGGTCTCAAGACCACCTACTACCTGCGGACCCTCGGTGCTTCGGCGATCGAGAAGGCCACGGTCACGGCCAGCGTGGCGGCCACCCCGGGCACCCCGGCCCCGCAGGTCTGCGACCTGTCGGACCCCGACTGCGAGGCCTGCCAGTAGCGCCATCCCACCCGTCCCCCGGGAGCCGGTGACGGCTCCCGGGTCCGGGTGACTCAGGCGGGCAACGGTGGTACCGGAATGGGCCGGCCGGCGTCGTCGATCGCGACGAACACGAACCGTCCCGTTCCGCAGAGGCGCCGCTCACCGGACAGCAGCTCCTCGCTGACCATGCTCACCTGCACGGTCATGGAGGTGCGGCCCGTGGTGATGACGGTGGCGAGGACCTCCACGATCTCGCCGTGGCGCACGGGGGCGACGTAGTCGACCTGGTCGACGGCGATGGTGACCGCCTCGCTGCGGCAATGGCGGGTCGCCGCCACGAACGCGGCGCGGTCCATCATCGACAGGGCCTCCCCGCCGAACAGGGTGCCGTGATGGTTCAGCTGCTGCGGGAACACCACCTCGGCGATGCGCGTCTCCGGTGGCGGGGCGAGCGCCGGCAGGTGGGCCGGATCGACCTCACCCATGCGCCGAACCCGCCTCGGGGAACCGCCCGCCTCCGGAGTCGCGCTCCGTCGGGGCGCGCACGTCGGCCGCGAACTCCCGCAACCGGGATGCGATCGAGCGTTCCCCGTCGGGTGTGCCGAGCCCGGTCCCGCAGGCCGGGCTCACCATCACCGACGGGGTCACGCCCAGTTCCGAGGGCCGGATGGGATCCGGCGGCGCCGTGTCCCCTGTGACCGCCACCACGCCGGGCACCGCCCGTATCCCGAGCAGCCGCAGCTCCCAGATCATGTCGTTCAGCAGGTACCCGCGATGCTCGGGCCGGCCGGCGTCGAAGCTCAGCAGGTCCGGTCGGATCGCCTTGATCAGGCTCCAAGGGATCGCACCGCAGATGTGCATCCCGAAGATCGGCGACACCGCCCGGATGGGGTCCCACGCGCGCACCACCGCCAGGTCCGGCACCGCGGCCAGTCCCGGCTCGTCGACCACCACGATCGCCGTGAGGCCCAGCGCGGCGATCTCCGCGACCCACCGCGCCACCGTCACCCCGGTCCAGCGGGCCAGGTCGAGCGCCAGCCCGGCGAGCTCCGCGTCGCTCCGGCCCAGCCCCAGGCCGAACGCGAGGGTCACCGGACCGGTGACCTGCAGCTTCACAAGGCCATGGATCGGAGGGGTCGCCCTCAGCGAAGCCACGAACGGCTCCCATGCGGCCGGGTGCGCACGCTGCAGCTCCGGGGAGAACCCGCACCGCAGGGGATCCGCGGTGAGCCATTCGGCGACCATGTCCCCGTCGATCATCGGCAGCTGCGGGCAGAACGGCACGTCGTAGGCGGCCCGCACGTGGGCGACCGCCTCCACCGGGTCGGTGAACGGCAGACTGCCCACCCCCGTGGTCGCGCACGCCGGCAGCCGCAGCAACGGGGTCATCGCACCGCCCCTTCCGGCACGGCGCTGCGGCGGCGGCGGGCTGCCTCGACCATCGCCGCGATCGCGGGTTCGACCTCCTGCCAGCGGCGGGTCTTGAGCCCGCAGTCCGGGTTCACCCACAGCCGCTCGCGGGGGATGCGCTCCTCGGCGAGGCGCAGCAGGTCCTCCATCTCCTGCGCGTCCGGGACCCTGGGGGAGTGGATGTCATAGAGCCCCGGCCCGATGGCGGCCGGGTAGTCGAACCGCTCGAAGGCGTCCAGCAACTCCATCCCGGACCGGGACGCCTCGATGGAGATCACGTCGGCATCCAGCGCCGCGATGTGCTCGATGATCTCGTTGAACTCCGAGTAACACATGTGCGAGTGGATCTGGGTGTGGTCGGACACGCCCCCGGAGCACAGCCGGAACGCGGCGGTCGCCCACGCGAAGTACGCATCCCGCTCGGAGCGCCGCAGCGGCACCCCCTCCCGGAACGCGGCCTCGTCGATCTGGATGATCCCGGCGCCGGCGGCCTGCAGGTCCCACACCTCGTCGCGGATCGCCAGGGCGACCTGCCAGGCGCTGTCGGACTCCGGCTGGTCGTCCCGTACGAACGACCACCGCAGGATCGTCACCGGGCCCGTGAGCATCCCCTTGACCGGCTTGGCGGTGGCGCTCTGGGCGATGCGCCACCACAGCACCGTCATCGGGCCGCGGCGCGCGACGTCCCCGAACAGGATCGGCGGCTTCACCCCACGGCTGCCGTAGGACTGCACCCACCCGTGCTCGGTCACCGCGAACCCGTCGAGCTGCTCGGCGAAGTACTGGACCATGTCGTTGCGCTCGGGCTCACCGTGCACCAGGACGTCCAGGCCCGCCCGCTCCTGCCAGGCGACCGCCCCCACGATGTGACCGGCGATCAGGTCCCGGTACCGGCCCTCCGACAGCTCCCCCTCGCGGTGGCGACGTCGCGCCTCCCGGATCTCTGGGGTCTGCGGAAACGACCCGATCGTGGTGGTCGGCAGCTCCGGCAACCCGAGGGCCGCATGCTGGATCACCGCCCGCTCGGCGACCGGGGTCGGACGCCGCAGGTCATCCGGGGCGATCGCCGCCACCCGCGCCCGGACATCGGGGCGGTTGGTGAGGGCCGACGCCCGGCGGGCGACCGCCGCCCCCGCCATCGCGGCGATGACCGACTCCCGTTCCGCCCCGGTGACGACCGCCGCGCGGGCGAGGGTCGTCAGCTCGGCCATCTTCTCGATGCCGAACGCCAGCCACCCGCGGACCTCCGGGTCCAGGCCGGTCTCCCGCGCCGCCGAGTACGGGACGTGCAGCAGCGAGCAGCTGGAGGCCACCGTCACCCGCTCCGGCCCCAGCGCCCGCACCGCCGCGTCGATGAGCGGCAGGGCCCGCCCCGGGTCGGTGGCCCACACGTTCCGGCCGTCCACGACGCCCAGCGACAAGCGAACCCCGGTGTCGGCGCAGACCCGCAGCGCCGTCTCGAGCTGCTCCGGGGCGCGCACCAGGTCCAGGTGCACCTCCGCGAGCCCGACGCCGAGGACGGGTTCCAGCAGGGCGCCCAGTCCGCCGAAGTACGTCGCCAGGGTCACCGGCAGCCCGGCCGCCGCACCGGCGAGCTCCCCCAGCGCCCGCAACGCGGATTCCCGCTCCCGCCGGGTCAGATCCAGCACCAGGCACGGCTCGTCGATCTGCACGGCCTCGGCGCCCGCATAGGCCAGGTGCCGCAGCAGATCGGCGTACGCCCGCACCAGATCCGGCAGCAACTCCAGCGGCTCCACCGCCGCCGGGTCCGCCGACTTGGACAGCCGCAGCAGCGAGAACGGCCCCAAGATCACCGGCCGCGCCCCCTCACCGGCGTCGCGCAACTCGGCGAGCGGCTTGGAGGGGTCCAGCGCGAACCCGGCGTGCGGGTCCAGCACCGGAACCAGGTAGTGGTAGTTGGTGTCGAACCACTTGGTCATCTCCAGCGGCCGGTGTGCCGCGTCGCCCCGCGACAGGGCGAACTCGCCCGCCAGCCCCGGGACCGGGCGGCGCACCGCCCCCACCATCAGCGCGGTGTCCAGCACGTGATCGGTGAGGCTGAAGTCGTTCACCGCGAACACGTCGATCTGCGCGGCCGCCGCCAGCCCCCGGTTGTGCGCCCGGATCCGCCGCGCCGTGACCTGAAGCGCCGCCTCGTCGATCTCCCCGCGCCAATGCCCCTCGAGCGCGAACTTCAGCTCACGGTCCGGACCGAACCGCGGGAACCCCAGGACCGCCGTGCGAAGACGGTCGATGGAACCAATGGGTGCCTCGCCCATGGTGCTCCTCCCCGCCCGGGACCTCCGGTCGAACCGGACGTGGAGGCGGTGGACCCCTCATGGAGACCCACCGGCACCCACGCCGAGCTCCCCGTCGGCCAAGGGCGATTCACAAGCGCACACGTTGGGTGTTCTGGCTCCCGGGCCACCTACTTGCCGGCCTTCCCGAGGCAGGAGCCCCAGTGGCGTCATCGGCGTTCGTTCCCGGTCACAGCGGCGGGACCGCCCCGGATTCTCACCGGAGTTCCCCTTCGCCTGCGCGGATTTCAGTTGTCTTGCCGGGAGCCTCGCACACCCCGCAGCCAGAGGGAAACCCGCCAGAAGGCAGACGCCCCTGGTCAGAGACTGTCCGGCATCCGGTTCAGGCGGCGGGCTGTAGCGATTCCTTGGGTGTGGCGATCACGAGCTGTGCCGCGGGGTTGGGAGCGGCCTGCGCTTCTTGCCAGAGGCGGCTCACGAGGGCACGGGCATCGAGGTTGTAGGGGAGGTCCCACCACATGTTGAGCTCCACGAACTTCGGGCCCGCGGGCGTCAGGCCGATGTCGGAGCCGAGGGTTCGCAGCGGCAGGAACACGGGCGCGGCGGCGAGTGTCAGGCGGACGGCGTCGTCCCACAGGGGGATGCGCAGCCCGCGAAGGGGGATGCCGGCGGTGGGGTGGATGTCGATGGGGTCCATGCCGAGCCCACCATCTCCGCCGCGGTAGGCCCGCGCGATGGAGCCGGTGGTCATGTCGACCTCACAGCCGATGTTCCCGAGCGTGCCGCCTCGGTAGTTGTCGACCACCGCCGACCCGACCGAGAAACGGAAGCCTGCCCAGACCAGCTCGGGGGTGCCGTCGCCGCCCATGACGGTGACGAGCCGCAGGGTGTGCAGGCCCTCCCCGTTGATGGTCGCGAAGTCGGGGTGGTTCCGCAGTCGTTCCTGGGCGATCCAGTCGCCGAACTCCGGGTGGTCGTGCATGGCCTGCACGACCTGCGCGGTGGTCATCGGGCCCTCGCCCACCGATTCCCACCCACCCCGGTCGGTTCGCCGCAGGACCCGCACGCCCTCGCCGTAGTAGCCCTCGGCCGGCTTGATCAGGAACTCATCGGGCAGGCGTTCCAGGGCCTCGGCCCACCGGTCCGGCGCGATCGGCGCGTTGACGTTCCAGTCCCAGCCCATGGTGCCGCGCATGAAGGTGGCGTAGGTGCTGGGGGTTGGGATGCCGGCGGCGGCGGTGATCATCCGGAACAGGGTCTTGTGCTCGCCGACGGCCTGGATCGATTCGGCGTTGAGCGCTTCCTGTGCCTCGCTGAGCCGCCGCGGGGCCACCAGTCGCTCGGGGTCGAGGTGGGTGCCCGGCTCCAGCAGCCCGGCGTGCAGGCTCTCGGCCAGGGTCCATCCGTGTTCGCGACGCAGGCGCATCGCCTGGCGCTGCACGGGAAGCCACGGCACGCCATAGGTGCCGCGAGCGGTGGCACGGATGTCGATGGTGCGGCCGATGAACCTCAGCGCCGACGGTGGAGTGACCCTCCGCGCGATGCTCATCACTGTGGACCGGGTCGCGGGCATCCTGGGTTCCTCTCCTGGACCTGTGGGGCGAACGGTGGGGTCCGCGTAGCGGCCCGCTCCACCTTCCATGCCAAGTTGTTGACCCGACAACTGACCACCAGGCCAGGTCGAACCGCCCGGCCGGCTGGACGGCGATCCGCGGCCCCCCCAGGCGTATACGTCCGCCATCCGGGGCACCCCGTGGCGCATCGGCGGGGTCCCTATGTCGCGGAACGCCGGCCACCGTGCGAGCGCGCGGCGCCGAGCGTGCCGTTACCCCGTCGCGCGGAACTCCCGCTGCCGGCCGGCGGTCTCAGACGCCGGTGCCAGGGAGTCGCCTTGGTTCAGGCGCTGCGCCTGTGCCCAGCAGGGCTCGCGCGCCTGCCAGACCGCGAACCGTCCGTCCGGGGTCTCGAGCCATGCGTACAGCTCGCGCTCGAAGCGCGCAAAGGCGCGGGCGCGGGAACCATGGAGCGGGAACTCGCGGTCCGCGTCAGCCTGAGGGGACGCTGACATGAGGGCAGCCTAACATTCGCCGCCCGGACCGGCGAAGGGCGTCCGCCACGGGGTGCCGCGGGCCGGGGCGCGCACCCCGGCCCGGCATGGCCTCAGCCCTTGGTGTACTCGGCCAGGAACCGCTCGAACTGGCGCATGTGGCCCTCCTCGTCGCGGAGGATGCCGATGACCATGTCCTGGGTCGCCCAGTCGATTCCGTCGCACGCCTCGATGATTCGCGTGTAGTGCTCGATGGCGCCAGCCTCGGCCGCGATGACGCCATGGATCACGGTCACCACATCGGTCGCGTCGGCGGGGGGCTGCAGGTACGTCTGCTCGGCGGCGAACTCCAGCGAGCCCGGAGGCGTGCCGTAGAGCTCCTTGATGCGCTGCGCGAAGGCGCGGGCGTGGCCGAGTTCGTCGCCGACGTCGGCGGCGAGCGCCGCGGCGATCTCCTTCGCGCGCACACCGTCGAGGTGCTCGGAGATGGCCAGGTAGTTCATGACCGTCTCCATCTCCATCCAGTACGCGGCGCGCAGGAGGTCCTGGATCTCGGCGCGCTTCGCCGCGTTGGTGCCGGAGAGTATCCCGGCCGAGACCTGCTTGGTGGTCGTCATGACGCTGCCCTTTGCTCGCTCGATTGCCGCGCCACTGTACTAAGCGATTTAAAAGAACACAACAGTCCAAGAAACGTTCGTGTTGTGGTAGAAACCGGCTCATGGCACCCACCAGCACCGACGAGCTGTTCTGCTCAACCCTCCGGGCGCGCGGCCAGCGGGTCACCCCGCAGCGGCTGGCCATCGCCGCCGTGCTGCGCGACCTGCACCACCACGCCACCGCGGAGGAGCTTCACGGCCTGGTGAGTGCGCGCGTTCCGGGGATCTCCCTTCCCACCGTGTACTCCACGCTCGAGCTGCTGGAGGACCTGGGCGCGGTGCGGCGTGTCGTCAACGACGGCGGCACCGCCCTGTTCGACGCGCGCACCGATGAACATCACCACGCGATCTGCCGGCGCTGCGGCCTGGTGGTCGACATCGAGGCGACCCCCGACCAGTCCCAGCTGCTGGACGCGGCGCGCACCGCCGGTTTCGCCCCCGACGACGCTCAGGTCGTCGTTCGTGGCGTGTGCGCGGCATGCCGGACCGTTCGCGAGGCGGAGACCGCGGCGGCCTGACACGCTGATCGCCGATGGCGAAGCGGATCACCACCAAGAAGTCCTGCTGCAAGTCCTCACCGCGGTGCAAGAACTGCCCCGTGGTGTGGAAGCGCCTCGAGGCGGCAGGGCTTGCGGAGCGGATGGGCAAGCGGAAGTGGCGGCGCACTCGCGGGAAGATCCCGAAGGCCGTCATGAAGCTCATGCGCCGCTGAGGCGCCCGCTCGCCCGACCGGTACCTGCCGCCGCGGGTTGATCGCGAGGTCCCCGGCGGAACGCGATCCGGCATGAAGTTTGGGTGACCGAATATTTTATGTTCGGTGTGCCTTGTGACGCGTGGGTTTCGCGGGCTAGTGTGGCGCCGCCTCTATTGGCAACGCCCACTGTCTTTAGAAACGGAGGACCATTCGTGCCGACCGCTCCCACTCCGGACCTCGCCGAAGCGCCCGTGACCGCCCGCATGCGCGCTGCCCACGAGGGTGTGTACCGCTGGCCGGAGGCCTTCTCCGGCTTCTCGGCGGACCTGCTCGTGCAGGACGGCGTGCAGGAGAACCCCGGGCGCATCGTCGCCCGCGTCGGCGTCGAACCGGAGATCACCTTCCGGGATCCGGGACCCGTCGCCGATTGGGCCCGCGGTGAGCTGGCGATGATGATCGCCCACCGGGCGCCGCGCAGCTTCGAGCAGGCCGACGGTCGCTACGGCCACCGCGCCGGTGAGCGCCACGACGGCGCGCTGCGCATCCACATCGAGGACTCCTTGTCCTCGAGCTACCTGGTCGACGACGACGGCCGGATCCTCGAGGTGAGCCGCGCACCGGCCGCCACCACCTTCACGATCCGCGTGCTCGAGACGGTGACCGCGCCGGTCGGGGGCTGGATCTCACGGGTGTTCTCGGTCTCGTTCTGGGAGCCGGAGGGCGTGCTGGACCGGGTCCAGACCTATCAGGATGACCACGTGGCCCTGGACGGGGTGCTCGTCCCTGCGCGCCGGCATGTGGTGACCACCGACCGGGCAGGGGTGGGGGCCAGGACCATCACGCTCTCCGGGCACGCAGGCATCGGGGCACACGCATGAGGCGGGGTGGCGTCGCACTGCTCACCGGGCTCGCGCTGCTGCTCATCGGCGCCTCCGCGGTGGCCGCACCCCGCCCGGAGCGGGCGCCGGCGTTGCCCTCCCGTGTCACCGACGCCGCCGGGGACCGCATCGTCGTGCGCAACGCCACGAGGATCGTCGTCCTCAACGGCGACCTCGCGGAGGTCGTGTTCGCGCTGGGCCTGGGCGGCCGCGTCGTCGGCACCGACACGAGCGCCACGTACCCGGCGGCCGCCGTGCGGGTGCAGCGCATCGGGTACCAGCGGACGCTGAGCGCCGAGGGGATCCTGTCGCTGCGCCCCACGGTAGTCATCGGCAACACCACGGCAGGTCCGGCGAGCGTGATCAGGCAGATCCGCGACGCCGGGGTCACCACCGTCATCCTGCCCGACGACGACCGCGTCGCCTCGGCCTGGCAGAAGATCCGCAATGTCGGCCGCGCCCTGGGCGTCCCCAACCGCGCGGCGCGACTGGCCGCGACCACCAGGGCCCGCATCCTGGCCGCACAACGCCGCGCCGCGCGGTCAACCACCCGGCCGAAGGTCGCGATGCTCTACCTGCGCGGCAGCCGCGTGCAGTTGCTTGGCGGCAGGGGCTCCCGCGGGGACGTGATGATCGCCGCCGCGCGCGGCCGCGACGTCGGGGCGGAGCTCGGCATCACCGGCTTCCAGCCGGTCACCGCCGAATCCCTCGTGGCTGCCGCGCCCGAGGTGATCCTCGTCCCGCAGGCCGGTCTGGAGTCGGTCGGCGGCATCGACGGGCTGCTGCGAATCCCCGGCGTGGCGCAGACACCCGCCGGCCGGAACCGCCGGGTGCTGGCATTCGACGACCAGTACCTGCTCGGAATCGGCCCAAGGACCGGCGCGGCGATCCGTGACCTCAGCAGCGCCCTGCACCCCGAGCTGCTGCGCGGCCGCCGGTGACCAGGGCGGCGGCCGCCGGCACTCCGTCCGCGGGCGATCTCACCGGACACCCGAGCATCCTCCGGCGCCTGCGGGCGCCGGGGGCCCTCACCCTCCTGTCGGCCGCGGTCGCCGTCGCGGCGGTGGCAGGGCTGGGCATCGGCGCGATCGACATCCCACCCGGTGACGTCCTGGCGGTGCTCGCCGACCGTCTTCTTGGCATCGATACCGGAGTCGCCGTCGATCCCCAGCACGCCGAGGTGCTTTGGGCCATCCGGCTCCCGCGCGTGATCCTCGCCGTCCTCGTGGGGGCGGCACTGGGCATCGCGGGCGCCGCCCTGCAGGGGATCTTCCGGAACCCGCTGGCCGACCCCGGTGTCGTGGGGGCGTCCGCGGGGGCCGCACTCGGGGCGAGCGTCGCGATCGTCGCCGGCGTCTCGTTCCTCGGAGCGATGACCCAGCCCGTCGCGGCCTTCGTCGGCGCGCTGCTCGCGACCATGCTCGTCTACCTGATGTCCCGGCGTGGCGGGCGCACCGAGGTGGTCACGCTGCTGCTCACGGGCCTTGCCATCACCGCCGTCGTGGAGGCGGCGGTCGGCCTGCTGACATCGGCCGCGAGCGATCAGGAGCTGCGGGACCTCACGTTCTGGCGCCTGGGCAGCCTCGGCGGAGCAACATGGGACACCGTCGCGATGGCCGCCCCGTTCACCCTCCCTGCGGTCGCCGCGCTGCCGTTCGCCGCACGGCCGCTCAATGTCCTCGCCCTCGGCGAGCGCGAGGCCGGCCACCTGGGGATCGCGACCGAACGTGTCCGCGCGATGGTCGTGGTCCTGACCGCACTCGGGGTCGGTGCTGCGGTCGCCGCCGCGGGTCTCATCGCATTCGTGGGACTCATCGTCCCGCACCTGATCCGCGTGGCCGTCGGGCCAGACCACCGGGTCGTCCTGCCGGCAAGCGCCCTCGGCGGCGCGGTGCTCCTGCTGCTCGCCGATGTCATCTCCCGCACGGTGGTTGCACCAGTGGAGCTGCCGCTCGGGGTGATCACCGGCCTGCTCGGCGGCCCGTTCTTCGTATGGCTGCTGCATCGCACCAGGCAGGAGCATGGAGGATGGGCGTGACCGCTCCCATCCTCCATGCCACCGGACTCACCCACCGGCTCGGCCACCGGACGGTCCTCGATGCCGTCACCCTGGACGCCACGGCGGGGGAGGTCCTGGGGATCATCGGCCCGAACGGCGCGGGCAAGTCGACGCTGCTCTCAGCCCTCGCCGGTGACCTGCGACTCACCGCCGGTGAGGTGCGCCTCCTCGGCCGCACCGCCGGGGAATGGGGTGCACGCCGCCTCGCCGGCATCCGGGCGGTCCTCACCCAGCAATGGTCGGTGGAGTTCCCGTTCACCGCCCGGCAGATCGTGGAGATGGGATGCACGGCATGGGGTGGACGCCCGTCGGCCCGCCGCGTCGGGGCGGCCGTGGATGACGCCCTCGCCTCCGCCGATGCCTGCCACCTGGCCGACACGCCGGTCACGGCGATGTCGGTGGGGGAGCGGGCGCGTGTGGGCCTCGCGCGGGTGCTCGCCCAGGACGCCCGGATCCTGCTGTTGGACGAGCCCACGGCGGCACTGGACATCCGCCACCAGCACCACGTCCTCACCGTCGCCCGCGCCCAAGCCGGCGACGGCCGCCTGGTGGTCGTCGTGTTGCACGACCTCAATCTGGCCGCCGCGTACGCCGACCGGATCGCGCTCATGACCGCCGGCCGCATCACATCCCTCGGGGAGCCCCGGCTGGTGCTCACCCCGAAGGGCCTGGAGGCGGCGTTCCGGCACCCCATCGCCGTCTCCTGCACGGCGAATGGCCAGGTCACGGTCACACCCGCCGCACGCGGAACGGAGGCCGCGGTATGAGCGGGCCCTGGGCCCAGGATGCGCCCGAGGCGCTCCTGCGGGCGGTCGCCGTGGGCTGGGAGGGGCTGGTCGCCGTGGAGGAACCGCCATCGGCCGGCGGGCCTCCGCTGTCGCTCCTGCACGTCGGGCCGGTCCCGGACCCCGAGACCGGCCGCCTCGTGTTCGCCGTCGACCCCGCCCCACCGGAACCGCCCCGGTTCCTGCGGATGTCGCTCGCCCAGGCGGGCATGGACGCGCATTCACCGCCCGCATGCACGACCGACCTGGCGTACATCGCCGGCCGGCGGCGCCTTCGCCGGCTCGCCGAGCACGGAACCCTGGTCATCTGGACCGCCCGTCCCGGCGACACCGAGTCCGTGCGATGCGGGGCACTGCCGCTCTCCGACGGATCACGTCGATTCGTGCTTTGCGCCGTGGCAAGAGCCGCAGAGCACTTCATCATCGACCCGCCGCCGTTCGGCATCGAGCGGCATCACTGGCGACTGCTCGCAGAGACGGCCCCGTGCCTCACGGTCGCTGGGCAGGGGCGCGGTCACGTGCTGGTGGTGATCCCGGCCGACCGCCTGGACCCCGGCACCCCGCCCGCGGGTGCCGTGTCCTTCAACGTGCGCCACGACCAGGGGCGCGTCGTGCTCGAGACCCGCCTCTGGCCACCAGACCGTCAGCAGGCGATCTCCATCGACATCACGACACCCCACCAACGCGACCTGGCCCTGCTCCTCGCCGGTCAGGATCACGTCCACGTGGTTGCGGTCGAAGGCGGCACCGGCCGGATCACCCGGACGCTGCGGGCGTCCCTGCCGCGAGCGCTCCGCCGGTCAGGCGAACAGTGACTCGCCCACGAACCCACCGTCGCGGATGCCGGGCGGTACGGCGAACAGCGCCGAGCCGGTGTGCTGCAGGTACTCGCTCAGGAGGTCCTGCTTTGCGAGTTTGGTCTGCAGGGGCAGGTACTGCGTCACGGGGTCGCGCATGTAGGCGAGGAAGAACAGGCCGGCGTCGAGGCGGCCGAGGTTGGTGCTGCCGTCCACGAAGTTGTAGCCGCGGCGCAGGATACGGTGGCCGTCGTTGGTGGTGGGGTGGGCCATCCGCACGTGGGAGGCGATGTCGATGAGCGGCCCGTCGCGGCCGGGCAGCGCGAAGTCCGGTTCGGTGAACTCGCCGCCTCCTGAGAGGGGGGCGCCCTCGGCCTTGGTGCGGCCGATGATGGTCTCCTGGTCGCGCAGGGACTGGCGGTCCCAGGTCTCGATGTTCATGTTGATGCGGCGGGCCACCAGGTAGGAGCCTCCCGTGAGCCACGCGCCGTCCGGGTCGTCGCCTGGGCCCACCCAGATGTGCTGCTTCAGGGCGTCGGTCTCCTCAGCCTTCACGTTGGCGGTGCCGTCCTTGAACCCGAACAGGTTGCGGGGCGTCTGCTGGGCGGTTGAGGTGGACGAGGTGCGGCCGAAGCCCAGTTGCGACCACCGCACGCTCACCGTTCCGAAGCCGATGCGGGCGAGGTTGCGGATCGCGTGGACCGCGACCTGCGGGTCGTCGGCGCAGGCCTGCACGCACAGGTCCCCGTCGCTGCGGGCGGGGTCGAGGTTGTCGGCGGGGAAGTGGGGCAGGCGGACGAGTGCGGCCGGGCGCCTGCGGGCCAAGCCGAACCGCCCGTCCAACAGTGACGGCCCGAAGCCGATGGTGATCGACAGGCCCGCCGGTGGGAGGCCGATGGCTTCGCCGGTGTCGTCCGGCGGTGCGTCGTAGGGTCCGGAGGTGGGGCCGATCGCTCCGGCGGACTCGCCGCGCATCATGCGCTCCCCCGCGTCGGTCCAGCGGCGCAACAGGTCGGCGAGTTCGGCGCGGGACCGGGTGGTGACGTCGAACGCGGCGAAGTGCAGGCGGTCTTGGGCGGGGGTGACGATGCCGGGCTGGTGCGGCCCGGTGAAGGTGCTGGGCGGCCCGGCGGACGCGGAAGGGGTGTCGTCGCCGCCCAGGCGGGTGGCGCCCACTCCCAGCGCGGCGCCGCCGGCGAGCGCGCCGAGGCCGCCGGCCAGGAGCCGGCGGCGGGAGATCCCCTGCGAGCCGTTCACGGCCTCATCCCGGTCAGCTCACCACGACGGCGGTGAGTTGCGACAACGGCTCCGACAGGGCGTTCACCGCGTCCGACAACGCCTTGACCTCGCCCGGGGTGAGCTGGTCGTAGGTGTGGAACCCGTCTCCGTCGCGCTGGGCGTCGAGGAGCTTCTGGAGTTCGGTGAAGCGGGTCTCGATGGTGCGGCCGAGTTCCGGGTCCTTCTGGTCGATCAGCTCGCGCAGGCCGTCGAACCCGACCCGGGCGCCGTCGACGTTGGCCTGGAAGTCCCACAGGTCGGTGCGGGACCAGTACTCCTCCTCACCGGTGACCTTGCCGGTGGCGACCTCCTCCAGCAGCCCGCGGGAGCCGTTGGCGATCTGGTCGGCCGTGTAGGTGAGGTCCTCCACGCGGGCGTCGAGGGTGCGGGTGTCGGTCAGCAACGTGTCGGCCAGGGTGGCGCGCTGGGCGGTGGTCAGCGGCGTGTACCCCGGGGCGCGTTGGGGCCAGAGGTCCTTCTCGATGCGGTGCCAGCCGGTCCACTTCTGGCCGGCCTCCAGGTCCGCCTCGCGGGCGTCCATCCGGGGGTCCAGGTCCCCGAAGGACTCGGCGACGGTCTCGATGCGCTCCCAGTGCACGCGGGTCCGGGGGTACAGGTCCCGGGCGGTGTCGTCGTCGCCGGCCTTGTAGGCCGCGACGAACCGGGTGGTCTTCTCCAGCAGTTGAGCGCTCTGGTCGGTCACATACGCCTGGTAGTTGCGGTTGGCCCGGGCGATCAGCTGCGCCTGGTCCTCGGGCACCGACACCGTCTGGTCCGAGGGGGTCACGGTGAAGTCCGCGCGGATGCCGGTGCCCGTCATGCCGGGTTTGCAGGCGGTCACGTACCGGCCGTCCTTGGCGCTCACGACCAGGTCGCGGGTGAGGCCGGGGCCGATGTTCTCGACCTCCCCGATGATGCGCTGGCCGTCGGCGGCCAGCAGGTAGAACTCGGTGACCTTCGAGCCGGTGTTCTTCACCGTGAACGTCAGGCTGCCCGCGGGTGCTTCGGTGGCCGACAGGGTGCAGGCATCACCGCCGGAATCGACGCTCACGACCCGGGCGTCGTCTGACTGGGCGTTGTTGGTTGAGCAACCGGCGAGCACTGCCAGCGGTGCGAGGCCCAGCAGCAGCAGGGCAGGGCGAAGGGTCGTGCGGGTCACGCGGGTCATCCCTTTCCGTCGGGCTGGGCCACCGTGATCGCCGGGCGCGGCGTGGGCCGCCGCACCGCCCGGGCGAACAGGATCGCGGTGGGCACCAGGTACAACAGCCAGGTGGCTGCCTCGAGCTCGGTGGTGGCGGGCGAGAAGTTGAAGACGCCCTTGAGGATCGTCCCGATCCAGGTGCTGGGGTCGATGGTGTCCGACACGTCGAACGCCAGGTCGTTCAGGCCGGGAAGGACGCCGGCCTCCTGCAGGTCGTGCACGCCGTATGCGAGGACACCGGCGGCCACGACGATGAGGAAGGCACCGGTCCAGGTGAAGAACTTGGCGAGGTTGATGCGGATCGCGCCGCGGTACAGCAGGTACCCGAGGGCGACGGCGGTGAGGATCCCGAGCGCGGCGCCCAGCAGCGGTTCGGTGCTGCCTGCGGTGGTGTCGGTGGCGGCCTGCGTGGCCGCCCAGATGAACAGCGCGGTCTCCAGGCCCTCCCGGCCCACCGCCAGCATCGCGACGAGCACCAGCGACCACGCCGACGCGTCGGCGGCCAGATCGACCTTGGAGCGCAGTTCGCCCGCCATGCCGCGCGCCGCGCCCGCCATCCAGAAGATCATCCAGGTGACGAAACCGACGGCGACGATCGACAGGGACCCGCCGATCGTCTCCTGCGCCTCGAACGTGAGGCCCCTCGGCCCGAACGTGAGGACGGCCCCGAACGCCAGGCTCGCGGCGACCGCGAGCGCGACACCCGCCCAGATGCGGCCCAGGAGCCGGGAGCGTCCGGTCCTGACCAGGTACGCGATCAGGATGCTGACCACCAGGGTGGCCTCGAGGCCCTCGCGCAGGCCGATCAGGTAGTTGCCGAACATCGCCTCTCGGGTCGGTCGCCAGCGCGGGCCGCCGGACGGACCGGACGCTACGAGAGCTTCTTTAGGAAATCAAGATGACCGAAAGAAGAAAGTTCGGTGCACCGAACTTTACCGCCCGGGGAGGGACGAGTCGTCCCTCCCCGGGGGTGGATCAGCCCGCGACGGCCGGGATACGCGGCCCCGCGATGGGGGTCACGCGGGTGGCCGCGATCGCGGTCGCGGTGGCCGCGCAGGCACCGCTCAGGCGGACCCCGTGAACGCGCCGGCCCGAGGCGCGGTCGATCAGGAGCGTGATGCCGGTACGGCGCCGGTCACCCGCCGCCATGTCGCCGAGGTTCACCACCAGCACCCCGCCGCGCAGCGTTGCGCCGGCCGGCCGGCGATGCAGGGAGGTCCCGGACGGCAGGCGGTACCGCAGGCGAGCCGAACGGGCGGCGTCGGAGCCGGCGTTGCGGGCGGTCAGCACGACCCGCATGATCTGGCCCGCGCTCGCCGAACGCGGCGCCGACACGCCGACGGCCAGGCGGGTGGCGGGGCAGTTGATCACCGGGAGCACCTGGGCCCGCACCGGCGCGCACGCGACCCCCTCGATGGCAACGGATGCCCGCGCCTGATCGTCGGAGGGGTCGGCGTCGGGCAGCACGCCGCCGAGGCCGACCGACGCGGTGTTGGTGAGCGTGCCGCACTGCTCGACGGTGGCGACCGAAGTGCCGGTGAAGGTCACCGACGCGCCCGGGTCGAGCCAGCCGTCGGCCGGCGCGTCCACGGGGGCCAGGTCCGCGAGCATGGGGTCGGTCACGGTGATGTCCGACATCAGCACGCCGGTGTCGCCGTGGTTGGTGACGACCATGGTCCAGGAGATGGTGTCGCCCGGCTGTGCCGTGGCGAGGCCGGCGCTCTTGGTGATCCCCAGGTCGGTGCGGCAGGACGACACATCCGAGGTCCACCAGTCCTCGTTGTCCTCGAGGCTGGTCTCGGTGCCCTTCGACAGGCGCACCGTCGCCTCCACCGACGCCTTGCCCTCCTCGCAGAACCCGCCGTCGAGGCGGCCGTGCTCGGTGAAGGTCATCGTCGCGCCGGGGCCCAGCCAGCCGTCCTCCGGCGCGGCGTCCGGGGTGAGGCCGTAGTGCCCGAGGGTGGGGCTGTCCACGAGGATCCGGGACGCCATCACCCAGTCGGTGCCGGCATTGGTGACGGTGATCGTCCAGGTGCCGTTCTCGCCGGGGGCGATCTGCGACGGGCCGGTCACCCCAACGGCCAGGTTGACGTCATTGTTCGCCATCGCCGACGGCACGACGGCGAGTGCGCCGGCGGCGAAGGCCGCACCGATGAGCGCGCGGCGTGAGCGCCAGGAGATCTTCATGCCGGAAACCCCTTTGTCCGTTGTGCGTCCGTGCGCCCGTCGCCGCATGCGCGGCGGGTTCCGGCGGCTGGCATCGTGCCGGCGGGCCATCCCATGATCCGTGCCGCGGGGACCGCGGTCACCGACCATGGGGACGGCGCGGTGACTGGACCTCGGTCGCGTCGGGACCGGCGGTGCTGCGCCCCCGGGCACCGTTCGGGGGGGGGCGCACCTTCGTGCCACACCCTCACCATGATCCGCAGGAGCAGCGCTCAAGTTCTCCGCGCGGATGCCGAAGGGCACCCCGGCCTTGTAGCTCAGCGGAGTAGAGCCCAGGACGTCTGAGCCTGGAGTCGGACGATTCGAGTCCGTCCCGAGGCCACTTTCCACGTCCCAGATCCACCCAGGCGCGCGTGCCTTCAGCGCCGGGACCTCAGGTGCCAGCCGCGCCAACACCCGCTTCGGCGGGGTGTGATACATAGCGGGCCCGCGCAGAAACGGCATTGCGCGCCCACGGGGCGACGCGGGCGGCCCTCAGGCACGGGGTGTCCCGCCCGCAGCGCCTTCCGGTACGGATCAGCGACGCTCGCCCCTCGGAATGCGCCTCGAAGGGGTGGCTGATGTCCCACGCGGCGGCCGGCCGACGTTGGGTGGTCTCCGCCTGCCGGGCCTCTTTGACCCTCGGCAGACCGCCCCCGGCACCCCTCTCCACGCCGGACCGTCATCACCCGGGAGTGTGGTTCCACCGCACCAGGGCCCAACGGCCTACGTAACTGCGCAGGTAGCGCGCCGGACGTGGCGGACGGACGAGATCCCTCCGACCCCCTCAGGGTGGCCGCTGAACCCATTTCACAGGTATGGAATACCTTCAGCAGCGGTCGGCGAGACAACGCCCGCGTCTCGGTCGACTGCGAGCAGCTTTCCTGAAGTCCCCTGGTCAGCGGCGATCATGGCCACATCGAGATCGCCGTACCCATAAGGGATCTGAGTGGGCGTGGCAGGACTCGAACCTGCGCGCGGAGGATTATGAGTCAGGCGCCGGTGTCTCCCGTGGTCTCCTGTCGTCTCGGAGAACCGCCTGAGAGCGCGACTTTCGGGCTCCGATTCGGCCCCGAATCTCCCGTGGTCTCTGTGGGTCGCGTTACCACCCCGTTACCACCCCCGGCCGCTTGCGAGCGTTCTGAGCCCTCCGTGTCAGGGGATCCAGCGCGGTATCGACCGGCGCCAGCCCTCACCCACCGGCGTCCTCCAGGCCGGCGAGGTACGTCATCGCCTCTGAGAGCGGGACGACATCGGCGTACTTGGCAGCCATGTCGAAGAGGTTGGCGTCGTGGGGGCCTTGCGCCCTATCCCCGACGCAATCAGCGACGACCATCGTCTGGAATCCGTATTGGACGCTATCAACGACGCTCGCGCGGACGCAGCCGCTCGTGGTGGCTCCACAGACGATCACCATGTCCGTCGCTTCGGCAGCCAGCAGGGCTGCCAGGTTGGTTCCGAAGAAGGCGGACGGTCCCTTCTTCGTCACCACCACGTCGGAGGGCTGGACATCGAGCCGCGGGTCGAGTGCGACCGCCGGCGTTCCCTCGACCAACCCCCGCGCGCCCGGGAACTTGTCGAGCCAGGCGCCGGCATCCCGGAGATTCGGCTGGTAGGCGATCACCGTGAGAAAC
Source organism: Actinobacteria bacterium Ga0077560 (assembly GCA_001464275.1). Taxonomy (GTDB): domain Bacteria; phylum Actinomycetota; class Thermoleophilia; order Miltoncostaeales; family Miltoncostaeaceae. Next base: position 52,846 of record LNFL01000057.1, on the reverse strand, counting down.
ACGGGGAGCCCGAGGCTGCGAAACGTTCTCGCGAGGGCGGCGGTCCCGGTCACCTGGGTGGTCATGTCGGCGCCCGTGGGGTACTTCGGCTCTGTGAAGCCTCGGCTGAAATCGACGACCAGGAGAGCTGGCCGTACGCCGCGACGGATCGGGTGACCGAAGCCCGCTCGGCTGTAGATGGCGTCTGTCGATGTGTCGCTCATGAGACCAACAATCGCATACATGCATGCGATACTGGGAGTTCCGGGCAACAACCCGTCCCCTCATCCCGGTCAACCCGATGAACCTTTTCACCGAGTCAGAGCGCCAAGTTCCTGAGAAGACGAGCGTCGCAATCGCACGCGCCATACGCGCCGCCATCCTCGACGGCCGGCTTCCGCCAGGAGAGTTCCTGCGCGAATCGCAGCTCGCCGCGAGCCTCGGGACCAGCCGGACCCCGATCCGGGAGGCGCTCATCATGCTCGAGCGCGAGGGCCTGGTTCAGGGCTCCCCCAACAGGGGCTCGACCGTCCGGCGCTATGACCGCGGAGACCTCGAGGACCTTTACAACATCCGGGCAGCCCTCGAAGGGCACTCCGCTCGCGAGGCCGCGTCCCGTATCGACGACCAGACGCTTGAGGAACTTGAGGAAAGCTGCGATCGCTTCAAGGCGATCCGCTCCGCGAGGCGCGTCGATGTTGCCGCCTTGGCCGACGAGAACATGACCTTCCACGACATCATCTTGCGCGCCGCCGGGAGTGAGCGTCTCGCTCGCATGGTTGGAGAGGTCACGGCCCTGCCGTCCATTCACAAGTCGTACGCCGCCTACACGGCCGAGCACCGTGGCATCGTGGAGAAGGCGCACCGCGAGATCACAAGCGCGCTCCGGGCGGCGGACGCCAACGCGGCGGCCGACTTGATGCACGCTCACGTGCTCTGGGCGCGCGACCGAGCTCTCGAGTACTTCGACGGAAGCACCGGCTAGCTGAGCTGAGCACGGACCTGTGCGACACGGCTGATGGGTGGCCGGTTGCCCAGGGAGCTGTGGGGTCGGCGTCGGTTGTACCACCGCACCCAGCCTGGGAGGGCTCGGGTGCGGTGGAGACTGGTGGGGTAGGCGTACCGGTAGGCCCATTCCCGCAGGGCGGTGCCGATGAACGCCTCGGCTTTCCCGTTGGTCCTGGGGGTGTAGGGCCTGGTCCGCTTGTGCACGACCCCCAGGTGGTGGCAGATCTCCCGCCATTGGTGGCTGCGGTAGGCGTGGCTGTTATCGGTCAGCACCCCGGTCACAGCGATGTTGTGGGTGTTGGCAAACCATGCCACCGCCCGGGTAAGGAACGCGCTGCTGGCGGCCTTTCCTTGCTCGGGCAGGACCTCGCAGTAGGCGATGCGGGTGTGGTCGTCCACCGCCACATGCAGGTGATGCCACCCCGCCCTGGGTGAGCGCTGGATCCCGTCTTGCAGGATGGCTTTGCCGACTTGGTGGAACCGCCCGAGCCGCTTGGTGTCGATGTGCAGAAGCTCTCCCGGGGTCGCGCGCTCATAGCGTTGGGTCACCTGGCGCGGAGCCCGCGGGAGGCGGTTCAGGCCGGCGCGGCGCAGCACCTTGGCGACCGTGCTTGTCGGGACACCGAGCATCGCCCCAAGACGTGCCGGGCCCGCCCCGGACGCGAGCCTGGCCGCAAGGATCCGCTGCTCGAGCTCCGGTGAGATCCGGCGGGGCTGGTGATGCGGCACCGGGCGGCGCTCGACAAGTGCCGCCCATCCTTCTGCATCGAATCGGGCGATCAGCCGGTACACCGTGGAGCGATGCACCCCTGAGGTTGCGGCGGCAGCAGCGGGGGTCAGTCCGTGGATCCGGACCTTGGCGACGATGTCACAGCGGCTCTCCCACGACAGGCGCTTGCGTCGCGGCCGCTCGGTTACGGTGAGCACCCGGGTCTCCTTCGGGATGGGGTGGCGTCAGCACCCACACCCTCCCTCGGAGACCCGGACCCGCGCGATCAGCTGTCGCGCAGGAGTGTGCTCAACACAGCTAGCAACTCCCCGGCCGCCTCGGAGCGTCTCCAGCGCACGTTGGCTGCGGAGGGCGCCTCGTCCGTCACCGATCCAGCCAGCGGACGCCGCTGAGCGCACCGCCGTCCGGACCAGCGGGTCATCGCCCGTCGGCGGGGGCGCTTCCCGCCGTGGTTCTCTCGGAGTCAGCAGGCGCGTCAAGCCCGGACCCCCGGGTTCCAGCGTCGTCCTGTCCTGAGTCGGCGCGACCTGCCCAGATTGCCCTAGTTTTCGCTACTGGAAGACCCGCTGGCCGAATGCTCGGCACAAATTTCGGCCCGAGGGCCAGTAAACACCTCTTGCATTTCGTGGACTGCATACCGTCTACTGCATGCAGCGAGGGGAGGCGTGGGGCGCCACCCCCAGAGCGCGCTCGCGACCCCGCGGGTGCCAGACGGAGGAACGGGATGCCAAGACGAATCGGGAAGCGGCGGGCCACGGCGCTGCTGCTGACGCTGGCCCTCAGCATGGGCGTCGTCGCCTGCGGCGACGATGACGAGAGCGCCTCCGGCGGATCCGGCTCCACGAGCGCTGAAGCCGGTGGAACCGAACCCATCAAGACCGCGGTGCTGCTGTTCGGGAAGGCGAACGACCTCACCTGGAACACCAGCATGGCCGACAGCATCGAGCGCACGAAGGGCGACCTCAACCTGGACGTGGTCAGTCAGCTGGAGTCGGTCACGGCGGCGGACGGGGCCCGTGCGATGCGCCAAGTGATCGAGCAGGGCGGGGCGGAGTTGGTGATCCTGCATGCGTCGGCGCTCGATCAGGCGACCAAGGAGGTCGCGAAGGAGCATCCCGAGGTGTGCTTCGTCCAGGCCTTCGGCACCGGCACGCCGGCGGCGAACACCAGCTACTACGTCGATGACGCGACCGGCGTGAACTACCTGGCGGGCATGGCTGCTGCCAGCCAGTCCAAGTCCGGGACCATCGGTGTGGTCGGCGGCGTAGACCTCGACGAGATCGTCAAGAGCGTCGAGGCCTTTGAGGCGGGCGCCAAGGCGATCAACCCGAACGCGAAGGTCCTGGTCACCTGGGTCGGGGACTTCGAGGACCCGCTCAAGGGCAAGGATGCCGGACTCGCGCAGATCACCCAGGGAGCGGACGTGCTGTACGCGTTCGGTGACGGCACGGGTCTCGGGACGGTGGAGGCCGCCAAGGACAAGGGCGTGCCGCTCATCGGCGCCTGGTTCGACCAGTACGAACTCGCGCCGGACCTGATGGTCACGAGCTTCGTCAGCAACTGGGCGCCGCTCGTCACTCAGGTCACGGAGAAGATGCGTGCCGAGGGCCCGGAAACGTGCGGCATCGGGACGTTCGTGGCGAACCTGGAGAACACGGGTACATCGCTCGCCCCGTTCCACGACTTCGAGGACAAGATCCCAGCGGACGTGAAGGCGAAGATCGAGGAGGCGGAGGCCGCGATCGCGGCGGGCACTCTCGACCCCGTAACGGGCAAGACGAAGGCGTGACGCGGTGACCGGTGACCACCCGCCGGTCGACGTGGAGCGGCAGGCGCCGCTCCCGCGCTCCGCCTTCGCGGCGTGACGCGGCGCTTCGGCCCCGTGACGGCCAACGACGACGTCGACCTCGACGTCCATGTGGGCGAGGTGCACGCGCTGCTGGGTGAGAACGGTGCCGGTAAGAGCACCCTCATGAACATCGTGTTCGGGTCGGTCGCACCGGACGCCGGGACGCTGGAGGTGGACGGCGAACCGGTGGGGTGGCCGACCACCCGGCAGGCGATCGAGCGGGGCATCTGCATGGTGCACCAGCACCTCATGCTGGTGCCCACGCTCACCGTCGCCGAGAACGTCCTGCTCAGCGTGATGTGGACCGAGAACGGCCGTCGTATGTCGCTCGCCGAGGCCTCGAGGCGCGTCACCGAGATCGGTGAGCGCCACGGCCTGCCACTCGACACGTCGGCCCTGGTGGACGACCTGTCGATCGGCGAGAAGCTGCGCCTGGAGGTCGTCCGCTCACTCCTGCAGGGCGAGATCCGCGGCGGACTCCGGGTGCTCATCCTGGATGAGCCCACGGCCCTGCTCACCCGCCAGGAGATCGAGCGCCTCTTCACCATCCTGCGGAACCTCGCTGCCGACGGCACCGCGGTGGTCATCATCACCCACAAGCTCAACGAGGTGATGGAGGTCTCCGACCGGGTGACCATCCTGCGCGACGCCCGCCGGGTGCGGACCGTGCCCACCTCCTCCACCTCCCCGCAGGAGCTGGGAACGCTCATGGTGGGACGGGAGCTCCGGCCGCGCAGGGTGGTCCACAGCACCCCAAGCGGACCACCCGTGCTGGACGTGCTGGGCGTGACCGTCGCCGACCACCACCGCGTGGTCGTCGACGACGTCAGCCTGTCGGTGCGGGCGGGGGAGATCGTCGGGGTCGCCGGGGTCGCCGGCAGCGGTCAGGACGTGCTGGCGGAGTGCATCACCGGCCTTCGCCGATCGACCTCCGGCGCGATCATCCTGTCTGGACGCGACGTCACGCGCGTCGACCGTCGGGACCTCATCGAGAACGACGTTGCCCACGTCCCCGAAGACCGCAAGGTCGACGGCCTCGTCGGGTCCGCGTCACTGCGGCACAACTTCATTCTCGGTCTGCATCGCTGGGACGAGTTCCAGCGTCGTGGCTGGATGCGGGGCCGCGCCATCGACCAGCACGCCGCACGGCTGTCGGGCGAGTTCGAGATCCGCACCCGCGGCATCGACCAACCCGCGCAGACCCTCTCGGGCGGCAATCAGCAGCGGGTGCTCCTGGGGCGCGAGTTGCACAAGGCCGCGTCCCTGATCGTCGCCTGCGGACCCACGCGCGGGTTGGACATCGCGGGCACCGAGTACGTCTGGAACCGGCTGGTCGAGCAGCGCGACCGCGGGGCCGCGATCCTGCTGGTGAGCCTCGACCTGGACGAGCTGCTGGCGCTGAGTGATCGCCTGATCGTGATGCAGGGCGGCCGTCTGGTGGGCGAGCTGCCCGCCGGGGAGGCCGACCCCGAGCGGCTCGGGCTGATGATGGGGGGCAGCGCGCCCGTGGCGGTGGCGTCATGACCACCGGCGCACAGGTGCCCGTGCCGCCCACCACCGCTTCCTCCGACTGGCGGCGCCGCGCGCTTGCGGCGGTCTCTGACGCGGGGCTGCGGTCGCGCGTGCTCGCGGTGGTGCTGGCACTGGTCACCGCCGTTCCTGTGGTCCTCGCCGCAGGCAGCGACCCCTTCGAGGTCTACCGGGCGATGCTCGACGGGTCGTTCGGCTCCACGCTGGCTTTCGCCGACGTCCTCAACCGCGCCGACACCTTCATCCTGCTGGGTCTCGGCATCGCCATCTCCATCCGCTCGGGGTTCTTCAATGTGGGCGCGGAGGGGCAGCTCTGGCTGGGTGCCCTGGGCGCAGCGGTGATGGCCCTGCACATGCCCGGCCCCTCCTGGTTCGTCCTCGTGGCGGCGCTCGTGCTCGGTTTCGTGTTCGGAGCGCTCTGGTCGGGACTGGTCGCCCTGCTGAAGATCGCCTTCGGGGTCGACGAGCTCATCTCGTCGCTGATGCTCAACTACGTGGCGATCCTGCTCATCGGGTACCTCACGTTCGGCCCCATGAAGGCGTACCGCGCCGGCCAGACCGAGACGTTCGAGGACGTTGAGCTGCCGTCCATCTTCGGCAACCGCCTGCACGCGGGGTTCCTGCTGTCGCTGGTCGCGGTGGTTTGCATCTGGCTTCTGTTGAGCCGTACGCGGCTGGGCTATGAGATCCGCACTCTTGGCGCCAGCGCTGACGCTGCCCGGTACGCGGGCATTCACGTGAACGGTGTGGTGATGCGCGTCGCCCTCATTGGCGGCGGCCTGTGCGGTCTGGCGGGGGCGAACGCGGTGCTTGGCGTCCAGCATGTGTTGCTTTCGGAGTTCTCACCCGGATGGGGCTACACCGCCATCGCCGTCGCCCTGCTCGGCGGGCTCGGGCCGGTTGGCGTGCTGCTCGCCGCAATCCTCTTCGCCGCGCTGGAGGTGGGGGCCACCAACATGCAGTTCACCGCGGGTGTCCCCGCGTCGCTCGGGAGCCTGGTCGAGGGCCTGGTGCTCGTGTTCTTCCTCTTCAGCATCCCGCTGACTCTGTCGCGCGTCCGCGCGTTCCTGCGGCGCGGGCCGGGATCGGCCCCCACGGTCGCCGGGGAGACTGACTGATGTCCGAGGTCCTCACCGAAGCGTTCCTCGTGGGGCTCCTCGCCACCACCATGCGCGCCGCCGCGCCGCTGATCCTCGCCGCCATAGGCGAGGCGTTCTCCCAGACCGCCGGCGTCATCAACGTCGGCCTGGAGGGCTACCTGCTCACGGGTGGATTCGGCGCCTACCTGGGCTCCCACTACCTCGGCAACGCCTGGCTGGGCGCCGGCACCGGGATGGTGGCGGGCGCCGCCACGGCGCTGCTGGCGGGGTACGTGATGATCAGCCGTCGCGCCGATCAGATCGTGACCGGCCTGGCGATCTGGATCCTCTCGATCGGTGCGGTCGGTATCGCCTACCGCATCATCTTCAGCGACGGCAACGCCCTGCAGCCGCAACGGGTTGCGGTGGACGCCTTCAACGAGTGGGCCGTCCCCGGCCTGTCGTCGATTCCGTGGATCGGTGACATCGCGTTCAACCAGGTGCCGCTGGTGTACCTGGCGTACCTCACGGTCCCGCTGGCCGTGCTCCTGCTGCGGAGCCGGCGGGGTCTGAAGGTCCGTGCCACCGGGGAGAGCCCGGAGGCGCTCGAGAGCGCCGGGGGCAGCGTCCTCCGCATCCGCTACCTGTGCGTGGTGGCGACCGGGGCGCTGGCCGGTCTGGGCGGCGCGTACCTGTCCATCGGCCAGACCGACACCTTCGAGGAGGGCATCGTCGGCGGACGGGGCTTCATCGCCCTTGGCGTCGCCATCGTCGGCCGCCGCCACCCCGTGGGCGTGCTCATCGCCGCGCTGGTGTTCGCCCTCGCGGAGTCGCTGCAGCTTTGGCTGCCCACCGCGGGCGTCGACGTGCCGCGCCAGCTTCTCCAGATGCTGCCGTACGTGGTGACCATCATCGCCCTCGCCGGCATCTTCGGCCGGGTGCGGCATCCCCGTGCGTTCCTCAAGCCCTTCGAGCGCCAGGCATGAGGAGGCGCGGCATGGCGGCGGTCGCCGCACCCCTCGCCGCGGTGGCCGCCATCGTTGCCGGGACCGCCGTCGGGTGGCCCGGCGGTGAGCCCGTGCCCGACGTCGACCCACCCCGCGTGTGCTGGTTCAGCGACTACGACAACAAGCGCCTCTCCAACCGGTGCGACTACGACGCGGGGGCGCGCCGGTGGTTCATGGAGGTCGACGGCCGGCGGGTCCCCGCGGACGAGCAGCCCCTGCCGGAGGCCAACCTCTGCCACTACTTCTCCGGGACCCACTGCCCGGCTCGGGATCGGAAACGATGACGGACTGGGGGTTCTCGTGAGGATCGTCTGCCTGCCCGGAGACGGCATCGGACCGGAGGTCATGGCGCAGGCGGTCCGGGCGCTGGCTGTGCTCGTGCCGGACGCCGAGATCGAGGAGCAGCCGCTGGGCGGCCGCGCCATCGCGACCCACGGCGACCCGCTCCCGCCCGTCACCCTGGAGGCGTGCCGCGGCGCCGACGCGGTGTTGATGGGGGCGGTGGGATCCGACCGCTACACCTGGCAGGACGGCCTCAACCCCGAGGACGGCCTGTTCCGGCTCCGGCGTGAGCTCGACGTCTACGCGAACCTGCGCCCCGCGACGGCGGACGGCATCGACCTGCTGATCGTGCGGGAGCTGGTCGGCGGCCTGTACTTCGGCACGCGCGGCGTCGACCCGGACGGCACGGTGTTCGACCGCATGGAATACCACCCCGACCAGGTCGAGCGCCTGGCGCGCCGGGCCTTCGCCCTCGCGCGCCAGCGCCGCGGGCGGTTGACATCGGTGGACAAGGCCAACGTGCTGGCGACCTCCCGCATGTGGCGGGGGGTCGTCGACGGGCTCGCACCGGAGTATCCGGACGTCGCCGTGGACCATCTCCTGGTGGACACGGCGGCGATGCGCCTGGTCGAGAACGCTGCGGCGTTCGACGTGATCGTCACCGAGAACACCTTCGGCGACATCCTGTCCGACATCGCCGCCGCGCTTACGGGGGGACTCGGCGTCGCGGCGTCCGCCTGCCTCGGCGACGGGGGCGTCGACCTGTTCGAGCCCGTGCACGGCACGGCTCCCGACATCGCCGGAAGCGACCGGGCGAACCCCACGGCCATGCTGCTGTCCGCCGCGCTGATGCTGCGGTACGGCTTGGGGCTGCCGCACGAGGCCTCCGCGCTCGAGGCCGCGGTGGCGGGGACCCGCGCCGCGTCGCCCACCGGTGACGAGGGTGGCGCGGCGGGGACCCGCGCCTTCGGCGACCATCTCCTGACGGTGCTCACCGGGCTGGTGCAGACATGAGCGCCGAGGTGCCCGTGGGGCTCATCGCGGAGCTGCGCGTCCTGGGCGCGGAGAGCCGGATGGTGCGCGGCCCGGAGGGCGACGTTCACGTTCTCGACTACGGCGGCGGGCTGCCGCCGCTGCTGGTGCTGCCGGGCATCACGAGCCCCGCGGTGACGTGGGACTTCGTGGTGGCCGAGCTGCGCGATCTCGTGCGACCGGTCGTCGTGGATCTGCGTGGCCGCGGGCTCTCGGACCCTGGGTCCGGCTACACGGCCGCGGAGTTCGCCGCCGACGCTGAGGCGGTGATCGCCGATCTCGCGCTGCGGTACCCGATCGTGCTCGGGCATTCCTGGGGGGCACGGGTTGCCGCGGTGCTCGCCACGTCCGGGAGCACGCCTCTGGGAGGCGTCATCGTCATCGACCCACCCCTCAGCGGGCCCACCCGCGGGCCCTACCCCACGTCGCGGGACGCCTTCCTGGCACAGCTGCACGAGGGCTACGCCGGCACCACCGGCGACGAGGTGCGCCGGTTCTACCCCAGGTGGTCACGCGCGGAGCTGCTGTTGCGCGCGCGATGGGTGGCCACCTGTAGCGAGGACGCCGTCCTCGAAACCTATGAACAGATGACCCTGGAGGACTTCTTCGACCCGTGGCCGGCCGTGCCGGCCCCCGTGGCGTTCATCCACGGCGGCGATAGCCCCGTCGTCACCCCCGCGGGTGCCGCGGACGCCGCGCGCACCAACTCCGCGGCAACCATGCACTGCATCCCGGGCGCCGGCCACATGGTGCCCTGGGACCAGCCCACGCTGTTCCTCACGGAACTCCGCACGATCCTGAACACCCAACTCAGCGCCTCCTCCGCAGGCCGCTGATCCGAGGAGGACGACAGCCAATGCCTCAATCCACCTTCACCGAGATGTGCCGAGAGGAGCTCGAGCTCTGCGGCATCGGACCGGGCTCCACCATCGCGGTGCTCTCGCAGGGGCGCGAGCGCATCGAATACGCAGACGCCTTCCTGGAGGCCGCCGCCCAGTTGGGCGCCGTGGGCTTCAATGTGCGCCTGCCCGCATCTCCCAACGCGCTGGACGGCGAGGAGGGTGTTTGGGCGGTCGGCCAGACCCCTCTCGCGGAGAACCGCCCCGCCATCGAGGCGCTGAAGGGCGTCGACCTGGTGATCGACACCATCTTCCTGTTGTTCTCGGCCGAGCAGCTTGAGATCCAGGCGTCCGGCACGCGGGTGCTGCTGTGCGTGGAGCCCATCGACCACATCCGCGCCATGCCGCCCAGCACGCGGCTGCGGGAGCGCGTCGAACTCGCGGCCAAGATGCTCGAGGGCGCCAAGACCCTGCGCTTCACCAACGCCGCGGGCAGCGACGTGACCTACCGGCTCGGCGCCTACCCGGCGATGACCCAGTACGGGTACACCGACACGCCCGGGCGGTGGGATCACTGGCCGTCGGGTTTCGCGTTCACCAGCGGCGCCGACGACGGGGTGGACGGCACGGTGGTGCTGGCGCCCGGCGACATCATCTTCCCGTTCAAGTCCTATGTGCAGACGCCCATCACACTCACCATCGAGGCGGGGCGGATCACCTCGATCGAGGGCGGGGTGGACGCCGACCTGCTGCGTGAGTACATGGAGTCGTTCGACGACCCGCGCGGGTACGCGATCTCCCACATCGGCTGGGGCATGCTGGAGACGGCCAAGTGGTCGATCCTGGCCCACGACCGGCGGGGGATGGGCATGCATGGGCGGTCCTTCTACGGCAACGTCCTGTTCTCCACCGGGCCCAACTCGGAGCTCGGCGGCGACAACGACACGGCGTGCCATGTGGACTTCCCCATGCGCAACTGCACCCTCTATCTGGATGGAGAGCCGGTGGTGGTGGACGGCGACATCGTCGTGCCGGCGCTGCAGGCCGACGGGAGGTGAGCATGGGCGGGCCCGCGGTCATGTGGATCGACGATCCCGGCGCGGACGTCGCGTCGCTGGGCGGCAAGGTCAACTCGCTCTCCGAGCTCGCCTCTGCCGGTTTCGACGTGCCGCCCGCGTTCGGGGTGACCACGCACGCTTTCGCGCGGTTCGCGGAGGCCGCGGGCCTTGCCGGCCACGTTGCCGCCGTGACGGCCTCGCTGGACCTTGATGACCATGAGGCGGTTGTTGCCGCGAGCGCCGGCATCGCCGGCGTGATCGCCGCGACGCCCATGCCCACCGACCTCGATGAGGCCATCCGCGACGCCTACGCACGCCTGAGCACCATGACCGGCGCCGATCCGGTGCCCGTGGCCGTCCGTTCATCGGGCGTCAGCGAGGATCTGGACGGTGCAAGTTTCGCCGGTCAGTACGAGACCTACCTGTGGGTGATGGGCGCCGACGAGGTCATCGCCCACGTGCGGCGTTGCTGGGCGAGCCTGTTCAACCCCGAGGTGCTCACGTATCGCCCGGGGGACGGGGGTGCTCACGCAGGGGTGCTGCCCGGCATGTGCGTAGGAGTGCAGGTGATGGTGCCGGCGCGCTCGGCAGGGGTGATGTTCACCATGGACCCGGTGAGCGGCGACCGTTCCCGGATCGTCATCGAGAGCTGCTGGGGCCTGGGGGAGGGCGTCGTGAAGGGAGACGTCACCCCCGACCGGCATCGCGTCGACAAGGTCACCATGGTGATCGCCGATCGCCACGTGGCGCGGAAGGACGTCGAGTACCGGTTCGACGAGACCACCGGCGGCGTTCACGCCCTCCCGCTGGAGGAACCGAGGACGGCGGAGTGCTCGGTCTCCGACGACGAGGTCTTCGCGCTGGCCGCGCTCGGCAAGGCCATCGAGCGTCACAGAGGTGCCCCGCAGGACATCGAGTGGGCCATCGGCGGAGACGGCGCGCTGCACCTGCTGCAGGCCCGGCCCGAGACCGTCTGGACCGCCCGCCACGCAGAGGAGGCGGCACGCCGCGCCGCGGAGGGAGCCACGAGCGCCACGACCCGGGTGATCTCCGCATTCCTGGGCGTCGGCAAGCGGACGGACGCGTGAAGCCGGCTCCGTTCGAGTACGTGAAGGCCGTCAGCGTCGCAGACGCCGTGGCGCTGCTGACCGAGCACCGTGGGGATGCCCGCCTGCTCGCCGGTGGTCAAAGCCTGGTGCCCATGCTCAACATGCGGCTGCTGCGCCCCTCCGTCGTGATCGACGTCAACGGCTTGGCGGATGCTCTCGGCGAAATCGCGCTGCAGGGAGATGCGGTGGCTGTGGGCGCCCTCGTCCGGTACGCCGAGATCGAGCGCTCGTCGCTGGTGGCGGAGCGGGTGCCCCTACTCCGCCACGTCGTCGCGTACATCGGTGACCGACAGGTCAGAAATCGCGGGACGGTGGGTGGGGCGGTGGCCCATGCCGATCCCACCGGGGAAATCGCACTCGTGACCCTGGCGCTGGGCGCGATCATGCGCGCCGAGGGGCCGGACGGCGTGCGTGACATCCACGCGGAGGCGTTCTTCCTCGGTCCGTACACCACCGCGCTGGCGCCCGATGAGATGCTGACCCACGTCATCTTCCCGCCCGCCGCGCCGGCGTTCCGGTTCTTCGAGCGAGGCCGGAAGCACAACGACTTCGCGGTGCTGTCGCTTGCGGTGGTCGGCCGCCCCGAGCCGGATGGCACCTGGCGAGACATCCGGATCGCGCTTGGCGGCGTGCACGACCGTCCCGTTCTCGCGGCCGCGGCGGCACGGGCCCTCGAGGGACGGCGATGGGATGACGCACTGGTTCGAGATGCCGCCCTCCTTGCACTCGAGGACTGCGACCCGCCCGACGACTTCCGGGCGTCGGCCGAGTACCGCCGGCACCTGGTGCCGGTGCACGTGCGACGCATGCTCAGCGCTCTGGCGGGAGGCCACGAGTGATTGAGACCGTCCCCATCCTCGTGACGGTGAACGGCACTCGGCATGTGCTGGACGTGGAACCCCGGATGCATGCCGCTGACCTGCTGCGGGGCATGCTCGGGCTCACGGGCACGCACGTGGGCTGCGAGCAGGGGGTGTGCGGGATGTGCACGATCCTGCTCGACGGCACCGCGGTGAAAGGTTGTCTGCTGCTCGCCCCGCAACTCGACGGGTGTGAGGTGGAGACGGTGGAAGGGCTGGCCACCGGCGAGGAACTGGCACCGCTGCAGCGCGCGTTCAAGGAGGCCCATGCCCTGCAGTGCGGTTTCTGCACGCCGGGATTCCTCATGGCCGCCACCGCCCTGGAGCGCTCCGGAAGGCGCCTGACGCGCGAAGAGATCAGGGAGGAGCTCAGCGGGGTGCTCTGCAGGTGCACGGGCTACGAGGGCATCGTCCGGGCGGTGGAGCGCCGCCTCACCGGTGGCTGACACCCTGCCGCACGTCGCCGGCGCCCCCGTCGGGGTGGGCACCCCCGTCACCCGCAAGGAGGACGACCGCCTGCTGCGTGGGGACGGCCGCTTCACCGATGATGTCCGGCCCGCGGATGCGCTGCACATGGCGGTCGGCAGATGCCCGTTCCCGCATGCCCGAATCGCCCACCTGGACACCTCCGCCGCCGAGCGCCTCGACGGCGTGCGGCACATCCTGGTGGGGGCGGACGTGGTCGCGGCCACGTCGGTGATCTCGCCGCTGCGCCCGACCCCCGGGACCCCGGACCTGCCGTACTACGCGCTGGCCCCGGAGGTGTGCGTCTACGAGGGCCACGCATTCGTGTCGGTCGCCGCCACGAGCCGGCACATCGCCGAGGACGCGATCGACCTGGTCGAGGTCGAGTGGGAGCCGCTGCCGCACGTCACCGACACCCTCGCCGCACTGGCGCCGGAGGCCACGGTCCTGCACCCCGCCCAGCTCGACTCGAACCTGCTGTCCACCAATCCCATGGGGCCTGGCGCGGATGCCGAACTCGCCGCGGCGGACGTCATCGTGGAGGACGTCTTCCGGGTCAACCGGGTGACCGGCCTCCCCATGGAACCCCGGGCGGTCGTGGCGGAGTGGCGACCCGGCGCCCGCCGGCTCACGGTCCACTGCGCAACCCAGGTCCCGCATCTGGTGCGGATGCAGCTGGCCGAGACGCTGCACCTGGACGAGGGCGAGGTGCGCGTCATCGCCTCGGACGTGGGCGGCGGCTACGGGCTCAAGCTGGGTGCCTACCCCGAGGACGTCCTGGCGTGCCTGCACAGCATGCGCCTGGTGCGGCCGGTGAAATGGGCCGAGGACCGCCAGGAGCACTTCCGGGCCACCACGCACGCCCGCGAATCGGTGCACCGATTCCGCATCGCCGCGACCCAGACCGGTCGCATTCTTGCCATCACCGACACCTACGCAGCGGACCTCGGCGGCCAGTACTCGTCGTTCGGCCCGGCCCAGCTGTCCAGCTACACCTATCCGGGGCCGTACCGCGTGACCGCCGGCCACGTGGAGCGGCAGGTGGTCGTCACCAACAAGACCCCCATCGGGGCGTACCGCGGGTACGGCCAGCCGGAGGTGAACTTCGCGCGCGAGCGGCTCATGGACCGCCTGGCCCGGGAGGTGGGCATCGATCCGCTCGAGGTCCGGCTCATGAACCTGCTGACCCCAGAGGAACTGCCCTTCACGAACCTGTCGGGCGCCATCTACGACTCCGGCGACTATCCGCGTTGTCTCCGGATGGCCGCCGACGCGGTGGACTACTCGGGGCACCGGGTCCGCGGCACCGTGCGGCCCGACGGACGGCGCACCGGCATCGGCTTCAGCTCGTTCATCGAGCGAACGGGGTACCCGTCGGCGAAGTTCCTGGCTGACCGGCGTTCCCGATACGGCACCCACGAGAGCCTGACCCTGCGGGCCAACCGGACCGGCGGCATCGACCTGTTCACCGGCGTGTCGACAATGGGACAGGGCAGCGAGACCACCATCGCGCAGGTCTGCGCCCAAGTGCACGGCGTCGACTTCGCGCGCATCACGGTCCACGCGGGGGATACCGGCGCATCACCGCTGAACACCGGCGGGTTTTCGTCCCGCACGATGATCGCGGCAGCCGGCGCGGTCCGCATCGCTGCCTCGGAGTTGCGGGCGAAGACCCTGCGGATCGCCGCGTACCGCTTGGCGGTGGACCCGGAGGACCTCACCATCGACGGGCAGGTCGTGCGCCTGCGGGATGACCCGGCGTGCGCAATCTCCCTGGCCGAGGTGCACGAGGCCGCCATCTTTGGCCGCGGCATCCCCGATGAGGAGGACCCGGGGCTGGAGGCCACCGCGCACTACGAGCCGCCCGCCGCGGCGTTCGCCTTCGGCAGCGCTGCCGCGGTGGTCACCGTGGATCCCGAGACCGGGGACTTCGACGTGGACCGGTTCGTGTTCGTCCACGACTCCGGAACCGTGGTGAACCCCCTCATCGTGGAGGGACAGGTGCGGGGTGCCCTGGCGCAGGGCTTCGGTGCCGCGCTGGGCGAGGAGCTGCGGTACGACAGGGATACCGGGCAGCTGGTGAGCGGGTCGATGCTCGACTACTTCGCCCCAACCGCCGCCGACCTGCCGGAGTGGGAGTTGCTGCACACCGAGGTGGCGTCGCCCGTCACGCCCTTCGGCGTCCGCGGGGTTGGCGAGACCGGGACGATCCCTCCCGCCGCGGCCATCGCGAATGCGATCTGCGACGCCCTGTCGGACATGAATCTGGACATCACGAGCCTGCCGATCACCCCGGAATCGGTGTGGCGGGCCATCGCCGCGGCGTCGGCGGGAGAGGGCATGTCATGAGGGTCGAGCAGTCGTTCGTGATCCCCCGGCCGCCGGAGGACGTCTGGCGGTTCTTCGAGGACATTCCGGGCGTCGCCCGTTGCGTGCCGGGGATGGAGTCCGTCGAGGTCGTCGACGAAGACACCACCAATGTCCGGGTGCGGCAGTCGCTCGGGCCCATGTCGGCCACCTTCGACCTGCGCATGCGCGTGACCGAGCGCACGCCGCTGGATCGGATGCGCTTCACCGCGGTGGGCAAGGCGGTGCGGGGGGCCGCGGGCAGCCTGCGGTCCGTCAACACCGTGGTCCTCAGCCCGGAGGGACCTGGCACCAAGGTGTCGCTGGAGGCCGATGTCGCCCTGGGCGGGATGCTGGGCTCCGTCGGCCAGAAGATCGTGATCAAACAGGCCACGGCGATCACCGAGCAGTTCGCCGCGGCCCTGGAGGGTGCCCTCAGCGGCCAGCGCATCACGGCGGATGTTGTCCCACCGGCCCCGGCCCGGGCGGTCCCCGCGGCCGGCCCCGCTCCGGCCGTCGCCCCGATGCGATGGACGGCGGACCCCCGCATCACGGGGCTCGCCGGGCTGTGCCTTGGGCTCGCCCTCGCGCTCGTCGTCGCCCTCGTCGGAAGGAGGCGGTGCCCGTGACGGCCCGCAAACGCGTGGGGTTGATCGTTCCCAGCTCCAACACCACGATCGAGACAGAGGTGCCGGCGATGGTGCGGGCGGCCCGCCTGCCGCTGGAGGTGACGTTCCACTCCAGTCGCGCCGTGCTGCACAGCGTCGACGTCGCGTCGCTGGCGCGAATGGTCGCGGACGGGGATCGTAACGTCAGCGAGCTGTCGGATGCCCGCGTCGATGTGCTGGTGTACGCGTGCCTCGTGGCATTGATGGCCCGCGGGTCGAGGGCCCACGAGGCGGCGGAGGCGCACCTGGAGGGTGTGGCGAGGGAGGCGGGGTGCGCCGCCCCGGTGGTCTCGAGCGCGGGAGCGCTCATCCGGGCGATGCAGAGGCTGAATGCCCGGCGGGTGGCGATCATCACCCCGTACATGCCGGACCTCACCCAACGCGTGGCGGCCTACATCGAGGACTACGGCATCTTCGTCGCCGACTCGGTGAGCTTGTCGGTCCCCGACAACGTCCAGGTGGGGCGGCTCGATCCCGCCGCGCTCCTGAAGCACGCCGAGGGGCTGGACCTGTCGGGTGTGGACCTGCTCGTGGCGTCCTGCTGCGTTCAGATGCCGTCACTCTCGGCACTCGACGACCTGGAGCGGACGCTGGGGCTGCCGGTCATCTCCGCGGCCACCGCCACGACGGCAGAGGTGCTTGACGCCCTCGGTGTGCCCCGGTCGGTGCCCGGCGCCGGAGCCCTCCTGCGGCCGTCCCCGTCGGCCATGGCGTCCGGTGGCTGAGGTGGTGCACCGCCCTCCGTCCCGCGTGCACGGCGGTGCCGAGGCTCTCATCCCGGAGGAGCCCGACTGGCGGGCGCTGCCCGACCGTGTCTTCAGCCCCGGGTTCCTGGCGCTCCGCGGCCGCATCTTCGACTGGATCGAGGACTACTACGATCGCGACCACCTCACGCGGGCCGGCGACTGGATGCTGGTGTTGGCGCCCGACGCGCCGGAACACCTGGTGATCGCCGCGCTGCTGCACGACATGGAGCGCAGCGTCCCCGGCGGTCCGGTTCTGGACATGGCGACGGTCCGGTGGGACGACCCGGTTTACAACGACGCGCACACGGGCCGATCGGCGGTGATCGTGCCGGAGTGGCTGGCCGGCCAAGGGGCGTCGCGCGAGCTCGCGGCGGCCGTGGCACGGCCAATCCGCGAGCACGAGTTCGGCGGATCCCCTGAGGGCGACCTCATGCAGGCCGCCGATTCCATCTCCTACTTGGAGAGCAACGCCGAGCTCACCGCGAGCTGGGCGATCCGGGGGATGTGCAGCATCGAGAAGGCGCGCGAGAAGCTGCGCTGGATGGGCGAGCGGGTGCGGCATCCGCTCGGCAGGAGCATCGCCGAGGCGTACCTCGGCAGATCCATGCGTGAGTTCGAACTGCTGGTCGAGCAAAGGAGCGAGGGCGATGGCGGACGGTGAGCGGAGCTTCACGAACCCATTCGATGTGCCCGCCCCCGAGGGCGCAGAGGACTGGAGACGGCTCTACCCCTACTACGCGGTGTTCTCGGACGACCGGCGCGAGAGCGAAGAGCAGCAGTTCTGGTTCTGGGACTCCATGCACTACCCGGAGGTCATGTACCCGTTCGACATGGTCATGCCCGAGCAGACCTGGGTCATCCTCAACCAGAACACCACCCGGTACCTGCGGGTGCCCACCGCATTGGGTCTCAACCACCGAGTCGTCAACGGCTACGTGTATGTGAGTCCGAACGTGGTGTCGGACCCCGACGACATCGCCGCGCGGGCCGAGGTGTTCGGACCGCGCGCGGGCCACTACTTCCAGAACTGGAGCGAGCTCTACGAGCAGTGGGTCGAGAAGGCCAAGACCTGCCGGGAGTCGATGCAGGCGCTGGAGTTCGCGCCACTCCCGGACCTGGAGCCCTTCGAGAGCGTGCAGAAGGGCCAGGACCGGGGTGCCGCGTACACCCTGCTCCACAACTACAACCGTCTGCTCGAGAACATCGCGACGATCGGGCACCTCCACTTCGAGATGCTCGGCTTGGGTTACGGCGCCTACGTGGTGTTCGGCGACTTCTGCCGGGGGCACTTCCCGGACATCAGCGATCAGACCGTCGCCCAGATGGTGGCGGGAATCGACATCCTGATGTTCCGCCCAGACGACGAGCTGAAGCGCCTCGCGGCCCTCGCCATCGAGAAGGGCGTGGACGGCGCCATCACCGCCGGCGGCAAAGCCGAGTCGGTCCTCGCTGCGGTGCGTGGCCTCCCGGGTGGTGAGGAGTGGGTGACCGAGTTCGAGACGGTCCGCGAACCGTGGTTCTGGTTCTCCACCGGGGCCGGGATGATCCACACCGATCCGGCATGGAACGACGATCTGTCGGTGCCGCTGAGCCTCATCGCCACCTACGTCGGCAAGCTGGCGGCAGGCGAGCGGATCGACCGTCCGCTGGAGACGGTCGAGGTGGAGCGCGACAGGATCGCCGCGGAGTACCGGGACCTGCTTCTCACCGATGACGACAGAGCCGCGTTCGACGAGCTCATCGGCCTGGCCCGGATGGTCTACCCATTCGTGGAGAACCACAATTTCTACTGCGAGCACCAGCACCACACGCGCCTCTGGAACAAGGTGCGTGAGCTGGGCGGGGTGTTCTCGGCGCGGGGCTTCCTCGAGGACGCCGAAGACATCTGGTACCTGCACCGCTTCGAGGTGTACCAGGCGATGTGGGACCTGCTGAGCGGCTGGGCGACGGAACTCGAAGACCGCGGCATCTACTGGCGCCGGGAGATCGCGGAGCGTAAGCGCATCATGGCGGCGCTGCGCAAGTGGTCCCCGCCGCCGGCCCTCGGACCGGCCCCCGACCACGTCACAGAGCCGTTCTCGGTGATGCTGTGGGGCGTCAACGACGACACGGTCAACCGGTGGCTCAACGCCGGGCAGGGTGCGGAAGCGAACGTGCTGCACGGCGTGGCCGCCTCGCCCGGGGTCGTGGAGGGCCTCGCCCGGGTGATCATGTCGCC
Source organism: Actinobacteria bacterium Ga0077560 (assembly GCA_001464275.1). Classification (GTDB taxonomy): domain Bacteria; phylum Actinomycetota; class Thermoleophilia; order Miltoncostaeales; family Miltoncostaeaceae. The sequence goes on along the minus strand of LNFL01000057.1, from coordinate 34,041 downwards.
CGCGGAGCTGGGTGAGGTTCAGGCCGGTGAGATCCTGGTGTGTCCGATCACCGCTCCGAGCTGGGCGCCGGTGTTCACCAAGATCGCTGCGGCGGTCTCGGACATCGGCGGCATCATGGCGCACGCCGCCATCGTGTCCCGGGAGTACGGCCTCCCCGCGGTGGTCGGGACAGGCTTCGGAACGAAGTCCATCAAGACCGGACAGCGCGTCCGGGTGGACGGTGGGCAGGGCATCGTCACGGTCCTCGACCCGGACTGAGGCGACAGATCGTCCGGGCCCGTTCCCCCTTGCGGGCCCGGACGACATCTCATTCGTGCGGCGCCGCATCGAGTCGTCTCGCCGCACTGAAGCGTCCTGGGCGTCACGGAGGCTTCTCCGTGCGGTTCTCAGCCGGTCTCGCCAGCGCCCCAAATGAGGACTGCCCCACGGCTACGGATGCACGTGGCTGCGTCAACACGTGCGAAGAGCAAAGATGCGGCGCACTTTGACCCCCTCAAGGTCGCGGCTGAACCCATTTCCCAGGTATGGGACACCTTCAGCCAAGACCGGCGCAGCTGCAGCCGCGTCTAAGTCGAGTACGAGCAGCTTTCTGGAAGTCCCCTGGTCAGAAGCGAAGATGCACATACCGAGATCGCCGTCTGCATAGGGGATCTGAGTGGGCGTGGCAGGACTCGAACCTGCGCGCGGAGGATTATGAGTCAGGCGCCGGTGTCTCCCGTGGTCTCCCGTCGTCTCGGAGAAGCGCCTGAAAAGGCGGTTCCCGGGCTCCGATTCGGCCGCGAATCTCCCGTGGTCTCTGTGGGTCGCGTTACCACTCTGTTACCACCCGGGCGCCTCCGATCGGCTTCCGGATCGGGGCTCAGCGGTAGACGTCGCGTCGGTGGTCGACTCGGACGACGCTCACGATGTGTGAGGTGTCGTCGATCGCGTAGATGACGCGGAACGATCCGCGGCGTGCGCTCCAGAGGCCCTCCAGGTCGTTGCGCAGCGCGTGGCCGACGCGCTGTGGGTTCTCACGCAGGGCGCCGTTGAAGAACTCGATCATCGCGCCTGCGACGGATTCGGGCAGGTCCTGCTGGATCGCGCGCACCACCGGTCCGGCGAGGCGGACCGTGTACTGGGTACTCACCGCGTGGGGCGCAGGGCGGCGATCGCATCGGCGCCCTCGACGAAATCACCCGCGCGGATCGCGTCCTGACCCTCACGGATGCCGCGAAGCGTCTCCGGGTCGGCCAGGATTGCGAGGGTCTCCTCGAGGCTCTGCAGATCGTCGGGGCTGATCAGCACCGCGGCGGGCCGGCCGTTGCGGGTGACCACAACCCGTTCGTGCTCACGCTCCACCCGGTCGACGTACTCAGAAAACTTGTCGCGCACGGTGCGAAGCGGCTCGGTCGTCATGGGCACAATTGTGGCGCATGTCGCCGATCGCAGCAAGCACGGCGCTAACCGCTCGGACGGACCGACCTGTCGGTCCGAAGCTGTCGCTGGGGCTGCTGACGCGGGCCCCCGTCGGGGACCTGGACCGCGGTCCGCGATGCCACAATGACGGCCATGCGGGTCCTGGTGATCGAAGATGAGCTGCCGCTCGCCGAGCTGATACAGGCGGGTCTTCGGTCTGAGGGGCTGCTCGCCGACACTGCGGAGCGTGGTGAGGACGCGCTGTGGATGGCGGCCGCCTCCCCTTACGACGTGATCTGCCTGGACGTGAACCTCCCGGGAATTGATGGTTTCGAGACGTGCCGGAGGCTGCGTGATGCGGGTGTCGATGTCCCGATCCTCATGCTGACCGCGCGGGATGCGGTGGACGACCGGATCACGGGGCTTCAGACGGGGGCGGACGACTACCTGGTCAAGCCCTTCGACTTCGGGGAGTTCGTGGCGAGGGTGCGCGCGCTGGCGCGCCGACCCCCGGTGCGAGATCCGGAGCGGCTGGTGGTCGGTGACCTCGTGATGGATCCGGTGGGCCGCACCCTGACCCGGGCCGGGACCCCGGTGGATCTGTCGGTGAAGGAACTCCAGATCCTTGAGGTCTTCATGCGCAACCCCGGGCGTGTGCTCACGCGTCTGCAGATCCTGGAGGGGGCATGGGACCAGGGGTACGAGCACCGCTCGAACGTCATCGACGTCTATGTCCGGTACCTGCGGGAGAAGATCGACCGCCCGTTCGGGCGAACCACCCTGGAGACGGTGCGCGGCGCGGGATACCGACTTCGCGTTGAAGGGCCGGACTGACCGGGCGGGGAACGAGTGTCACGCGAGCGGCAGCGTGAACGCGGTCACGGCGCCACCGTCCGGGTCGTTCCCGGCGGTGACCGTCCCACCCTGCGCCGTGACGAGTGCCGCCACGATGGCCAGGCCCAGTCCACCACCCTGCCGCCCGCCGTCCGCCTGGGAGAAGCGGTCGAACGCATGCGGAAGGAACGGCGGGGGATATCCGGCGCCGTGATCCCGGACGGAGATCGTGACGTGGGTGTGTGTGAGGGACGCCCGGAGCTCGATGTCGCCGGCGCCGTGGCGGACCGCGTTGGTGACGAGATTGTCGAGCACCTGCGCGGTGCGGTCCGGGTCGGCGAGGACCACGGCCCCGCCGGGGACCTCCTGGGTGATGCGGATCGGCCGGCCTGCGGCCGAAGCACGGTTGCGGTCGGCGGCGGCATCCAGCAGATCGTGGACCTCCACGGGAACGCGTCGGATGGGGAGCCCTCCCTGATCGACCCTGGCGAGGAGCAGCAGGTCGTCCGCCAACCGGGCGAGGCGACGCGCGTCGCCTCGGGCCTCCTCCAGGACGCGCACCAGATGGTCGCGGTCGAGGTCCTGCCGCAACGCGACATCCAGCCGCGTGAGGAGCACGCTCACCGGGGTGCGCAGCTCGTGGCTGGCGTCCCCGATGATGCGGCGCTCGTGCTCCACGGCGCGTTGGAGGCGCTCGAGGAGGTCGTTGAGGGTCGTCGCCAGCCGGTCGAGCTCGTCGCGGGTGCCGGGGGCCGCGAGGCGGCCGTCGAGGTCCCCGGTGCCGATGGCGGCGGCCTGAGCGCGCAGGGCCTCCACGGGCCGTAACGCGGCCCGCGCGACCCGGTAGCCGGCAACGCTCGCGATCACCAGGGCCAGGGGCAGCGCGAGCCCGAGGATCACCGCGAGGCGGTGCAGCGTCCGTTCCCGGTCGTCCCGGGGCTCGGCGATGGCGGCGACCCGGCCGCCGGGTATCGGGAAGGCCCTGATGCGGACGCCGTCGGACATGCCCGGGAGGCGTGGGCGGGTGAGCATGATGGGGGCGGTCGCGGCGCGCGCCACATCGGGTGCGGAGATGAGCCGGGCGGAGTCGAGCTGGGTGCTCGTCGCCACCGGCGTTCCATCCGGACGGTAGATCTGCAGGAGCGCCTCACCCGCGCGCGCCAGGAGCGCCGCCGGATCCGGGTCGTCGCGCGCCAGCAGGACGATCTGCCCCTGCCGGTCGGCGAGTTCCTCGTCGATCCGGGCGTCCACGCCCTGCCGGAACACCAGGTAGACCAGCACGCCGGTGAAGGCCAGCGCGATGGCGACCACCACCGCGAACACGGCGGTGAGCCTGATGCGGATGGGGATGCCAGGGCCCTTAAGTGAGCGACCGCCGTTCACGGCTGCATCCTCACACGGACCGGGGTGTCCGGCCGGCCCGGACCGGCCGGACACATTCACCGCTCAGGCCGGCTCGACGGCGCGCTCGGTGCGGTCGACGCCCGTGACGCTCAGGAAGGCGACGGTCCCCAGGATCGCGGTGAGGAACACCAGGCTGGTGGCCGTCGTGCCGAGGCCGAGGCCACCGTCGGCGCGGGCCTGGGAGAGGTAGTCCCCGATCGATGCCCCGAGCGGGCGGGTGAGGACGTACGCGGCCCAGAAGGCCGTCACCGCGTTGAGGCCGAACCGGAAGTGCGCGACCGCGATCGCCGCGATCCCCCCGGCGAAGATCAGCGCTGAGGTCGCGAAGCCCAGTGCGAGGCGCTCGGCCATCAGATCACCGGCGGCCGTGCCAAGCGCGAACGTGAAGAGGATCGCCAGCCAGTAGAAGCCCTCCCGGCGGCGCGTGACGATCGTGTGGATCGAGAGCGTCCGCTCGACTGCGAACCACGCCGCGAAGGTCACCGCCAGGGCGGCGGCGAACACGCCGGTGGTCGTCACCAGTGACACGCCGACGTTGTCGGTGAGGTTGTCGGTGATCAGCGTGCCCACCACGCTGATCAGCACCACCGCGGCCCAGTACACCCCGGGCACGTACCGGGACAGGCGGAACTGGGCGGCCAGCGCCACGGCGAGCGCCGCGCTCATCACCCAGGTGGTGCCTCCGAGACCGAATCCGAGCGTGTCGTTCAGGTAGTCGGCGAACGTTTCACCGACGGTGGTGGCGAGGATCTTGATGACCCAGAAATACAGGGTCACCTCGGGCACCTTGTTGAGCATCCGGCGGGCCCTGCCGTGCTCCGGTCCGGGATGTGGCGCAACCACGGTGGACGATTCGTTCACGGGTTCCTCCAGAGGGGGGTGGCATGTGGTGCAGCCGACGGTGGCCGGGCCACATGAATCGCCCATGAGTCGGCCCTCCCTCACCCCGGTTCCTGCGGAGTTCAGTCGGCCCGCGACGCGCCTCGCTGCGGACGGTGCTCGCCGCCGTGGTGCCGGAGGTACCAGAGCGCGATTCAGCCGGCCGGGCTCGCCGGCAGTCTCCGGCTGGGTCGTGCGGGCCGGTTGGCGCTCGCGAGGCGGCTCGCCGCCGACACCGCGCCCGGCGCCTGAACGGGCGTGGGGTGCCACCACCCGGCGACACCCCTGAGTCCGTCACACCTCACCGACGTTCCGGACGTCTGATCCGACGCCTCAGGATGGGGTCCGGCACGCAGCCGGCAACGCCGGGCGGCCGCGCCGGGGCCGACGGTCGGTGGAGGGCTACTCGACCCCTGCCTCGGCGCCGCCGGCGTCCTTCCGGACCGTGAAGGTCGCGGGCTTCACGCCGGCCGCGCCCGCGGTGACGTCGATGACCAGCGCGTTCTTGTCGTTGTAGTACAGGCTGTATCTGTTGACGGGAAAGTGATCGGTGGCGCCGGTGTTGTCGAAATGGATCACCCGCACGGCGCCGGGATCCAACGTGATGCCCGTCAGCTTGGTGTAGTACCCCTCCGATCGATTGAGGGTCGGATCCGTGATGCGGTAGTAGATCTCCATGCCCGTCAGGGGGGTCGCCGCGGTGTTCTGGAGCGTCACCTCGAGGTGGTCGCTGACCGCCTTGCCCGTGTCGGGCGCCACGTTGTTCTCCACCAACACCTTGCTGATGCGCAGGCCCGGCTTCGTCGAGGCGGAGGCAATGGGGTTCTTCGGTACCGGGAGCACCGCGGATGCCGGAGCGGCCCCGGTTCCGGTCGTGGCCGTGGTCACGTTGGATGCGGTGCTCCCGCCGCATCCGGCGAGGGCGGCCGTGCTCAGCCCGGCGAGAACAAGGGAGACCGCCGTGAGGCGACGCGTGATGCGGGTGTCCATCAGGTGTCCTTTCCGGTGACGCTCTCGCGTCGGATGCCTGACCACATGAGCGTGGCCAGCAGTGCGGCGTAGACACCAAGCCATGCGATGTCTCCGCGCTTGTCCGCGGCGACCGTCGCGAGCGAGACGCCGTTGTACTTGTCCTTGATGCCGGTCACCGCGAACGTGAGGCGTTCGAAGTGCTTGGTGAGCGAGGTCTCCTCCAGGTCGTTGCGAATCCGCTCGTACGTGGAGAAGTGGGCGAGGACCTTCTTCTCATCTGCTTTCTGCACCTGGAGCGCGGCGAACAGCCCTCCGGGCACCTGGTTGTCGGGGTCCATCGTGTCGCCGATCTGCGGGATGATGAGGACCACCATCAACCAGGCCACGAGCGCGACGACGAGCCCGTTCACCAGCGCCCGGCTGCGGGCCGAGAGCCAAACCCCAAGGGCGTAGAAGATCAGCATGTACAGCGAACCGGTGAGGAAGGTGATGGCGACCCGGAGGAGATCGCCACCCCCCAACCAGGTTCCTCCGAGAACGCCGATCAGGAACACGCTGATGAGCGCCGTGGCCCCCAGGATCGTCACGATCAGGGCTCCCGCACCCAGCAGCCGGCCGAACATGAGGTCGGTGTTCCGCACCGGGCGCGTGAGCAGCAGTCTGAGGGTGTTCCCCGTCCGCTCCCGGGCCACGGTGAGGTAGCCGAGCCCTATGGCGAAGACCGCGCCGATGATCTGCACATACTCGATCACCGGGCGCAGCAGCTGGAGCGGGAACAGCTGGGGGGGCGCGGTGACCGCAACACCCGCCGCCTTGGCCTGCGCCACGTAGCTGTTGTAATCGGCGATCTGCGCTTTGAAGTCGTACGAGGCGATCGTGACCGATGCGGCTGCGACGAGCACCATCCCCACCACCAGGATGGCCAGGACCCGGTTTCGTGTCGCCGATCGGTATTCGTGTCCGGCGATGGCGATCGCCGGGTGGGGGTGTCCGCTAGTCAACGACGGCCTCCTCGGAGAAGTCGTGTCGACGCACGAGGCGGAGCGACCACGCCCCGAGCAGCCCGCCGAAGACCAGGATCGGGGCGAGGTGTCCGAGCGTGGCCCCGAGCGTGAACCGGTGCCCCTCGGTGAGGATCTGGGTGCTGAGGGTCTTGTACTGCTCGCTCACCGAGGCCGGCTTGGCCCTGGAGGTCACGCGGAAGAACGGTGATGAGCTGACCGCGACGGGATCGTTCACCGGGTTCAGCGAGGCGACGGGCCGCAGGCCCGACGTGAACTGCGGAGTTGCGAAGGTCACCAGCACCCAGACGGCCACACCGGCAAGGAGTCCCATCGACTGACTCCGCAGCAGCAGTGCGCAGGCCATCCCCACCAACATGAAGACCAGGAGATACGTCCAGGCGAGGCCGTAGAACGCGCCGAGTCGCAGGAACTCCGGCGCGGTCGGTGCACCGCCGTTGATCAGCGAGACGGCGATGATGCTCAGCACCAGGCAGGCGGCCATGATCACCAGCAAGGCGAGCGCGCCTCCGGTCACCTTGCCCCAGTAGTAGGCGACGCGGGGGACGGGCCGGGAGAACACGACCCTGTTGACCCCTGCGATCCGGTCATCGGTGATGCTGAGGTGTCCGATGACGATCGCCAGCAGCGCGCCGATGAGCGGCACGTAGATGATCATGTTGTTGAGCAGGGCGAGGCGCGGCTTGCCCGAGAACGGGTTCGGCGGAGCGGGCTTTCCCGCTGCCGTGAGGGTCCGAACGGTCTCGTCGTAGACGCTGACGATGGTCGAGTGGCTCGACCAGCCGATGAATCCGGACAGCGCGGTCATCAGCAGGAGCACCAGCAGCATCGCCAGGAAGGTCCGGCGGCGCGTCAGCGAACGGAGTTGCCCGCCGGCGATCGCGACCGCCGCCGTCATCCGTCCTCGAGACGGACGTAGATGTCTTCGAGCGACGCCTCATCGGGGAAGCACTCGAGTGTCCGGGCCAGTGTGTCCCGGTAGATGAGCTCACCGTCCGCGAGCACCCCGATGGTGCTGCAGACGCGCGACACCTCGCTCAGCAGGTGGGTGTTCATGAAGATGGTCATGCCGAGTTCGGCGTTGAGCCGCTCGATCGTGTCGCGCAGCTGGCGGACGCCCATCGGGTCGAGACCCGAGGTGGGCTCGTCGAGGAACAGGACCCGCGGGCGGTGGAGGATGGCCTGCGCAATTCCGATGCGCTGGCGCATTCCCTTGGAGAAGGTCCCCACGCGGCGGTCGGCGAGGTCCTGGCACCCGAGGAAGCCGAGAGCGTCATCGATCGCCCGGGGGATGTCGGCCACGCCGGACAGTCGTGCGAAGAAGCGCAGGTTCTCCCGGGCCGTGAGATGGTCATACATCCGGACGTTCTCCGGCAGGTACCCGATGGCCCGTTGAACATCCAGGCGGTGGGCGACGACGTCGTGTCCACAGACGCGCGCCGACCCGGAGGTCGGGACGATCAGCGTGGTGAGGATGTGAATGGTGGTCGTCTTGCCGGCGCCGTTGTGGCCCAGGAAGCCGAAGATCTCCCCTTCCGAAACGGTGAGGTCGATTCCACGGAGGGCGTCGGACTGCCCGTACCGATGCCCGACGCCGGCCATCTCGATGATCGCCCCTTCGCCCGTCGGCGCCGGGGTCTCAGCCTTGGGCGCCTGTGTGGCCCGATTCGGCATTGGTTCCTCTCGTCGGTGACATGTCCCTCGCAGGGAGCGACTGCCACCGTAGGACCGCGTCCTCATCGCCAGGCAACGGCCAGGTCATCGCCGAGTCAACGTTGCCCGGAGGCGGGTGCGCGGGTTCGGGCGAACGCCTCAGACCCGCTCGTGGTGGGGCCGGGCAGCGGGCCTGAAACAGAGTGCAGTTCGGCGTAGAGGCCCTCGAGTCGGTCCGCGACAACCGGCCAGCCGAACGCCGCCACAGCCCGAGCACGGCCGGCGGACCCCATCCGCGCCGCCAGCGCGGGGTCATCGAGGACCCGGGCGAGGGCCGCCGCGAAGCCCCGCTCGTCGTCCGGGCGGTCCACCATCAGCCCGTCGACGCCGTCGCGCATCACCAGCCGGAACCCGGAGATCCGGCTCGCCACGACGGGCAGGCCGGCGCTCATCCCCTCCAGCAGGACCATCCCGAACGAGGCGAGGCTGCACGGGGTGCACAGGACGTCGGCGCTCGCCAGATACCGGGGGCGCAGCTGGTTGACGCGGCCGGCGAACACCACGTGGTCGCGCAGCCCGGCGGGCACGAGGCGCTCCACGACGGGCCGCAACGGGCCGTCGCCGACGATCACCAGGCGAACGTCCGGGTGCGTCGCGTGGAGCAGCGTGAACGCCCGGATCATGGTCCGCACGCCGTTGCGGGGGTCGAAGCGTCCGACGAACACGATGTTGCGGCGATCCGTGAGGTCCGGCAGGGGTGCGGCGTCGGGGGTGAAGAACCGCGTGTCGATGCCGTTGGGGATCACCCGGAAGTCCAGCCCCGGGAAACGCGGGCCGATCGACTCGACGACGGCTTCGGACACCGCGACGCGGGCGTCGAGGCGGGAGAGGACGTGGTGAAGGGGGCGCCGGGCCCACCGCAGCAGGCGGTAGTCGTCCGGGACGACGCTGTGCAGGGTCCCGACGACGGGGGTGTCGCGGGCCCCGAGCGCGGCGAGCATCGGCAACGCCACCCCGAAGGGATTGTGGATGTGGATCAGGTCGAACCGTCCTGGGGCGAGGATGCCCCGGAGGCGCAGGGGGATCCTCGGGTCCAGCGACAGGAGGGTCTCCGCCCCGTTGCCGTACGCCGGCCACGCGGTGCCGACCCGCACCACCTCGAAGTCGCGGCCGGGGAGGTTCGCCCCGTCGACGGTGCGGGGGGTGACCGCGACGCGCGGGGTGATCACCGTCACCTGGTGGCCGCGGCGGGTCAGTTCGGTGGCCTGGCCGTGGACCTGTTCGGTGATGCCGCCCAGCTGCGGGTAGTAGTAGTCGCTGACGATCGCGATCCTCACCGTGAGGCACCTTCCATCGAGGGGAGCGGGTCGGGGGTCAGGGCGGGGCCGGGGAGGTCCGCCAGGCCGGCGCGCAGTCCGCGGAGGCGGTCGCGGAGGGACCCCGTCCCGGTGGCGACCAGCGGGAGGGCCGCCGCGCCGATCAGCACGTCCACGACGGCGGTGGCGGCCTGCATCCCGACCCCGAAGGCGACGCCGGCACTGGCCGCCGCCACCCCGGCGAGCGCGACACCGATCGCGGCCTGCTGGGTGCCGGCGTTCCCCGGTGTCAGCGGGAGGAGGCCGGCGACGGACTGGGCGGCGATCACCGCCGCCACCGTTCCCGGCGTGGCGGGCAGGCCGAAGGCGAGCAGGAACGCGGCGACGCTGCCGAACCGCAGCGCCCACGCGACGAGCTTCCATCCCAGCACCCCGCGGGCGAAGCCCAGCGGGTGCCGCAGGACGCCGAATCCCGAGGCGAAGCGGCGCGTCGCGGCGCCGATCCGGCCCCGTCCCGCGATGCCGGCGACCACGGCCAGGCCGAGGCCCACCGCGCCCGCGGCGAGCAGGGTGGGCGCGCCCGTGATCGCCGGCAGGTGGGCGCCGGCCGTGCCGCCGCGGGCCCCCGCCACGATCCACCAGCCGACGATCGCGATCCCGAACAGCGTCTCAAGGACCGCCTCCAGCACGATCGTCCCGGAGATGGCGGCGATGCCCGGTGCCGTGGCATGCCGACGCAGCAGGCCCACGCGGACGACGTCGGCGAGCTTGGCGGGCAGGACCGCGCCCGCTCCGATGGACGCGACGAACGCTCCGAGCACCGGGCGGAACGGCATGCGGGCCGGTTTCGCGCCGGCGTGCGACAGGACCCCGTGCCAGCTGCGGGCCTCCGCCGCGACCTTCACCAGGTGCAGCGCGACGCCCACCGCCAGCGGAACCAGCGCCACCGCACTGAGCGACCTCCACACCTCGCCTGCAAAGCCGACCGGATCACCGATCACCTCACTGCCTCCTCGGTCGCCGGAACACATGTCCCGGCGACTGGGATCACACCCCCTGAAGATGAGCGGCCGATGAGCCGTCGGCTCACGTGGTGGCACTCATCGTCTTCCCATCCGAGCCCGCTTTCCTGATCCCGGGCCGGCACTTCCGCCGACCCCAGGTCAACCCCCTCATGGAGGTCCAACACGATGCTCTCCACCACAGCCAAGCGCTGGCTCGCCGCAGGTGCGGCGGTGATGGCGGTCGGCGGCGGCGGCACCCTCGCCATGGCCCAGTCCGTGGGTCACAACGCCACGGCCCCAACCGTCCAGTCCGCCCAGACGCCGGACACCCCGGAGTTGGGTGACCGCCCCGACACCTCGGTGGCCACCCGATCCCAGGACCGGCCCGAGCCGGGCGACACCGCGGACACGGGTCGGGCCGTCACGGGCACCCAGGACCGGCCGGAGACCGGCGACACGGCCGACACCAACCAGGGCAACGATCTCGAGCGGGCCGACAACCAGGAGTCCACCGAGTCCGAGCGTGGCGATGGCGCGGGCGAGGCCGCGGAGGCCGCGAGCCTGGCGAAGGTCGCGACGGTCACCCGGGCCCAGGCCGAGCAGACGGCCCTCGGCAAGGTGCCCGGCACCGTGAACGAGGCGTCCCTCGGCAACGAGAACGGCACCGTGATCTGGGAGGTCAACGTCAAGGCGGCCTCCGGCAAGGACCACGAGGTCAAGGTCGATGCGACGACCGGGACCGTCCTGCAGGTCCAGTCGGACGCGCAGGACTGACCTGTCGGGACCGTTTGGGGGCGGGTTGCCCGCCCCCAAACGCTCAGGTGACCGCGATGGCGACGGTCGCCGCCGCACCTGCCAGCAGGCAGTAGATCCCGAACGGGGTGAGGGTGTGGGTGCGCAGGTACCCCATCAGGAAGCGCACCGCCAGGTACGCGGAACCCGCGGCGAACACGGCCCCCACCAGCGCCGGGCCGCGGACCCCGTCGCCCGCGGGGCCCAGCAGGTCCGGGAGCTTGAGGATCGCGGCGGCCCCGATGATGGGTGTGGCCAGCAGGAACGCGTAGCGAGCCGCGTCCTCGTTGGAGAGCCCGGCCAGCAGGCCTCCGCCCATCGCCGCTCCCGAGCGGCTGATGCCGGGGATCAGCGCCAGGGCCTGGGCGGTGCCAACCCCGACCGCCGACCTCCAGGTCAGCTCGTCCGCGATGCGCGCATCCGGGTCGCCGTCGGGGCGCTCCGGGGCGCGGCGGCGCAGGCGTTCAGCGCCCAGCAGCAACCCGCCGTTGACGATCAGGAACAGCGCCGCGGTGCGCGGCGAGGCGAACAGGCTGCGCAGGGGGTGCTCCAGCAGCAGCCCGATCAGGCCGGCCGGGATCGTCCCGACGACCAGCAGCCACCCGAGCCGGGCGTCGGTGTCGCCCGGGGCGATACCCCGGTCGCGCAGGCTCCGGCCGAGGCCGGCGAGGATCCGCATCCAGTCACGGAAGAAGAACCCGAACAGCACCAGCGCGGTGGCCAGGTGCGTGGCGACCAGGAACGCCAGGAAGTAGTCATCGTTCTGGTGGATGTCCCACCCGAGCAGGCGGGGAAGCACGACGCTGTGCCCGAGGCTGGAGATCGGAAAGAGCTCCGACACCCCCTGGAGCGCCCCCAGCGCGATGCTCTGCAGGTAGTCGATCTTCACCGGCCGGCCGCCGCGCGGGTCTGCGGGCCGGTGCGGAACCACACCAGCACGCCCAGCCCGAGTGCGACCACCAGGGCCGCGATGCCGTGCTTGACGTGGTGATGGGAGGACCCCGCCTCGTGGCCCGGGAGCCAGGACGGCAACGAGGACGCCGACTCCGCGAAGTAGAACCCCGCGACCACGAGCAGCATCACACCCACCACCACCGCGGCCACATTCACCGCTCGTTCCTTGTTCACCGTTCCTCCTCGATCTGGGCGGGACCATTCGTGGTCGGTCGGCCGGGGGTTCCGGACCTCCTCGACCGGGGCCCCCCGGGGGGGCACACCTGCCCGAACTCCGTGATGACAGCCCGCCAAGATGAGTGGCGGATGAGTCGGCCGGCCGTCCGATGTCGCCGGCACAGGTCAACGCCAGGTCAGAACCGCGGCACGCAGGTGGACAGTCGCGACCTCGGCGGTACCGTGGGGTGCATGCCGGGCACTCACCTGCTGCTCATCGAGGACGACGATGCCGTTGCCGCCGCCCTGCAACGCGTCCTCACCAACAGCGGACACCGGGTGGCGCGGGCCGCCACCGGCGGGGAGGGGTTGGGCCTGCTCGGCCCGGAGACCGGCGTGGTCATCCTGGACCTGGGCCTTCCCGACATGGACGGCATCGAGGTGTGCCGGCGCGTGCGGCGGGCCGAACCGGAGGTCGGGATCATGATCGTCTCGGCAAGAGACCGAGAGCTGGACGTGGTCGGCGGTCTCGACGCAGGAGCCGACGACTACCTCATGAAGCCCTTCCGGCTGGCGGAGCTCATGGCGCGGGTCCGTGCCCAGCTGCGCCGCGTCTCGAGCGCTCCCGCCGGCCAGGCCGGTCGCATCGAGGCGGGCGCCGTGGCGATCGACCTGGACGCCCGCAGGGCCTGGACCGACGACACCGAGATCATCCTGCGACCCAAGGAGTTCGCCCTCCTCGCGCTGCTGGCCGCCAACGCGGGTCGCGTGGTGACCCGCGACCGCATCATGGCGGAGGTGTGGGACACCACCTGGCTGGGGTCCACCAAGACCCTCGACACCCACATCCTCAGCCTGCGACAGAAGCTCGGGGTCCAGGCCATCACGACCCTGCGCGGGGTCGGCTACCGGTTCGAGGCCTGAATGCGACGGCGGGTGATGGCGGCGATCGCAGTCGTCGCTGCGGTGGCGGTCGCCCTGTTCGCCCTGCCGCTCGCACGCACCCTGCACACCGGGTACCGGGACCAGGAACTGCTCCGCCTCCAACGCGACGCCGTGTACGACAGCCGCTCGGTCGACGTGGACCCGGCTGAACCCGGCGGCATCGAGGTGCCGACCACCGGGGACCGCATCGGCGTGTACGGCCTCGATGGGCGACGCATCGCCGGCGACGGCCCCGCGCGTGCCGATGGAATCGTCCGATCGGTCATCACGGCAGAGCGAGCCCACGCGGGGGAGGCCGGTCCGGAGATCGTCGCCGCCGTGCCGCTGGTGACGCGTGAGCGGGTCACCGGCGTGCTCCGCGTCGCCCGGGACGGCTCCGTGGTCGACCACCGGACGTGGACCGCGTGGACGTTGCTCGCGGCCCTCGCGCTTGCGCTGATGGCGCTCGCGGTTGGCGCCGCATCGGTCATCGCACGGCGACTCGCCGCGCCGCTTGAGGCCCTCGCCCACGTCGCGCAGCGCCTCGGGCGCGGGGAGTTCGATGTCACGACACCCAACAGCGGCGTCCCTGAGGCCGACGCGGTGGGTGCGGCGTTGGCCGCCTCCGCCCGTCGGATCGAGGAGATGGTCGAGCGGGAGCGCGCGTTCAGCACCCACGCCTCCCATCAACTGCGCACCCCCCTGGCCGCACTTCGCATCGACCTCGAGGCACTCGCGATGCGAACCGACCCGGTCCCGCCGGAGATCGAGGCCGCCATCGGACAGGTCGACCGGCTCGAGGCCACCATCACGACGCTGCTCTCGGTGGCCCGCGATCTCCCGCCGGAGCCCGACGGCACCGACCTCCCGGAACTGCTGCGCACCGCCGCCCCGAGGTGGCGCGCCACCCTCGCCGGACGGGACCGCCGACTGACGCTGGACGTTCCGTCGACGGCACCTCGCTGTAGCGCGCACGCCCCGGTGCTGCGAGAGATCCTGGAGATCCTGGTCGACAACGCGATCACCCATGGCGCGGGGACCGTCCACCTGGGCCTGCGGTCCCACGACGAGGACGGCTGGCTCGACGTCGAGGTCCGCGACGAGGGTGACGGCCTCACCGGCGACCCGGAGGCGGTGTTCGCCCAGGGGCACACGAGCGCCCCCGGACGGCATGGCATCGGCCTTCCTCTCGCGCGGGCCCTCGCCCTGGCCGAGAACGGGGCCCTGACACTCACCGACGCCGGTCCCGCACCGTGCTTCACCCTGCGCCTCCCCGCGGTGCCGCGGAAGGGCGCCGAGTGAGGTGCGGACCCGGAGGCTCAGGCCGGCTCGCGCTGCGGCACCGGCACACGACGTCGCGCGAGGGCGGTGCGGGCCGCGGCGACCAGCGACCCGGTCGCGGCGAGCACCCAGCTCCCGCCGACCGCCACGACGGCGCCGACCGGCCCGAGCGACCACACCAGGACGCCCGTCAGCGAGGCCCACAGGACCGCGCCCACGGCGTTGGCGACGAAGAACCGCCGCGGGGTCATGCCGGAGGCGCCGGCCACCAGCGCAGTCACGACCCGCACTCCGGAGACGAACCGGCCGAGGATCACGGCCTTCGCGCCGTGCCGGGCGAAGAACGCGGCACCCTTGCTGAGCGCCGCCCGCCGGTGCCGCCGGAACGGGCCGCGTTCAGCCTGCAGGACCCGCCGGCCGCCGCGACGGCCGAGCCAGAACCCGACGTTGTCGCCAACGATCGCCGCCATTGCCGCGACCCCGATGACCAGCGGGAGGCTCAGGTGCCCGGCGCCCGCCAGAAGCGATGCGGCTGCGAGCGCCGTCTCACCGGGGATCGGCAGGCCCGCGGACTCACCGGCCACCAGCGCGGCGAGCGCCCCATAGCCCAGATTCGCCGGCACGGTGATGAACATCGCTGCTCCGATCCTTGACGTCCGGCACAGCCAATCGCACGCGGATGAGACCGCGATGAGCCCGCACGGGCCGGGCTCTCATCCGCGGTTCACCCGCGTGCCCGACCATCTCCGATACACGGTGCAACAGCAGGGGGTATGAGGGCATGCGCGTGCTCGTGGTCGAGGACCAGATCAAGATGGCGGGCCTGATCAAACGCGGCCTCGCCGCCGAAGGCGGCGTCGCCGACCTGGCCGAACGCGGTGAGGACGCCCTGTGGATGGCCGCCGCGAACGACTACGACGCGGTGGTCCTCGACGTGATGCTCCCGGGCATCGACGGATTCGAGACGTGCCGCCGTCTGCGCGAGGCCGGTGACTGGACCCCGGTGCTGCTGCTCACCGCCCGCGACGCGGTCGAGGACCGCGTCGCCGGGCTGGACGGTGGCGCCGACGACTACCTCACCAAACCCTTCGCGTTCGCCGAGCTCACCGCCCGGCTGCGGGCCCTGGTGCGCCGCGGCCCCCGAGAACGGCCGGCGGTGCTCCGGGCCGGATCGCTGACCCTCGACCCGGCCACCCGGCGCGTCTGGCGAGGCGACACCGAGATCACCCTGTCGGCCAAGGAGTACCTGCTCCTGGAGACCTTCATGCGCTCCCCCGACCAGGTCCTGACCCGCCTGCAGCTCCTGGAACGCGCCTGGGACTACGAGTACGAGAACCGCTCAAACGTCGTGGACGTCTACGTCCGGTACCTGAGAGAGAAGATCGACCGCCCCTTCGGCGTCGAGTCCATCCAGACGCTGCGAGGAGCGGGGTACCGGCTGCGAAGCGTCGACGCGTGAGCCGCCTCCCGATCCGCCTGCGACTCACCCTGGTGTTCGCGGGGCTGATGCTCATCGCACTGCTCATCGGCGGCGTGCTCCTCCGAGTCCGGGTCGCCGCAGCCCTCGACGGGAACATCGACCAGACCCTTCGGGCCCGGGCGGCGGACGTCTCGGCGCTCGTCGCCCAATCCGACGAGGGTCTGCGCGCGGCGGGACAGAGTCCCCTCACCGAACGCGGCGAGGCCTTCGCCCAGGTCCTCGACGCCCGCGGCCGCATCGTCGACGCAACCCCGCTCCTGCGCGATGGGCCACTGCTGACCCCCGCACAGTTCCGCAGCGCCCAGACGGGCCGCATCGTCATCGACCGGTCGGGCGTCGCCGGGATCGAGGACGACGTCCGCCTACTGGCGACGCCGGTCACCGCCCAGGACCAGCGACTGGTCGTCGTCGTCGGCGCCTCACTGGAGGACCGCAACGACACCCTGCGCACGCTCACGCTGTTCCTGTTCGTCGCCGCCCCCATCGCGCTGGCGGTCACCGCCGCAGCGGCCCACTGGGTGGCGGCCGCCGCACTGCGACCCGCCGAGGCGATGCGCCGCCGGGCGGCGCAAATCTCCGGGGAGGAGACCGGCGAGCGACTGCCGCTCCCGCCCGCCCGCGACGAGATCCACTATCTCGGCGCGACCCTCAACGACATGCTGGACCGCATCGACCTCGCGATGCGCCGCCAACGGGAGTTCGTGGCCGACGCCAGCCATGAACTCCGAACCCCGCTGGCGATCCTCACCTCGGAGCTCGAACTGGCGAGGCGACCCGGCACCACCCAGGAGGAGCTTCGGGACGCCGTCGACTCCGCGGCGGACGAGACCGAGCGGCTCGTTCGTCTCGCCGAGGACCTCCTGGTGTTCGCCCGTGCCGACGCCGGGCGGTTGCCGCTACGCCCGGAGCGGGTGACCCCGAGCGCCATCACGGCAACCGTGGCCGCCCGATTCGCCGGTCGCGCTCGGGCCGACACCCGCCGGGTCGACGTTGTCGATGGCGCCGACGGTCCCGTGTTGCTCGACGCCTCGCGGATCGAGCAGGCCCTGGGGAACCTGGTGGACAACGCGCTTCGCCACGGCGCTGGCACCGTGACCATTCACAGCGCGTGGACCACGGAGGGGCTCCTGCGGTTCTGCGTACGCGACCAGGGGCGCGCCATGACCGAGGGGTTTGCCGCCCGGGCCTTCGAACGGTTCACCCGCGCCGACCCCGCCCGTGGCCGGGACGGCGGCGCGGGCCTGGGGCTCGCGATCGTTCGAGCGATCGCCCGAGCGCATGGCGGCTCGTCGGGTATCGACCTTGCTCCGGACGGAATCCGGGTCTGGTTCACCGTCGCGACCCAACCTGACGCGGAGGTGGCCGGCCGGGTCCGCGCCGAGGGAGCCACGAAGCGTCGCGACGAGTGACTATCGAGGCGCGCCTCGGGGGGGCAAACCCATCGTCGACCCCCTCAGGGCAGTGGCTGGCCCCATTTCCTAGGTATGGAACTCTCTCAGCCACAACCGGCCCGGCAGCCGCCGGGCCAGCGAGCAGTATTTACAAAATCCCCTGGTCACGCGGGATCGCGACTACATCGAGATCGCAGTCTGTATAAGGGATCTGAGTGGGCGTGGCAGGACTCGAACCTGCGCGCCGAGGATTATGAGTCAGGCGACGGTGTCTCCCGTGGTCTCCCGTCGTCTCGGAGAACCGCCTGAGAACGAGCTTTCCCGGGCCCGATTCGGCCGCGAATCTCCCGTGGTCTCTGTGGGTCGCGTTACCACCCTGTTACCACCCGGCCGAAGCGCAGACCGAGCTTCGGCACTCCATGTCAGCGGTAGACGTCGCGCCGGTGGTCGACTCGGATGACGCTGACGATGCGTGAGGTGTCGTCGATCGCGTAGATGACCCGGAATGAGCCGCGGCGTGCGCTCCACAGGCCCTCCAGGTCGTTGCGCAGCGCGTGGCCGATCCGCTGAGGGTTCTCGCACAGGGCGCCGTTGAAGAACTCGATCATGGCGCCAGCGACGGCCTCAGGGAGGTCCTGCTGGATCGCGCGCACCACCGGCCCGGCAAGGCGGACCGTGTACCGGGTGCTCACCGCGTGGGGCGCAGGGCGGCGATCGCGTCGGCGCCCTCGATGAAGTCACCGTTGCGGATCGCGTCCCGACCTTCGCGGATGCCGCGCAGCGTCTCGGGGTCGGCGAGGATCGCCAGAGTCTCCTCGAGGCTTTGTAGGTCGTCGGGGCTGATGAGCACGGCGGCGGGCCGCCCGTTGCGAGTGACCACGACCCGTTCGTGCTCGCGCTCCACTCTGTCGACGTACTCGGAGAACTTGTCGCGCACGGTGCGAAGCGGCTCGGTGGTCATGTGCACAATTGTGGCGCGCTAGGTCGCCGGGCGCAAGTCGGCTTCGGGGAGCCGTCCCATGCTCCGGCGGTGTGACTGGATGGATGGCAAGTTCTCGGACAGCTCCCCGACGCTGACTTGGACGACCCTGTGTGGCACCGCTTTCCCACCCGGCGCAAGTGCGACGGATCTCGTGGCGGCGTGTCTGCGCTCCGGCGGGCCAAGGACATCACGGACCACGGCATCCGCCGCGTCTGGCAATTCACACGCCGAAGAGGCGGTCTATCTCCGAACCTCTGACCGGGGAGCCTGCCTCAGGAGGGTCTCTGCAGCGGTTTCGAACGGGACCGAGCCAAGCGCCATACCTCCCGTTTCTCAGCCGTGGGCGCGCACCGGTCGCGACCGTTCCGATGCACGCCGACCCGAGGTGGAACGACCTACGGCATCGCATTCAGAATAGGGGCGCGCCCCTTTCGGTGTCGACACCACACTGATACCTTCACACATATGAAGGTATCGAATGAGCTGCCCGGCGAGGTTCCTGCCCAGGGGGAGGGTGGGTGCGCCCCCCAGGCGGACGCGGGCACCCTTGACCGGGCACGTGCCGCCCTCGAGGAGTCGGTGGCCCTGGAGCTCTCCGAGACGTTCCGGCTGCTCTCGGACCCCGGCCGGCTGCGGTTGATCGCGGCGCTCCTGGAGGCGGAGGAGCTATGCGTGTGCGACCTCTCGACGGTCACGGGGCTCACGGCGACCGCGTGCTCGCACAACCTGCGGTTGCTGCGCGGCCAGCGGCTGGTGCGGTACCGGCGACAGGGCCGGAACGTCTTCTACACGCTGGATGACGACCACATCCGGGTGCTGCTGGCGGTGGCCCGCGACCACGCCGCCGAGCGATGAGCGGTGATCACGCACACGTCTCGCCCGTGTCGGCGGCCGGCCGACACGTACGCCCCTTGGTGATGGCCCTGTTGCTGACCGCGGCCTTCACGGTTGTGGAAGTCGTGGTGGGGTTCGCGGTGGGATCTCTCGCCCTGGTGTCTGACGCGGGCCACATGCTCACCGACGTCGCGGGCCTGGGGATGGCGGTGGCGGCGATCCAGGTGGCCCGTTCCCATCGGTCCTCATCGGCTACCTACGGCATGTACCGGCTCGAGGTCCTGGCGGCGCTGGCGAACACCGTGCTGCTGTTCGGCATCGCCGCGTACGTGCTGGTCGAGGCGTGGTCGCGGTTCCAGGACCCGCCGGACGTGCCGGGCGCATGGCTGCTGACGGTCGCCGTGATCGGCCTGGCGGTCAACGTCGTGTCGTTCCTGATGCTGCGGGCCGGGGCCAAGGAGAGCATGAACGTGCGGGGCGCGTTCCTGGAGGTGATGTCGGACATGCTCGGCTCGGTCGGCGTGATCGTCGCCGGGGTGATCCTGCTGGCCACCGGCTGGCCGTACGCCGACCCGATCGTGGGCGTCGGGATAGGACTGTTCATCCTGCCCCGGGCGTATCGGCTGGGACGCGAGGCGCTACGGGTGCTGCTGCAGGTCGCCCCCGCGGGCCTGGACGTGGACGTTGTGCGCAGGGCGTTGGACGACGTCGAGGGCGTCGGGGGCGTGCACGATCTGCATGTGTGGACACTCACCTCGGGACTGCGGGTCGCGACCGGGCACCTGGAGCTCGCCGATGGCGCTGGCTCCGAGGACGTCCTGGAGCGCGCCACGCGATTGCTTCGCGAGCGCGTGGGCCTTGAGCACGTCACCCTTCAGGTGGAGGCCCCTGGGTTCTGCGCAGACGAGGGGAACCCGGTCTGATGGGCAGCGAGGCCAGGCTGGAACTCGCGCTCGAGACCCCGGACGGGTGCGGTGCGTGCGTCGACCGGCTGCGCGAGGGGATCGCCGGGCACCGGGGGGTGCTGGCCGTCGAGGCCGGCGACCGCACCGACCGCGTCGTGGTCCGCATCGACGCCGAGCGTTGCTCCGCCACATGCCTGGATCAGACCGTACTGCAGTTGAGGAGGACCCTTGAGGACACCTACGCCCACGAGGTCGTCGGTGTCGAGGGCATGGACTGCGCGGACTGCGCCAGGACTATCGAGCGGGCCGTGGCTCGTGTGCCCGGCGTGAGCCAGGTGTCGGTGGGGTTCCCGTCGGGCGCGATGCGCGTGGAGTACCAGCGGGCACAGGTCGAGGCCGACCGTATCCGCGCGCAGGTGACACGGCTGGGATACCGGGTCCCCGGGGCCGAGACGCACGGGCCGGGGCGGCGATGGCCGTCCCGCACACAGGGGACGGTGGTCGCGACGGCGCTCACGATGCTGGCGGCCGCCGTCGGTCTGGTGAGCCGCGGGGGAGCGTTGCCGCTGTATCTGGCGGCGGTGCTGGTGGCCGGGGTGCCCATCGCCCAGGCGGGTGTCCGGGCGCTGATGGCGACCCGCCGCCCCGAGATCAAGCTGCTGATGACCATCGCGGTGATCGGCGCGGCCGCGATCGGGGCGTGGCTGGAGGCGGCCCTGGTGGTCGTGCTGTTCTCGATCGGGGAGTTGCTGGAGGGCCGTGCCGCCGAACGCGCGCGCAGCGAGCTGGCGAGTCTGGTGGACCTGACCCCCGCCACCGCCCGCGTGCGGCGCCGTCGGGGCGACGGCCCGTTTGCGGTCTTCACCGAAACCGAGGTCCCGGTCGCGGAGCTGGCGGTCGCTGACGTCGTGGTGGTCCGGCCGGGTGAGCGGATCCCGGTGGACGGAATCGTCCGGGACGGCGCGGGGGCGGTGGATCAGGCGGCGATCACCGGGGAATCGGTTCCCGTGGAGGCCGGGCCGGGCGTCGCGGTGTTCGCGGGGACGCTGAACCGTCAGGGCATGCTGGTCATCGAGGCGACCCGCGCGCCCGGCGACACCACCCTGGACCGCATCGCGGCACTGGTCACCGAGGCCCAGGCCAGCAGGTCCCCGTCCGAGCGATGGGTCGACGGCTTCGCCCGCCGGTACACCCCGGCGGTGATCGGCCTGGCGGTGGCCGTCGCGGTGCTCTCACCGCCCCTCCTCGGTACCGGCTGGGGTACCGCGTTCTACGACGCCCTGGCCCTGCTGATCCTGGCTTGCCCGTGCGCCCTCGTGCTGTCCACGCCGGTGACGATCGCCTCCGCCCTGGCGCGCGCATCGGCGGCCGGCGTCCTGATCAAGGGCGGCGCACACCTGGAGGCCGCCGCGGCCGTGCGAGCTGTCGCACTGGACAAGACCGGGACGATCACCAGCGGCCGACCCGCCGTGACCTCCGTGCACCCTGCCCTGCACACCGGGGAGACGGAGGTGCTGAGCCTGGCGGCCGCCGTCGAGCACGCCTCCGAGCACCCACTGGCCGCGGCGATCACCGCGGGCGCCGAGGAGCGCGGCATCGGGATCCCGCCTGTAAGCGAGTTCGCGGCACTCACCGGACTGGGCGCGACCGGATTGGTCGATGGCAAGCGGGTGGCGGTCGGTGATGTCCGGCTGGTGGGTGACCTGCCGGAGGAACTCGCGGAACTGGTCGAGGGCCTGCGCGGGCAGGGGCGGACGGTGGTCGCGGTCGGCGTGGACGACCGGATCGCCGGAGTGATCGCGATCGCCGATACGATCCGCCCGCACGCCGCGGAGGCGGTCGCCGCCCTCCACGCGATGGACGTGCGGACGGTGATGCTCACTGGGGACAACCCCCTGACCGCCGCCGGCGTCGCGACCCAGGTGGGGGTCGGTGCGGTTCATGCCGGCCTGCTGCCCGCCCAGAAAGCCGGCTACATACAGTCCCTCACCTCGCCCGCGATGGTGGGTGATGGCGTCAACGACGCTCCGGCGCTCGCCGCCGCGTCGGTTGGGATCGCGATGGGCACCGCCGGCAGCGACACCGCCCTGGAGGTCGCCGATGTCGCGGTGATGGGCGACGACCTGCGCAAGGTCCCGGCCCTGATCGGCCTTGCACGGTGGGCACGGATGGTCGTGCGGCAGAACGTCCAGGTGTCGCTGGTCACCAAGGCCGCAGCGGCGGCCCTGCTGGCCGGGGGCGCGCTGCCCCTGTGGGGGGCGGTGATCGCCGACGTCGGCGCGAGCCTCATCGTGGTCGGCAACGGCCTGCGACTGGTGCGCGGCCGCCCGCTCACCGGGGCGGCACGCCGCACGCCGCTGCTCGTTCCGTCTGCCCGCTCGACGCCGGCTGCCCGTGCTGACCATGATCACGGCAAGCCCTGCGGCGGTTGCGTCATCCACTGATCTGGCGGGCCTCCGCGATCAGGTCCTCACCGCGCGCCGGCGCCGGTGGTTCGACCATCACCTGCCGCAGGGCGACCTCCAGTCCACCGGCGTTGCTCGGGCCCCCGGTGGTCAGCTGGCTGCGGAGGACCACGGCGACCCGCCCGGCGTGGCGCCGTGGTGGCCCATGATGTCGCCCTCCCCATCGCGTACGGACGGGAATCCCATGCCGTAGATCCGCTGGAGCGCGAGCGGCCGTTCCCGGAGGTCCCGGACGCTGACGCCCAGCACCACCATCGCTGGTTGAAGGTCAAGCCAGGACGATGCCGGAGGCGTCAATTGCCAAGCGGGATCGGCCCCGCCTGCAGCGTGAGGAGGCGTCTAGCGCTTCTTTCCCGAAGCCCGCCGCAGCAGGCCGCTGCGCGCGGCCAGAACCGTACCGAGTGACTTCAGGGTTTCACGGTCACGCGCCGGCCCGCACGTCACACAGGCGAGGACGCAGGACCGCCTTTGGACATCCGGGGGACAACGCGGATCGCCGCGTCTCGGAGATGGGCGACGTCGTGCATGAGCCGATGCCGTAGCCGCTCAGCGAGTTCGTGGGCCTCCGGGAGGGTGGTATTGGCCGACGCATGCACGTCGATTCCCGCGCGGATCTGGTGGCCGATCCAGCGGGCCTTCACGGTGCCGATCCCCAGCACGCCGTCCATGTGGTCTGGAGGCGCCCAAGCGGTGACGCGGTCGCATGCGCTGGCGCCGGCGCCGTATGCCACCCACGATCCGGGTCCCGTGGCCGTCGGGCCTCGATGTCATCGGAATGTCATCGATTCCCGCATCGGGCCTCAATCACGCGCCGAGATACTCGCGCCACGGGATTGAGAGGAGGCGGGGATGATGAACGGCGGTTGGGGAGCGATGTCACCGTTCGGGTGGCTGATGATGGTGGTGTTGTGGGTGTCGGTGATCGCGGTGGTTGCCTGGGCGGCCACGCGGATCTTCCCGGGCGCTCAGCAGGCCTCGAGATCCGACATCACGGGGCCGCGGACGCAGGTGGACGATCCGCAGGCCCTCTTGGACCGGCGGCTGGCCAGCGGCGAGATTGATCCGGAGACCTACGATCAGATCCGACAGCGGCTGGACGCGGCCCGTGGGGGACGGGGGGTGCGGTCATGACACGCGCGACAATCGCGGGGATCGCGGTGGCGGCGGTACTGGGTGCGGGCGTGCTGACCGCGGTCACGATGCCGGCCCTGAGCGGTGGCCGCCAATCGGCCGCCACGTGGCAGGGGTCCATGCCGGCGCGGATGCAGAACCCCGAGATGATGGATGGAACGTCGTACATGGGCATGATGGGCGTCGGCGGCCGCGACTGGACGGGCAGCGCGATGCACAACGGGCTGATGCGCGGATGGTCGCGCTGATCACCCGAGGGTGGGGATCCCGGTGACGGGGTCCCCACCCTCGGAGGCCGCGCCCTTGGTGCTGGTGGTTGACGATGAGCCCCCGCTGGTCCATTTGGTGCGCAGCTACCTGGAGCAGGAGGGATTCCGGGTGGCCGAGGCCGGTGACGGGGAGACCGCCCTCGCACTTGTACGCGATGTCGCCCCGGACCTCGTGGTCCTCGATCTGATGCTGCCCGGGCTTGACGGCATCGAGGTGTGCCGCAGGCTGCGGGCCTTCTCGGACTGCTACGTGGTGATGCTGACCGCCCGGGCGGAGGAGATCGACACGCTGGTGGGCCTGGCGGTGGGGGCCGATGACTACATCACCAAGCCGTTCTCCCCGCGTGAGCTGACGGCCCGGGTCAGGGCGATGCTGCGGCGTCCCCGGACCACCGATCACGCCGCGGAACCGGTCCGCAGGATCGGTGCGCTGGAGGTGGATGCCGCAGCGCACGAGGCCCGCATCGACGGAGCCGTGATCGACCTCACGCCGTTGGAGTTCGGGCTGCTGGGCGCCCTTGCCGCCCAGCCGCGCGTGGCGTTCACCCGCCGGCAGCTCATCGACCGGGTGTGGGGCGCCGGGTGGGTGGGTGACGAACACCTGGTCGACGCGCACATCGTGCGCCTGCGGCGAAAGCTCGGCGACGATCCGGCATCACCACGATTCGTCCAGACCGTGCGCGGGGTCGGCTACCGCATGGGATCCGGATGAACCGGCTGCGGCGGAGCCTGGGCGCCAAACTGCTGGTCGCGCAGCTGCTGGTGGTGATCGTCGGGAGCCTCACACTGTTGCTGGTCGCCGTCACCGCCGGCCCGTGGCTTTTCGATCGTCACCTGCAGGGGCGCCTGGGAGCTGTCCCTGCCAGCCTGGACGCCCACATCCACGCGGCCTTCGAGGACGCCCTGGGCACCGCTCTGTTGGGCGCCGTGGCCGTGGCGTCGGCAACCGCCGTCGTAATCAGCGTCCTGCTGACCCGGCGCATCGTCGCGCCGATCCTCCGACTCGCCGACGCTGCCGCCCAGATCGCCTCGGGCCGGTTCGGCATCCAGATCCCGGCTGCCGGCGAGGACGAACTGGCGAGCCTGGCGCGGTCGTTCAACGGAATGTCCGCCGCGCTGGCGGCGACCGAGCAGACACGCACCCGGCTCATCGCCGATGTCGCCCACGAGTTGCGAACACCCGTGTCCACGCTCGACGGCTACCTGGAGGGCCTGGCCGACGGGGTCATCGCCCCGGACACCGGGACCTGGGACACCCTGCGCGACCAAACGCGTCGCCTGTCGCGTCTCGCCGAGGATCTTGCGCTGGTGTCGCGGGCCGAAGAGGGCCGTCTGCAGGTGCATCCAGTTGCGACCGACGTCGCCCAGTTGATGCAGGCCGCCGTGCAGGCGGCTCGCCCCGCTGCCATGTCCAGCGGGATCAATCTCTCCGCGACGTCACGACCCGATCGGATGACCGTGCTCGCGGACCCGGAACGCCTGCACCAGGTGCTCGGCAACCTCCTGGACAACGCGATCCAGCACACCCCGGCCGGCGGCAGCGTCGAGATCGTCGCCGATCAGACGCCGGACGCCGTGCGGATGGCGGTGATCGACTCCGGTGAGGGCATCCCACCCGAGGAACTGGAACGGATCTTCACCCGGTTCCACCGGCTGGATCCCGCCCGCACGGCGGTCAACCGCGGCAGCGGCATCGGCCTCACTGTCGCCCGGGCGCTGGTGAGCGAACACGGAGGCCAGCTCACCGCCGCAAGCGCCGGGCCCGGGCACGGCTCGCGCTTCACCATCACCCTCCCACGAGCCCCCGCGCGTGCTGCAGGCGAAGGCGATCACGTGCGCAGCCCGGTCGAGGCCGGGAGCGATCCCGTTCACGAACAGCAGAGCTGAGTCGCAGGTTAGGCGCTGCTCCTCGGTGGCGGCGGCCCGTGCGTCAACGGCGTCGGATACGGTCGGCATGGCGGGTCAGCAGGCCGATGGCCATCTAGACACCCTCGGCGGTGGTGCCGGTCCCGAGGGAGAACCGCAGGGCCTCGGTCGGCCCACTGGGTCCAGTCGGGGAGCTCGCTTCGCCTCCGGAGGACCACTGACCCCCTCACATCGGCGCGTGAACCCATTTCAAGGGTATGGAACACCTTCAGCCGGAGCGGGCACGCGAGCGTTCGGGGCCCGGTCAACAGCGAGCAGCACCCTGGAAATCCCCTGTTCGTCGCCACCTCCGCCCATGGCGAGATTGCAGTCTCCATAAGGCATCTGAGTGGGCGTGGCAGGACTCGAACCTGCGCTCGGAGGCTTATGAGTCGGGCGCCGGTGTCTCCCGTGGTCTCCCGTCGTCTGGAAGATCAGCTCTGAACGGCGTTCTGGGGCGCCGCTTCCGCGGCGAAATCTCCCGTGGTCTCTGTGGGTCGCGTTACCACCCTGTTACCACCCCACGCGCCGCGACGGGCGCCGCGGTGGCGCCGTGACCGGTCACGAGGGGTTGCCCTTCGAGCTGCCCGATGACCCGGACCTGCGGGCCCTCGTGCTCCGCGCGCGCAGGGCGTGGGAGCAGCACGTCCCGGCGCCTGGCGAGGCGCCGCAGCCAGAGCCGGACCGTGACGCCTGCGCGCTGCCGGCCGGCAGGCCCTCCAGCCGCCTGGCGTCCGACCGGGCCTGCGTCGAGACAAACCTGGCGCGAAAGGGGTTGTGGCGCACCGGGCGTGCGCTCGGCGACATCAACGATGCCTTGGGCATCGTCCAGCGCATCGACACCGGCCAGGCCCTCGGGGCCTTGGCGTTCGACATCATCGTGTGGGTCTGCTCCCGCTGGCGAGAGCTCGATGACCCCACTGCCCGTGCGGTTCCGTTCACCCTCACCGGGCTCGCCGATGATCTTGGTTGGGGGCGCGGGGGTGGCGCCTGCGCGGACCTGGCCGACGCCGTCGATGCGCTGACACAGGCCACGTTCCGCGCCAGGGTGTTCAACGCTGCGGTCAGAGAGGTCCGCATCGACACGTTCGGCCTCGTAGACCGATGGGAACGCGGGGAGCGCGACCGACCGGCACGGCCCTCGCAGGCCGGTTTCCTCGTTCTCGGCGACTGGCTGCTGCAGCAGCTGCGCGCCGGCAACATCACCTACGTCAGCTGGTCGGAGATGAGGGGGCTGCGTGGTCAGACCAGCCGACGGCTGCTCATCTTCCTGGAGGCCGAGCGCTTCCGGGGCCGGTGGCGCCGAGTCGTCGACCCGGCGCTGCTGACCAGCCTCGGGATCGAGGCTGGTCGCACCGGGCACCGTCTGGCGACCGTCCGGCGAGCAGCCGACGAGGTGACGCGTGCCGACAACCGGTACACCTGGGTCGGCGTCGAGGACGGAGAACGGCGGGGCGAGCGGGTCCTGGTAGTCCGTCGCAGAGAGCCCGCGGCGGCTCCGCCGACCAGGGCAGTTGATGCGACTCGGACCAAGGCAGTCGGTGCGACCGGTACCAGGGCAGTCCGTGCGGCCTGAACCAGGGCAGTCGGTGCGACCGGCCTGCGCAGTCGGTGCGACCGACCAGGGCAGTTCGTGCGACCGGACCTGGGCAGTGCATGCGACCATGGCTGCTGCAGTCTCGCTGCAAAACGGTGACTTTCGACCACCACAGTCCGAAAGAGTCCGGTGTTTCGTCTGGCGGCTGGGGCGCCACCGAGGGCGCCCCACCGGTCTACTCGGAGGTGCCCAAGCGGTCGGCGACCGTCGCCGCGATCTCCGGGTCGGCGAGCAACCCGACCAGGGCGTTGAGGATGTCGATCTTGGTGGCGCGGTAGTCGGCCACCGCGGCGTGCAGCAGCCGGTAGTTGGCGTCGGTCAGATCACACGACACCCTCACTCTTCGCGCCGTGTCCCCCGCGGCCCGTTCATCGAGCCGCCTGGTGCTCCGGCTCGCGGCCGCCGAGAGGCGGTTGGGGCGGGACCGGGTCACGCTGCCACCTCAAAGCGGATGATCTCCTGGATGAGTGCCTCCCACAGCGCGGGTTCGGCGAGCGGGCCGCCGTATGCGCCGGCGATCGATTCACGCAGCGGCAACTCGGTTGTGGCGACCTCCACGCCGTGTTCGATCAGCGCTGCGCGGGCGTCACTGCGGGAGCGCGTTCCGGGGCGCACCCTGGTGAGCACCGCCAGGATCCTCGGTGGTGCCGCGACCGCAGCGTCGTCGATCAACTCGATGGTCTTCGGCATGTCCGCGAAGTCGGCAGCCGTCGGAGCGATCGGCACGAGCACCAGATCGGCGGCGCTGACCGCCTGCCCGGCGATCCCGCTCTCCCTAGACCCCGGAGTGTCGACCACCACATAGTCGAAGTCCGTGGCGAGCGACCGCAGGTCCCTCGCCAGTCCCCGGCTCCGGGCGCGTCCCACCGCGACCGCCGGGAACTTCTCGATCTCCTCTGCCCATGACAGCGCCGACCCTTGGGGGTCCGCGTCCACGAGCAGGGTGCGGTGCTGGGCGCCCAGCACGGCGGCCATATGCACGGCCATGGTCGTCTTGGCCACGCCGCCCTTGGTGTTCGCGATCACGATGATCACCGTCGCCTCCCTCTACGTGTCTACGTATATGAGCGCATACGTATTTACGCATGCAAGTAGCCTGGGTTCAGGTGCCCCACGCAGGCACCCTTGCCGCAGATCGCGTCTCCCTTTGCGGCTCTCGTCGGGCTTCGAGCCGGATCGCCTGGTCGGAAACGGCATCGCCGACGACGCCTCAGGGCGTCAACCCCGCAGGCGGGGTTTCCCGTCCGGTGACGCCCTGGTCGTCGCCGGCGCCGTGCCCTCCCACACGGCGAACCAGCGCGAAGCCCACCGGGCAGGCGCAGAAGAGGGGAGAGACGATGACCACCCAGGCAACCCACGCCACACCCGCGACGCCTCAAGCGGCGCCGGCGTCTCCCTCGGAGATCTCCGACGGCATCTACGCAGAGCTGTGCGTCATCCGGCGCCGCATGAGGCCCGTCGTCGCTCGCATCTCACAGCTCAGCACCCGCGGCGCGGACCTCGGTCCCTGGACCCAGACGCTGCGCGCCGCCGAACAAGCCGCCCTCCAACTCACCACGGCAATCGAAGCCGTCCCGACCCCGATCTGGGAGCCCGACACCGCGTACTCCTCAGTCATCCACGTCCGAGACCTCACCATCGACCCCGAGGCACGGCGCGCCTGGCTGGGAGAGACGGACATCCCGCTCACCATCAGGGAGTTCGACGTCCTGATCGCCTTCGCCCGGAATCCGACGCGGGTCATCCCCAAGGATGAGCTTTTGCGGACCATCTGGGGCTTTCGCAGCGCAGGCCGCACCCGAACCGTCGACACCCACGTCAGTCGCCTCCGTCGGAAGCTCGTAGCTGCCGGTGCCGACCCAAGGGCCTACATCCTCTCCGCCTGGGGAGTCGGCTGGTCCCTAACGGTCCGATGAACAGCCCTCCGGGAAGGGCAGCCTGGCCGAGACGAGACTCAGCGCGCCGTGAGCTTGCGTCCTATGTGGTCGACGATGAAGCGGAGGCCCTCTTTGTCGACGGCGAAGTAGATGCGGCCGGTGTTGTCGAGGCCGTGCTTGGCGTCGTCGACCTTGATGTGGGGCTCTCGCGACCAGGCGACGCCCTCGAACTCGAAGTCGGCAAGCTCGCCGAGCTTCGAGTCCTGCGCCGCGTAGTCCAAGCCGAAGCCTTCCATGAACCAGACGTCGAGTCTTGCGCCAACGGCTGCATGGACCTTGCGGTACTCGCGGGCGGCCTCGGCCAGAGCCTCGAGGGTTCGCCACATCCTCTGCGGATCTGGGTAGCCAGTCGATCGAGCGGACTCGGCGGCACGTTCTGTGAACGTCAGCGCGCCAGTACTCGCGGTCTGAAGCTCAGGTAGGCGCTCGGCGAACTCCAACCAGGTCGGGGGTGGCTCGACACCGGCGGCGTCTTGTGCGCTGTCGCCCGCCGCCTGGTCATCAGCAACCCAGACTGTCTCCAGATTCGCGCGGGCATTCGCCAGTGCGCTCTCAAGATTCGCCACAGTGTCCTCTAGGACTCGGTTCTCCTCTTCGAGTCTGGAGAGCTCTTGTTCGACGTCGTCGAGGAGGGCTTGGTACTCAGCGACATCCCCGCCGGCTGATGCAATCGCCTCTCTTCGCTGGCTACGCGCTTCGGCCCGAAGCTTGCGAAGAAGCGGGTCCCGTGGCACCCGAAGCACTGAGACGCGAGACAGAATCCCGAAGAGAAGATCCTCGATGGGTAGGTGCCCAACAGCCAGCTGCGCTGCCGTCCAGTACGGGTGGCGAAGGCCATCCGAGGGCGAGCCGAACCCTGGCCAATAGACTCGAACCCCTCCTGGGGGGGTGAAGGCGTCAGGGAGCGCTGTGATCAGCTGCTGGTAAGCGCGGAAGCCCTGGAGACCGTACACATGGGCTAGTCCAGCCAACCGGCTGGCAATTCTCTCCGCGGACGGTGATCCATCCCTCGGCGCCACGACGACTACAGGCAGGCTGCGGTTCGGCGGCGGGGTGCAGATTGTCTCGACGAGTGAGTCGATGCCGGCAGGGTCAACGGCAAGGCCCTCCTTCGCGAGGCGAAGGTCGCCTGCCCGGCAATCGAACTTGCCCAGGAGGGCGGGCACTAGACGGGGCGTTCCAAGCGTGACGGAGGCCGGGCGCATAACAAGCCGCGTTGCCTCTCGCGCAATTCGCAGGCAGACCCGGAGCCCATGCTGATCAAGGGCGAGCTCAACCGTGCTGTGCCAAGAGAGGCCGGAGTCGCCCTCATCTTCGTGAACGAATTCGATCTCGAGCGCGCGGCGGGAGGCATCACCCGTATCTGCCCGAGACCACCGGAGTTCGTGACCCTCCGCGGTGCTGACTGCCCCATCAGATGCAGTTATGTCGGGAGTTGGCTGACCCGTCCTAAGCCAAGCCCAGTCCACGACCTCCTGCTCAATCGCGCGAAACGTGTCGGCGGGCTTCGCGGACATCACGACGAAGCTAAAGGCGAGCAGCTCCTGCACTGGTCGGCTCCCTGTTCGGCGGGCTCGGCCGCACATTCCCTCACGGCGATGCTAGCGAGAGCCCGAAGTGATCCGAAGCTTCCCCACCTGCGCCGACGCCCTGCAGGACAGCGAGACCGCTAGTTCCGGAAAGGCGCAGGCTAGGAGGCTACTCACAGCGTTTCAGCGTTCAGGCCGCGCACAATTGCATGGCGATGCACTGACCCCCTCCTGAGGGCTGCTGAACCCATTTCTCTCGGTAGAGACCGATGCCGAGAGACCCCGCCAAGCCGCACCGCAACGCCGTCCCTTGGGTCCTGGCGTGCTGACGATCGCGCGGCTCCGCCCGGACGGGTCGGAGCGGACCTACTACGAGCGCACGGTCGCCACGTCCCAGGAGGACTACTACGCGGGAGCCGGCGAGGTGGCGGGGGAGTGGGTGGGGGCTGCGGCGGAGCGCCTGGGCCTGTCCGGCACGCTCACGGACGGGGACCTCACCCGCCTGCTGCAGGGCCTCGATCCTGTCACTGGTAAGGAGCTCCGTCCGCCGCCGCCGGCTCGGGATCTCCCGAGGACGCGGATCGACCCCGCGACCGGCGAGCGGATCACCGAGCTGGTGACCCACCGCCCGGTGGCGGGCTTCGACCTCACTTTCTCGGCGCCGAAGTCCGTGAGCCTGCTCTACGCGCTCGCCGGCGCCGGGGTGCAGGGAGTCATCGCCGGGGCCCACCGGGCAGCCTGGCATGACGCCATGGCGCTGCTGGAGGAAGAGGCCTGCGTCGTGAGGTCCGGGACCAACGGGGTCGTGCGCGTGCGGTCCGGCTTCGCCGCGGCGGGGTTCATGCACCGGACCAACCGCGATGGCGACCCGCATCTCCACACGCACGTCGTCGTCGCGAACATGGCGCCCAGCGGCGACGGGAAGTGGCGGGCGCTGGACGGGCAGCTGTTCGTACGGGACTGGCGGCACGCCGCCGGCCACGTGTACCAGGCGCGTCTGCGTCACGAGCTCACCGCGCGATTGGGCGTCGAGTGGGGGCCCGTGACGAACGGCCAGGCGGATCTGGCCGCCGTCCCGGCGACGGTGATTCAGGAGTTCAGCCAGCGTCGGCAGGTCGTGTTGGATCACGCGGCGGCCAACGGCGGCAGTGGGTTCGCCGCGCGGGAGCGCGCGCAGGTGATCACGCGTCCTGACAAGGGGCGCATCGACTGGCCCGAGGCTGTGGGCCGCTGGCGCGCACGCGCGGCCGAGCACGGACTGGACACGCGCGCCCTGGACGCGGTCCGCGCGCGCCCGCGCGCGCCGCGCACGCCGGACGCGCGCGTCCTGCTCGACGACCTGCTCGGAGCCGACGGACTCACCGCCAAGCGCCAGACGTTCACGCACGCGGACGCGGTGGTCGCGATCGCCGACGCGCATCCCGAAGGCGCCACGGTAAGCGCGATTCGGGCTGCTGCACGCGACGCGTTCGACGCGCCGCACGTCGTCCCGGTGGGGGACGCGCGTCTCGGTCGGCCGGCGCGCGCGACCACGCGCGAGGTGCTCGCGCGGGAGGCGGAAGGCCTCGCCGTCGCGGTGCGGGGACGGGCCGTGCACGTGGCGTCGACAACGGACACGCGCGTGGACGCGGCCGTCCGCGCGCAGGACGTGCGCCTCACCGAAGAGCAGACGCGCGTCGCGCACGTGGTGGGCGCGCACCTCGACCGCGTCGCGTGTGTGGTGGGCCGCGCAGGCGCGGGCAAGACCACCGCCATCGCGGCCGGCGCGCGCGCCCTGGAGGCGGACGGCATCGCCGTGCTTGGCGCCGCACCGTCTGCGCAGGCCGCGCGCACGCTGGCCGAAAGCGCCGGGATCGAGGCGCGCACCATGCACGCCCTCCTCGTCGATGCGACGCGCGCGCCCATTCCCACCGGGTGCGTCCTGGTGGTGGATGAGGCGTCGATGGCCGACACGCGCACGCTCAGCGCCCTACTCGCGCACGTCGAGGAACGCGACGCCCGCGCGGTCCTGGTGGGCGACCCGGCGCAGCTGCCCGCCGTCGGCCCGGGTGGGCTCTTCGCCGCCCTCTGCGAACGGGAGGGCGCGGTGCGACTGGAGGGCAACCGCCGGCAGCGGGAGGGCTGGGAACGCACCGCCCTGGCCCAGATCCGATCGGGGGACGTGGAGCCGGCGATCATCGAGTACGCGGCCCGCGGCCGGGTCGCCGCATGTGACGACCCGGCCGACGCGCGGGCTTGCCTGATCGCGGACTGGTGGGACGCCATGCAGCGGGTTGGGCCGCAGGAGGCCGTCATGCTCGCCCACCGTCGGACGGACGTGCGCGCGCTGAACGACGCGGCCCGGCAACTGCTCACGGACGCCGGAGCCCTCGATGGGCCGCGCGTGCGCGCCGGGGGACGCGACTACGCCGTCGGTGACCGAGTCGTCGCCCGCCGGAACGACCGCGGGCTGGCGGTGAGGAACGGCACGCGCGGCGTCATCACGGACCTCAATGCTGACGGCGGCATCATCCTCACCGCGGATGGGGGAGAGCGCATCGAGCTTCCCTCGGACTACGTCGCGCGGTCGGTCGACCACGCCTACGCGCTCACGGTTCACGCGGCGCAGGGCGCCACCGTCACCGAGGCGTTCGTGCTCGCCAGCGACGCCAGCCGGCTCGCAGAATGGGGCTACGTGGCCCTCTCCAGGGCTCGCGAGCGCACCCGGCTCTACGTGGTCGACACCAGCGATGCCCGCGACCTGGGGGCGCTCGAGCCAGCGGCGGCCGGGCCGAGCATCGACACCTTCGCCGACAGCCTCGGCCGCCCGGTCTCGGAACCCCTTGCTCTGGACCAGCACAACCAGCGCCAGGACCCGTCGCTCGCCGACGCCCTGGAGCTGTAGCCCAACCCGCGCAAGCTCTCACCCCCTCTTTCCGCCGCCTCGACCCATTTCCCCAGGTGAGGGGAATCGGACGAAGGGCGGAGACGAATGGGCGCAGGACGATGAGGCGCGGAGGGAGGGCCATCGCGCTCGTTGCGGCGCT
>LNFL01000056.1 GCA_001464275.1 Actinobacteria bacterium Ga0077560 | reverse complement strand
CCGGCGGAGCACCAGCTCCTCGATGGGGGTGGTGTCGAACGCGATGACACCGCAGACGGCGCCCACGGCCACCATGTTCTTGGCCCGGGAGCTCCCGCCGATCTCCTTGGCGAGCTGCTCCATGCGCACCGGACGCGCCCGGTTCTGGTACTCCGCGGGGATCTCGACCGACGTGGCGTCGTAGAGGATCACGCCGTCATCGGCCAGGGAGTCCCAGTGCAGATCCCAGCCTTCCTGGTTGAACACCACGAGCAGGTCGACGTCCTTGCCGTGCGAGTAGATGCGCTCCTGCCCCATGCGCACCTGGTACATGCAGGGCCCGCCCTTGATCTCGGCGGGATACGTCCGGAAGGTCTGGGTCCAGTACCCGCCGCGTGCCGCGGCCTGGGTGAGGATGTCCCCGGAGGAGATGACCCCCTCACCGGATTCGCCGGCGAGCCGGATCACCACGCTCTGTCGTGCCAAAGTCCCCCCTTGCGCGCCGCGGTGGACCGGTCCCTGGCCAGGGCGGTCACCACGACGTCGGGCGTCGTCGGTTTTCGCAGGTTCCCGGTGCGTCACCCAACCGGGCACCGGCGATCGCGCGCCCCTTCGGGGCGGCGGTCACGGGATGCTACCCACCCCGCTCGGCACGGGGCAAGTCGAATTTCCCTCGGGTTTTCCGGGGTTTGCCCCGGAGGTGGTCACGGACGCCGGATGCGGGGGATCTCCGCGCCGCGCAGGTGCGCCCGCTTGGACACCAGCAGCGCCCGGATGAAGCTGATCACCACGGTCCCGTCCTGGTTGAAGCCCTCGGTCCGCACGCGCACGATCCCCTGCTCGGGGCGCGAGCGCGACTCCCGGGCCTCCAGGATCTCGCTCTGGGCGTAGATGGTGTCGCCCTCGTACACCGGCGCCGGCAGGCGCACCTCGTCCCAGCCGAGGTTCACGGCGTTGCGCGAGAGGTCACCGACGGTGAGGCCCGTCACCAGCGCCAGCGTGAAGGTGGAGTCCACCAGGGGGCGCTTCCACTCGGTCGAGGCCGCGTAGTGGCGGTCGAAGTGGATGGGGTTGGGGTTCACCGTGAGCAGCGTGAACCACACGTTGTCGGCATCCAGCACGGTCCGGCCGGTCGCATGCCGGATCACGTCGCCCACCCGGAAGTCCTCGAAGGCGCGTCCCAGGTCCATCGGCAGCTCGGTCACGGTGGTCTCCGATTTCGGTTCGGCGGCCGGCGCAGGATAGTCTCGGCGCAGGCATGACCCCCGAGCCCCGCGGCCCAGCGCCGCCAGCATCCGACGGCCCTCCGCTGTCCTCCATCGTCCGCCTGTTGCGACGCCGCCTCGGTGACGACCGCGAGCGGCGCCTGATCGTGCGCGTCGCCGAGCTGGAGCGCCGCATCGAGCTGCTGGAGGCCGCAGCCCAGTCGTCCCTCGATCGCGCCCGCAGCGCCGAGGACGGCCTGGCCCGCCTCGCCGCCCGCGCCGAGCGGCTCCAATGGCTCGCCGCACCGGGCCTCGAGGACCTCTCGGTGCCGGAGGGGGGCCGCACCGGGCTCACCGGATCGGGCAGCGGCAGCCGCGTGCTGTGCTCGGCCGGCACCGGCGCCGACGGCGAGCTCATGTCGGTGACCGGCGCCGCGATGGCCCTCTACGCGTACCGCTGGGGCTGGGACGTCTCGCTCTCCGGGGAGACCGGCGACGAGCCGCCGGCGGTGCGCAGGCTCAGGTTCATCCGGGAGCTCTGCGACCAGTACGCGTGGGTGTTGTGGATCGATCCGGGCGCCAGCATCGTGGACGTGTCGGCGGACGTCCTCGCCCAGACCCGCCCGGACCGCGACATCTACGTGTGCGCGCCCGTCGCCGGCGAGCCGGTGGGATCCCGCCCCGTGATGCTGGTGCGGGCGAGCGACCTGTCGCGGCGGCTGCTGGACCACCTCATCGAGCACCCGGACGCCGAGGTGGGCCCGCCGCGGCACGCCGTGCTGCCCGCCGCCTGGGCGTGGTCGCCGGGGATGCCCGCGGGCGAGGGCCCGCACGTGATGCTGCCGCCCGAGGGCGGCCCGCTGGAGCGGCGGCTGGCCGCGCTGGAGCGGCTGGCCGCGTTGCGACGCTCCTTGGCCGCCCTGCCGGGCGTGCTGGGCGACGCCCCCGGCGCGCTGGCGGCGTTCGGGCCCGCTCGTGCCGCGGAGGTGCCGGACCTGCTCGACGCCATGGGCCTCACGGGCACCGCGGTGGTGGTGGGGTCCGCACCCGACGGCTTCCGTGAGCGTCTCACCGCCGCCCGCGGCGGCGCGCCCGTGGTGCTGGCCGGCGAGGCCGCCGATGCGGACGACGCCGCGGGCCGCTTCGCGGACGCCCCGCCGGATGTCGTGTGGTTGCTGGGCGGCGGCCGCGAGCTCGCCCTCACGCAACGGCTCATGGCCTGGTGGCCGGTGCTGCGTCCGGGCGGGCTCATGCTGGGGCACCCCTACACCGGCGTGCCGACCCCCGACGGCGACGCCACCGCCGGCACCGTCGACTGGTTCTTCGGGGAGCTGGGCCTCGGCGTCCACGTCACCACCGAGGACCCCGCCGGCGCCACGTGGATGGTCCGCAAGCCCGTCGAATAGGCTGCCGCCGAACCCCGGAGACGGAGCGAGCAATGGGCGATTTCCACGCAGAGATGACCGAGGGCTACGGCTTCGACGGCCCCACCATCGGACTGGGACGCCCGTTCGTGGACCCCGCCGCGCCGGTCACCGACGTGGAGGTGCGGATCCCCCTGGGCCTGCTCAACCGCCACGGGCTCATCGCCGGCGCCACCGGCACCGGGAAGACCAAGACGCTCCAGCTGCTGGCCGAGCAGATCGCCGCGGCCGGGACGCCGGTGTTCGCCGCCGACATGAAGGGCGACCTGGCGGGCATCGGCGCGCCGGGTGAGGCGAACGACCGGGTGACCGCCAGGAACACCGAGCTGGCCCACGCCTGGACACCGGGCGCGGCGTCGGTGGAGCTGCTGTCCCTGAGCGGCGACACCGGGGTCCCCCTGCGGGCGACCGTGGCGTCGTTCGGGCCGATCCTGCTGTCGAAGGTCCTGTCCCTGAACGAGACCCAGGAGTCGTCGCTCGCCCTGGTCTTCCGCTACTGCGACGACCGCAAGCTGCCGCTGCTGGAGCTGGAGGACCTGCGCACCGTGCTGGCCTACCTGGCCGGGCCCGGCAAGGACGAGCTGGAGATGCTCGGCGGGCTCAGCAAGGCCACGGTGGGCGTCATCCAGCGCAAGGTCACCGAGCTGGAGGCCGATGGCGGCGACGCGTTCTTCGGGGAGCCGGAGCTCGACCTGCGCGACCTGCTGCGCACCACGCCCGGTGGCCGCGGGGTCATCTCGGTGCTCCATCTGGTGGATGTCGCGGCCCGGCCGGCGCTGTTCTCCACGTTCCTGATGTGGGTGCTCGCCGAGCTGTTCGAGACGCTCCCGGAGGTCGGCGACCCCGACAAACCCACGCTGGTGTTCTTCCTGGACGAGGCGCACCTGCTGTTCGCCGACGCCACCAAGGCGTTCAGGGACTCGGTGGCGCAGACCGTCCGGCTCATCCGCTCCAAGGGCGTCGGGGTCTTCTTCGTGACCCAGCTGCCCACCGACCTCCCGGACGAGGTCCTGGCCCAGCTGGGCCACCGCGTGCAGCACGCCGTGCGGGCGTTCACCCCGAAGGACGCCAAGGCGCTGCGCCAGGTGGTGCAGACCTACCCGGTCACCGATCACTACGCCCTGGACGAGACCCTGCAGTCCCTGGGGGTGGGCGAGGCGCTCGTGACGGCGCTGAACCCGCGGGGCGTGCCGACCCCGGTGTGCGCCACCCGGATCTACCCGCCGGCGTCCCGGATGGGCCCGCTCACCCCGGAGGAGCGCGCGGCGATGATCGCCCTCTCCTCCCTGCGCCCCAGGTACGCCATGCCCGTGGACCGCGAGAGCGCCATGGAGATCCTCACGGCCAAGCTCAACGACGACCGGGAGCGCGAGGAGGCCGCACGGGAGGCCGCCAGGCCCGCGCCCCGGCGCGAGCCGGCCCGTCGTCCCAAGTCCGACGACGATCTGCTGGGCGGGATCGGCGACCTCGTGAACTCCCGGGTCGCGCAGCAGGTGACGCGCGAGGTGGTGCGCGGCCTGTTCGGCCTGCTCAAGCGCCGCCGCTGACGCCCGGCGCGCTCAGTACCACTTGCCCTTGGCGAAGCCGCCGAAGGCCACGAGGCCCACGAGCGCCACGATGAGGCCCAGCCAGAAGGTCCAGAACACGGCGATCACGATGCCGGCGATCACCAGCGCGCCGCCCAGGCCGATGCCCCCGATGAGACTGCTGTCCCTGCTCGCCATTGTTCCTCCGATGTGATGTGCGATGGCCGGGCGACGGTACCCGCGGGCGCCGTGGTCCACACGCATGCCCCGTCCGGTTTGGACCCGCGGGCGAGCGGGTAGTGTCGGCTCGTGGTCACCCCTGAATCGCCAACGGTCGCCGGATCGCGCCTGGACCCCGAGCGCCGTGAGGCCCTCATCCTGGAGCACCTCCCGTTGGTGAACGCGCTCGCCCGCCGGTACGCGAACCGCGGTGAGCCGGTGGAGGACCTCGAGCAGGCCGGGACGATCGGGCTCATCAAGGCCGTGGACCGCTTCGACCCCGCCGTGGGCCGGGAATTCCGGTCGTTCGCGACCCCCACCATCCTGGGCGAGATCCGCCGCCACTTCCGCGACAAGACCTGGGCCGTGCGCGTGCCGCGCGGACTGAAGGACGACTACGCGCGGGTGGTCGGGGTCATGTCGCACCTCACGGGCGAGCTGGGCCGGAGCCCGACCATCGCCGACATCGGTCGCGAGTCGGGGCTCACCGAGGAGCAGGTCCTGGACGCCCTCGCCGCGCACGGCGCGTACCGCCCGGTGTCGATGTCGCAGCCCAGCCCGCAGCGCGAGGACGATGACCTGAACATCGAGATCCCGGTGGAGGAGGAGGGCTACACCACCGCCGAGGGGATCGGCGCGGTGGAGCGGGGCCTGGCCGCGCTGCCCGCCCGTGAGCGCGTGATCATCCACCTGCGGTTCGACAAGGGCCTCATGCAGTCCGACATCGCCCGCATCATGGGCATCTCCCAGATGCACGTCTCCCGGCTCATCGCCCGGGCGCTCGTGCGGATGCGCGAGACAGCCGGAGAGGACGCCGAATGACGGGCATCGTGGCCGCACGCCGCACCGACGCACCCGCGGTGTCCATCCTGCTGCCGGCCGAGGCTGAGAGCCTCATGATCGTGCGCCAGGCCGTCTCCGGCGTGGCCGAGGCCCTCGGGATCGGCGACCAGCGCCGCGACGACATGCGCATCGCGGTGAGTGAGGCCTGCACGAACGTGATCGTCCACGCCTATCCCGAGCGGCCGGGCCACATGCGCGTGGGCCTGTGGTGATCCGGGTGAGCGACGACGGCAGGGGGATCATCCCCGACCCGCTGCGCGTGAGCCCCGGCCTGGGGATCGGCCTGCAGCTCATGGCGACCCTCGCCGACGACATGCACCTCAGCGCCCCCGACGGCGGCGGCACCGAGGTGACCCTCACATTCCTGGGGACCGGCTGATCCGGTGGTTCACTCCGGCCGCCCGCCGGGTACCGCCGTTCCGGCACACCGACACCGCAGGGAGCCTGCCGTAGCATCCCGAGACCATGTCCCGTCCCGCACCGACACGGTGATCAGCGACTCCGCGATCCTGGATCTCGCCATGGGCCCGTCCCTGGCCCCGGTCCTGCGGCGGGTGGTCAGCGCCGTCGCGGCCCAGGGCGGCGTGACGGTAGACCGCATCAGCGATCTCATGATCATCGTCGACTCCATCGCGGCGGGCGCCCGGCAGGAGATGCCGGACGAGCGCCTGCGGGTGGCCGTGACGCCCGGGCCCGGGCGGGTGGCCCTGCGCGTGGGGCCGCTCCCGGCGGGCGGCGCATCGACGCTGGCGGCGGCATGCACGGTCCCGGAGCTGGGGTCGGTGCTGGACGTCCTGGCCGACACCGTGCGCGCGGAGGCCGACGGCGACGGCGACTACCTCACCGTGCTGGTCGGCGAGCCGGAGCCCGCGGGCGCCTGAGCCGTCAGGCCCCGGCGGGCGGCCCGCCGGTGTCGGCCCCCGCCGGGGGCTCAGCGGGCCGGCGGTCACCCCGGGTGTCCGCGGGCGGCGGCGCCGGCGCGTCGGGCGGCAGGTCACGCGTGTACCGCTCATCGGGGGCGTAGAGCCCGGTGTCGTCGCCCTCCGGCCCGGGCGGGTCGGGACGGCCGTGGGGGGTCTGCGACGTGTCCATGCCGGGCGGTACCCGGTGCCGGCCGGGCCGAAACGGGTTGCCGCGGCCCGGCCGAATCGCCGGTTTCGCGATTCCGTGAGGTTCTGCCGGAACCGCGCGCCTCAAGTCGTCCGTCGTCCTGCCGATGGGCCGGTACCCCCGGGATCCCTGCCCCATCCCACGGCGGTCTCCCCCGTGTTGCCAGCACTGACACCCCATTCGCCGAGCGCGCCCCACGGCGCGGACACCCTGCCGGCCGAGCTGCTGGCGGCGCTGCCCGACCCCGTGGTGGCGATCGATCCCGATGGCGTCGTGGTGTACGCGAACCCCGCGGCGCAGACGGTCCTGGGCGGTGGCGGCGACATGACGGGCCGCCGTCTCTGGGACGAGGACGCCGACCCGGGGCTGCTGGCCCTGCAGGCCCTGGTCGCCCGGGCGCTGGCGACCGGTGGCGGGGGGACGCTGGAGGTGCAGGTCGGCGGCGTCGGCCGCTGGTGCGCCGTGCAGGCCTTCCGATGGGAGGGCGGCGCGGCGCTGCGGTTCGTGGACGTCACGTCCCGCCGCGGCGGCGAGCTGCGGGCCCGCCGCGAGCGGAACCGCACGGCGGCCCTGCTCGACCAGATGAGCGCCGGGCTGGTGGTGACGACCCTCGACGGCACGGTGCTGGACGCCAACGCCCGGTTCCTGGAGATGACCGGGCTGTCGCGCGAGGAGGTCATCGGATCCCAGCGGCCCCACCCGTGGTGGACGCCCGAGCACAGCGCCGACTACGAGCGGCGCCTGGACGTCCGCGCGTGGCGCAACCACGTGAGCCACGTGGAGACCGTGTTCCGGCACCGCGACGGGCGAGAGTTCCCGGCCCGGGTCGGGGTGAGCGCGCTCACGGGCCGCGACGGCGCGCCGGAGGCCGTGATCAAGACGATCGTGGACATCTCCGAGGAGCACCTGGCCCGCCAGATGCTGCGCCGGTCGGAGGCCGAGTTCCGGCTGCTCGCCGAGCAGAGCGCCGACCTGATCTGCCGGCACGACCCGGACGGGCGCATGCGCTACGTGAGCCCCGCCAGCCGCAGCGTGCTCGACCAGGCCCCCTTCGCCGCGCGGGGATGCCGGCTGGAGGACTTCGTGCACGGCGCTGACCGTGAGGCGATGGCCGCGACGTTCGCCGAGGTGCTCGCGGACGGGCGTGACCGCACGATGGT
>LNFL01000055.1 GCA_001464275.1 Actinobacteria bacterium Ga0077560 | reverse complement strand
CTGGACCACCGAGACCCCCGAGGACTACTACTTCAGCCCCACGCAGTTCGTCCGCACCGGGCCGGGCATCGGCGCCGACGGCGGCCTGCGCTTCGACCTGACCCGCGTGAACCCGGCCTACCTGGCGCGGGTGCGCGACCGGGTGCGCGCCGCCCGCGAGCGCGGCATCTGGACCGTGGTGATGCTCTTCGACGGGTGGAGCGTCACCCCGAAGACCAAGGACGAGCTCAACCCCTGGGCGGGCCACCCGCTGAACGCCGCGAACAACATCAACGGCGTGAACGGCGACCCCGACGGCAACGGTGAGGGCAACGACAGCCAGACCCTCGCGTCGCCCGCCGTCACCGCGGTGCAGGAGCGCTACGTGCGGGCGGTGGTGCGGGAGCTCGCCGCCGAGCCGAACGTGATGTTCGAGATCAGCAACGAGAGCGACGGGGGCTCCATCGCCTGGCAGGAGCACATGGTCCAGGTGATCCGCGACGCGGAGCGCGAGGGGCCCCTGCGCCACCCGGTGGGGATGACCTTCCCCTACCCCGGCGGCGACAACGACGTGCTGCTCACCGGGCCGGCGGACTGGGTGTCGCCCGGCGGCGACCCCGAGGACCCGCAGGCGGTGGGCGAACGGCCCGTGATCATGGACACCGACCACCTGTGCGGGGTGTGCGGCGACGCCTCGTTCCCGTGGCGGGCCTTCACACGTGGCAACAACCCCCTGTTCATGGACCTCTACGACGACGTGGCGATCGGCCTGGGTGCCCTGGACGGCGACGGCACGGACCCGGAGTGGGAGCGCATGCGCCGGGCGCTGGGGATCGTGCGCGAGGTGTCCGAGCAGGTCGACCTGTCGCCGATGCGCCCGGACGAGGACCTGGCGTCGTCCGGCTACGCCATCACCACCGGCGGCGCGCGCCCCGAGGCCGTCATCTTCGCCCCGAGCGGCAAGGAGGTCACCGTGGACCTCGCGGAGGCGACGGGCCCCTTCACGGCACGCTGGATCCACCCGCGCAGCGGCGTGGTGCTGGCGCGCTCGACCGTGACCGGCGGCGACGAGGTGCGGCTGACGCCGCCGATCGACGCGGATGCGGTCCTGGTGGTGCGGCCCGCCTCCTGAGCGGCGCTACGCTCACCGCATGTGCCGACGCGTGACCTGCCGCAGATGCGGGCGCCCCGACTGGCGCGGGTGCGGCGCGCACGTCGAGCAGGTGCTCGGCGATGTCCCGCCGGACGAGCGCTGCCGCTGCCGCGAGACCCCGTCCCAGGCGCCGTCCGCCGAGGGTCGCCGCGGCCTGCTGCGCCGCCTCACCGGGCGCTGACACTCCCGGCCGCCACACGGCGGCCACCGTGTTTCCCCCTCGCCGAGGCATCTCAACAGCGGTGAAACACCGGCAGGTTCACGCACGTTTACGTTCCGGGCGCCCCCACTTCGTGCCCACCTCGTGCAAGGGGAACCATGCGCTCAACCACCCGGCGTTCCATCGCCCTCGCGGCCCTGCTCGGCACCGCCGGCGGCCTCGTGGCCGCCGCCGCGCTCGCCGGCCCAGGCGGCGGGACCGCCCCCACCTTCACGCCCATCGGGACCTACGCCACCGGCCTCACCGGAGGCACCTCGGGCGAGACCTCGGCGTTCGCCGACGGCCGCCTGTACGTGACCAACTCCACGGGCAACAGCCTGGACGTCGTGAACGCCTCGAACCCCGCGGCGCCGGTGCTGGAGCGGCGGATCGACCTGAGCCCGTACGGCGCGGGCCCCAACAGCGTCGACGTCTCCGAGAACGGCGTGGTGGCGGTCGCCGTCGAGGCCGCCCCGAAGACGGACCCCGGGAAGGTCGTGTTCCTGCGGGCCGACGGCACGTTCCTCGCGACCGTCACGGTGGGCGCGCTGCCCGACATGCTCGTGTTCACCGAGGACGGCGACCTGCTGGTGGCCAACGAGGGTGAGCCCTCGGGCTACAACGGCCAGGGCACCGACCCCGAGGGCAGCGTCTCGGTGGTGTCCACCAAGGGCATCCTCGGCGGCCGCGCGCCGCTGGTCCGAACGGCGGCGTTCACCGACTTCAACGCCGGCGGGCCCCGCGCCGCGCAGCTGCCCGCGGGCGTGCGGCGCAACGGGCCCGGCGCCACCGTGGCGCAGGACCTCGAGCCGGAATACATCACCGTCTCCGGTGACGGCCGGACCGCCCACGTGACCCTGCAGGAGGCCAACGCGGTCGCGCAGATCGACGTGCGGGCCGCCCGCGTGACGCGAATCGTGGCCCTCGGCTGGAAGGACCACTCCCTGCCCGGCAACGCCCTGGACCCCAGCGACCGCGACGGCGGCGTCAACATCGCGGCCTGGCCGGTGCGCGGGCTCTACATGCCGGACGCCATCGCCGGCTTCCGCGTCCGCGGTCAGCAGTACCTGATCACCGCCAACGAGGGCGACGGCCGGGACTGGCCCGGGTTCGGCGACGAGTCGCGGGTCGGCGCGCTCACGCTCGACCCGGTCGCCTTCCCGAACGCCGCCGCCCTGAAGGCCAACGCCGCGCTCGGCCGTCTCAACGTCTCGAAGACCGACGGCACGGGCCCGAACGGGTACACGGCCCTCTACTCCTTCGGCGCCCGCTCGGCGACCATCTGGACCGCCGGCGGCCAGCGCGTGTGGGAGAGCGGCGACCAGATCGAGCGCCGCGTGGCCGCGGACCGGCCCCTGGCGTTCAACGCGAGCAACGACAACAACACGCTGGACGACCGCAGCGACAACAAGGGCCCGGAGCCCGAGGGTGTGGCGGTGGGCAGGATCGACGGCCGCACCTACGCGTTCGTCGGCCTGGAGCGCGTGGGCGGGTTCATGGTGTTCGACGTGAGCACCCCCACCGCGCCGACGCTGGTCCAGTGGGCCAACAACCGTGACTACACGCGGGTTCCGGCCGGCCCGGACAGCGGCCCGGAGGTGGTGCACTTCGTCGATGAGGACGACAGCCCCACCGGCCGTCCCCTGGTGACCGTCGCGAACGAGGTCAGCGGCACGGTCACGTTCTACGAGGCCCGGTAGCACCGCCCAGGTGGGGGCCCTGCGCGTCCGCGCAGGGCCCCCACCGCCCCTATGGCACTCACCATCGGCATCGTCGGACTGCCCAACGTCGGCAAGTCCACGCTCTTCAACGCCCTCACCAAGGCCGACGTGCTCGCGGCGAACTACCCGTTCGCGACGATCGAGCCCAACGTCGGCGTGGTGGCCCTCCCCGACCCGCGCCTGCAGGTGCTGGCCGACATCTTCGGCAGCGAGCGCATCCTCCCCGCGACGGTGTCCTTCGTCGACATCGCCGGCATCGTGAAGGGCGCCAGCGAGGGCGAGGGCCTCGGGAACAAGTTCCTGGCCAACATCCGCGAGGCCGACGCGATCTGCCAGGTCGTGCGGGCG
Source organism: Actinobacteria bacterium Ga0077560 (assembly GCA_001464275.1). Lineage (GTDB taxonomy): Bacteria > Actinomycetota > Thermoleophilia > Miltoncostaeales > Miltoncostaeaceae. The sequence continues at coordinate 17,385 of LNFL01000055.1, read as the reverse complement.
TTCACGGACGACAACGTGGTGCACGTGGCCGGCCGCGTGGCACACCGAGCTCATGCTCGCCGACCTCCAGACCCTCGAGAAGACGGTGCCGCGCCTCGAGAAGGAGGTGAAGACGAAGAAGGCCGAGAAGGCGCTGCTGGACGCGGCCGTGGCCGCCCAGAAGCTGCTGGAGGAGGGCGTCACCCTCCACGCCGGCGCCGAGGCCGCCGGCATCGACGTGGCCCAGCTGCGCGAGCTGTCGCTCATGACGGCCAAGCCGTTCATCTACGTCTTCAACGTGGACGAGGACGGCCTCACCGACGAGGCCCTCCAGGAGAAGATGCGCGCGCTGGTGGCCCCGGCCGACGCGATCTTCCTGGACGCCAAGCTCGAGTCCGAGCTCGTGGAGCTCGACCCCGAGGAGGCCGCCGAGTTGCTGGCGAGCGTCGGGCAGACCGAGTCGGGCATGGACCAGCTGGCCCGCGTGGGCTTCCACACCCTCGGCCTGCAGACGTACCTCACGGCCGGCCCCAAGGAGGCCCGGGCGTGGACGATCCACCAGGGCTGGACCGCCCCGATGGCCGCCGGCGTCATCCACACCGACTTCCAGCGCGGCTTCATCAAGGCCGAGGTGGTGGGCTTCGCGGACCTGGTGGACGCCGGTTCCATGGCGGAGGCCAAGGCCCGCGGCAAGCTGCGCATCGAGGGCAAGGACTACGTGATGCACGACGGCGACGTCGTGGAGTTCCGCTTCAACGTGTAGGCCCGCTCGGCGGACCCGGATGTCGTCGGCATGACGGCTTCCGGGGTTATCGTCGGTACATGACCGACACCTCCGCCTCCACGGACGGCCTGCGGAAGGACCTCGCCCGGCTCGTCCAGCAACTCATCGACGAGCGCCCCGAGCGCCGGCGGGAACGGCCCGTGACCCCGCTGGTGCTGGCGCACCTCGGGGACGGCGCACGGTCCCTGCCCGTGCTGCAGGACACCGTGCCGTACTACGACCTCCCGAACCTGCACCTGGCGCTCGAGCGCCTTCCCGTCCGGCCGGGCTGGTCGGTGGAGATCCTCGGCGTGGCCGGCGAGGACGAGGGCTGGCACGAGCTGAGCCTGCCCAGCCTGCTCATGAACGACGTGTGGGAGGCCGCGCCGGAGCGGTTCGCCACCGCCGACGTGGGGCCCGGGCAGACGTTGGCCTGCCGGGTCTCGTGCCTCATGCTCATCACGGCGCCCGAGGGGCCGCTGGCGCTCCTGCTGAGCCGGCACGACAGCGGCGAGGGGCACGTGCTGAGCCTCGAGATCGTCTCGCCCGTGGAGGGCGCCGCCGCGGAGCTGCTGGCCTGGCTGCACGCGACCATCGCGGAGGTCGACGTGTTCCGGGGCAAGGTCCTCACTGTCGAGGCCAGCCCCATGCGGGGAACCAGCCGCATCGCGTTCGTGGAGCGTCCCGATGTGCGCGCGGACGCCCTGGTGCTCCCGGACGGCGTGCTGGACCGCATCGAGCGCCACATCATCGGGGCCAGCAGGCACCGCCAGGCGCTGATCGACTCCGGCCGCCATCTGGGGCGCGGGCTCCTGCTGTGGGGACCCCCCGGCACCGGCAAGACGCTGACCCTGCGCTACCTCACGGCCATGCTCACCGGCAGCACGGTCATCATCCTCACCGGACCCTCGCTGGGCATGGCCGGATCGTTCGGCGCGCTGGCGCGGCGACTGGAGCCCGCCGTGGTGATCCTGGAGGACGTGGACCTGGTCGCCCAGGAACGGATGTACGGCCCGTTCGGCGGCTCCAGCCCGGTGCTGTTCGAGCTGATGAATGAGATGAGCGGGCCCTCGGGCGACGCCGACGTGGCGTTCGTGCTCACCACCAACCGGCCGGAGGCGCTGGAGCCCGCTCTCGCGGCCCGCCCCGGCCGGGTGGACCTGGCGCTGGAGATCCCGCTGCCGGACGCCGCCGCGCGGCATCGCCTGCTGGAGCTCTACGCGCGGGGCATGGACATGGCGCTGGACGACCCGGACGCGGTGGTCGCCCGCACCCAGGGGGTGACGGCGTCGTTCATCAAGGAGCTGCTGCGCAAGGCGCGGTTGGAGGCCGCCGAGGCGGGCCGCGTGACGGTGATGCAGGCCGACGTGGACGCCGCCCTGGACGAGCTGCTGCACGAGACCCAGGCGCTCACCCGGGTGATGCTCGGCGCCGGCGGCGACCGTGCGCCCGACGGCCGCGCCGCGTCACGGGCATGGCTGGAGCAGTTCCCCGACGCGGACGGGTTCGATGACGACGATGTGGAGGACTGAGGGCCGCTCGGCGCACCCGCTGGCACACTGCCGCGCATGACCGAACCCACGCTGATCGAGGTCTTCCTCGACGTCTCCTGCCCCTGGTGCCACGGCGGGCAGATCACCGCGCGGCGCATCCTGGACGAGGTGGCCGCCGACACCTCCCTGCCCCGCACGGCCTACCGCATGCGCTTCATGCGGCTGTTCGACTTCGGCGACCCCGCCGGGTACCCCCGCGCCGAGATGATCCGCCGCTGGAAGATGCCGCCGCAGGAGGTGGCCGACCACCTGGTGGAGCTGGAGGAGTACGTCGCCTCCGTGGGCGTCCGGATCGACGACGACGCCTACGCGTACGTGTCGGATCCCTTCGAGGCGCACCGGCTGCTGGTGATGGTGCGCGACGACGACGCCACCGACGCGCCCGACCTTTGGAGCCTCTCCCGGGCGATCTGGACGGGGCGCTACGTGCACGGGCTGCGCGCGGACGTGCATGCCGACCTGCGCCGCGCCGTGGCCATGGCGGGACTGCGCGTGCCGGAGCGCATCTGGGCCCGCCACGCAGATCCGGACGACCACCGCGAGGCGACGCTGGCCGATCACGCCCGTGCGTTGGAGGTCAACCTGGACGGTGTGCCGCGGCTGGTCGCCAACGGCCGCATCGTCCCGTGCTGGCGTCCCATCGACGAGGTGCGCGCGGGTATCCGGGAGGCGCTGCTCACCGGCTGAGGGACTCGCGGGACACGATTGCCCCCTCCCGCGCGTCTTCACCACAGATGGACGACACCGCCACACACGACGCCGGCCTGGTCCGCGATGCCCTCGGGGGATCCCGGCCCGCCGCGCAGGAGCTGTTCGAGCGCCACTGGCCGCGCGCGTGGCGGGCGGCGTACGGCGTGCTGGGCGACCGCCAGCGGGCCGACGACGCCGCCCAGGCCGGCATGGTGCGAGCGCTGGAACGCCTGGCGTCGCTGAAGGACCCGGCGGCCTTCGGGCCGTGGCTGCTGCGGATCGTGGTGCGGGAGTGCCTGGACGGCCGCCGCCGCACCCGCCGGGACGTGCCGCTGGAGCACGCCGCGGAGCTGGCCGCCGACACGGTGGAACCGCCGGACCCCGCCCTGGCCGCCGCGATCCGCGCGCTCAGCCCGGACCGCCGGGCGGTGGTGGTGCTGCATTTCTGGCTCGGGCACTCGCTACCGGAGGTGGCCGACATCCTCGGCATCGCCGAGGGCACCGCACACTCCCGCCTCTCCCGGGCACTCACGCAACTCCGCTCCCACCTGGAGGTGCCGCATGGGCGCTGACCTGGAGGACCGCATCCGCAGCCTGGGTGACGCCGCGACGCCGTCGCAGGCCGCCACGCTGCGCGCCCGCGGCGCGGCGCTCGACGCCCTCCCCCAGCCCCGCGCCCGCCGGCGCGCATGGCCGCCCCGCCGCCGAATGGTGTCGGCCGCCATGGCGGTGGCCGGGACGGTGGCGATCGCCGCCGTGCTCGTGTTCTCGCTCCCTCGGGGCGCCGACGCCCCCGCACCGGGCGGCGGGATCACGCTGGTTGGCGACGCGGGCACCGCCCCGGCCACGGACGCCCAGCTGCGGGACACCGCCCGGATGATCGAGCGCCGCGCTCAGATCATGGACGTGGACGGCGTGCGGGCGGACGTGGTGGGCGGCGCCATCGTGCTCCGGCTCCCCGGTGACGCGGAGCCCGGCTTGCTGACGAGCCTCACCGCGCGCGGCGAGTTGGCCATGTACGACTGGGCCGCCCAGGTGGTGGACAGGGGTGACGGCGGCTCGCCGACCCCACCGGCGACGGGCCCGGGGGAGTCGGTCATCGCGGTGCGGCAGTCCGCCGCGCGGACCACGAGCACCCGCTACTACCTGGTGCGCGGCGCGCCGGCGCTGACCAACGCGGACATCGCGGAGGTCTCGCTGCTCGACGACCCCATGACGACGACACCGCGCCCGTTCGTTGCGGCGACCCTGACGCCCGGCGGTGAGCGCGCGTTCCACGAGCTCACGCGGACCATCGCCCAGCGAGGCGCGATCCAGCAGAAGCTGTTCTCGTTCGCGATCGTGCTGGACGACGTGCTGGTGAGCAATCCCACGATCGACCCGCAGGATCTGCCGGATGGGATCAGCGGCGGGGGGTTCCAGATTCAGCTTGGAGACCCGACGCAGAATCGCGCCGTAGCCGCCCAGATCCAGGAGGGCCCGCTCCCGGTGGCGCTCACACCGGCGGGCTGACGCGTCGTTTCGCCGGGGCCGGGCACGGGAACCGATGGGGCGTCCCGTCCCCCACCCCGGACCCGCCCGTGACCGAAGCCTCCGCCCCGCAGGACCGCGACGAGTCACCCGCCGAACGCCTGGACCGGCAGCTGGGGGAGCTCATCCAGGAGGTGCGCGTCGCGCTGCCCGGCGTGCAGGTGCTGTTCGCGTTCCTGCTCACCGTGCCGTTCAGCGCCGGATGGGAGCGCACCACCACCCTCCAGCGCGACGTGTTCTTCGCGACCCTGCTGCTCACGGGCCTGGCGACCGTGTTGCTCATGGCCCCCACCGCGCTGCACCGCATGCGGTTCCAGCAGGGCGACAAGCGCCACATCGTCCAGACGGGCCACCGGCTGGTGCTGGCGGGGATCTCGGTGCTCGCCGTCGCCATGACCAGCGCGGTGTTCCTGATCACCGACGTGGTGTTTTCGGTGCCGGCGGCGGTGGGGGTGGCCGCCGGGTTCCTGGCGGTGGTGCTGCTGGTGTGGTTCGCGCTTCCCCTGTCCCGGAGTTTCTCCCGCCCGGAGGGCGCGGAGGGCGACTGAGCCCCGCGCCGTCCGATCGTTCCTGCCAACATTGGCGGTGGCGGTCCCCGGGACCGGGACACATGCGCGGCGGCGGTGGGATGGCCGCCGCCGCGCGCCCGCCGGTCAGCCCTCGGCCAGGAAGGCCAGCAGCTCCCGGTTGAACCGCTCCGCGTGCGAGGCGTTGATGCCGTGCGGTCCGCCCTCGATCACCGCCAGCCGGGCCCCGGGCACCAGCTCGGCGGTGCGCGCACCGCTCACCTCCAGCGGCACGATGGCGTCCGAGTCGCCGTGGATCACCAGCACGGGGACGTCGCAGCGCTCCAGGTCGGCGCGGAAGTCCGTGCCCCAGGCCGCGATGCAGTCGTGGGTGGCCTTCGGGGAGGCCCACGCGGCGATGTCCAGGGCGTAGCGGCGCTGCGGCTCGCTCACCTTCAGCTCACCGCCGGCGCTGAAGAAGTTGGTCATGAACCCGTCCAGGAACGACGCCCGGTCGGCGCGCACGCCGGTTTGGAACTGCCCCAGCAGCTCATCGGTGACGCCGCCGTCGGGGTTGTCGGCGGTCTTCTTCAGCGCGGGTGGGATCGCCGCGGCGAAGACGGCCTGGCGGACGCGGCCGGTGCCGTGCGTGCCGATGTACCGCGCCACCTCTCCGCCGCCCATCGAGAACCCCACCAGCGTGATGTCCCGCAGGTCGAGGTGGTCGATGAGGGCCGCAAGGTCGGCGGCCAGGGTGTCGTACTCGTAGCCGTTGAACGGCTGGCTCGACCACCCGAAGCCGCGGCGGTCGTAGGCCACCACGCGGTGGCCGGCGTCCACCAGCGGGCCGATCTGCGCCTCCCAGGAGCGGTTCGACAGCGGCCAGCCGTGGATGAGCACCACGGGGCGTCCCTCGCCGTGGTCCTCGTAGTAGAGATCGACGGGGGTGCGGCCGTCGGTGCCGACGTTGACGATGGGCATGCGTCCTCCGGGTCGGTGGGTCTCCCGGAGGTGGTTCCCGCCGGACGCCCCGGCGGAACACCTGGCGGCGGGCTCAGCGGGTGAGGGCCCCGCGCGTGTCCGAGTTCACCGTCGGATGCCACACCACCACCCGGTCCCGCCCGGCCCGCTTGGCCGCGTACAGCGCGTCGTCGGCGCGGCGCAGCAGCGCGGACACATCGCCCTCGCCCACCGCCGTGGCCACGCCGGCGCTCACGGTGACGTGCCCCACCTCCCCGTGCCGGGTGGTGCCGATGGCCATGCGCACCCGGTCGGCGGCGGCCGCGGCGGCCGCGGGCTCGACGCCGGGCATGATCCAGCCGAACTCCTCGCCGCCGATGCGGGCCACCAGGTCGCCCGAGCGGGCGGCCCCGCGGAGGGCGTCGGCGATGGACGCCAGCACGCGGTCGCCGGCCATGTGGCCGTGCGTGTCGTTGACGCCCTTGAAGTGGTCGGCGTCGAAGAGCACCAGGCTCAGCGGTGTGCCCCGCCGGAGGCGGTGCACCTCCTCCACGAGCCGCTGGTCGAAGCTCGCCCGGTTCGCGATGCCCGTGAGCACGTCCGTCGCCGCGCGCGCCTCCAGCCGCTGCCACTCCTCGGCGTTGGCGATGGTCATGCCCACCAGGTCGGCGAACCGCGCCAGCCGCTCCGCCGTGCCGGCGTCGATGCGGAGCCGATCGGCGCCGGCGAACCCGACGGCGCCCCACACCGAGCCGCTCAGGATGATGGGCGCCGCCGCGCCGCCAACGGCCCCCAGCTCGCGCAGCGTCAGCACGAAGGGGTCGTCGCTGTCGGCGTAGTCGGTGATCGCCGCGGGCCGGCCGGTGCTGGCGGCGCGGCCCATGGCGGTGGCGTGCGCCAGGCGGATGCGACGCCCGGGGCGGATGCTCAGGTGCTCCGCCGGCGCGGCGGCCACGATGTGCAGGTCGGGCCCATCGACCCGCACGATGGCCGCGCTGATGGCCCCGAACAGCGTCGCGATGCGCTGGGCCACCATCTCCAGCACCACCTCCGGGCCGGTGTCGGATGCCACCGCCTGCGCGATCTCGTGCAGGGCGACCTGCTCGGCCTCGAGGTGGGCGCGTTCGGTGACGTCGAACGCCAGCACCATGCCCGCCACGATCCGTCCCTCGGCGTACACCGGGGTGATGGTGCCGTCGAGGATGCGCCCGCCCAGGTCCTCCCGCCACCGCAGCGTCTCGCCCGCGAGCGCGCGCCGGCAGGCGGTGAACACGCGCTCCCGGTTGTGGGCGGGAACCAGCTCCGGCGCGGGTTGCCCCACCCCGTCCCGCCCGTAGGTGAGCGATCCGATGGCCGGCCCCTCGGCCACCAGCACCCGCAGGTCGTGGTCGAACATCAGCACCGCGCCGGCGGGCAGGTGTTCGATGAGCGCCCGATAGCGGCCCAGGCCCTCCGCCAGCGCGGCCTCATCGCGTTTGCGGCGTGCGATGGACCGGACGGACGACTGGCGCTCCAGCACCCTCCCGTCCGGCGCGCGCACGGGCCGCACCGTGGCCTCGCACCACTCCCACCCGCCGTCGGCGCGGCGCATGCGGAACTCCAGGGTGGTCACGCCCTGCGACGCATCGATGCGGGCGCGCCACCGGGCCACCTGGGCCGCGTCCTCGGGGTGCAGGACATCCTGCAGGCGACGTCCGCGCAGCGAGCTGGGCGCCAGGCCCAGCAGGCGGCTGGCGGCGGGTGATGCGTAGGCGATGGTCGAGTCCGCCAGCGTCCGGATGACCATGTCGGTGGAGTTCTCGGCAAGCAGCCGGAACGACCGCTCGCTGTCCTCCAGCCGCCGCTGTGCGGCCCGTGCCGCGGTCACGTCGCGCAGGACGGCCACCGCCCCGGGCCCCGCGCCCGCCGCGACCGGGATGGGATACGCGCTCACCTCCAGCCAGGCCCGCGCGCGATCCTCCCGGTCGATCCCCAGGATCGTCCGCTCCACCGGGCGCCCGGTGCGCAGGGCCACCATCGCCGGCTCCGCATCGGCCGGCAGCGGCACGCCGTCCTCGGTGACCGCCCGCAGCCGTGCGCACAGGCCGCCGCTCCCCAGCAGGCGCGACTCGGGAAGGCCCAGGATGCGGCATGCGGCGGGGTTGGAGGTCACGATCCGCCCGTCGGCGGCGAACACCACGATGCCTTCGGTGATGGCACCCACGACCGCGCCGTATTCGGCGTCACGGCCACCGATCGCCGTTCCGCCCGGCCCGGTCTGCCGCGCATCGCGGAGGATGGCGGCGACCGCGGCGCCGCCGCCGGACGTCACCCGCGAGGTGGAGATCCGGAGCGGGATGGGCGACCCGTCACGGTGCCGGCCGATCGCCGCACCACCGGGGTTGCGGTCGGTGAGGTCGTCCTCCAGGGCGTCCGGTGGGACGATCATCGCCAGATCCTGGCCCAGCACCTCGGTCGCGGCGTAGCCGAAGAGCCGCTCCGCGGCGGGATTGAACGTGGCGATCCTGCCGTGGTCGTCGGTGCTGATGACGGCGTCCACGACCTCATCGATGATCGCGCCCCACCGTTCGGCTGCCGTCACGAACCCACCTGGTCGGTCCGCGGCCACCCCTCCGTGGCCGTCCAGAAGTTGAGACTACATCCGGTCCCGAACCTCAAGAAATCGGACGAAGCCCGCGGCCCGCGCAAGATGGCCATTCCTATTCATCCCGCAGGCATTCGGGATGAATTCGCATGCTCGTCCGGACCGATGGTGATCACGGTGCCGGCCGTGGCGCGGTGGCGCGCGCCATGAGCGCGTCGGCGGGCCCGCGGCCCCTCCGGTCCGATGTCGCGGCTCAGCGGGTCGGCCGCCCGCTGAGCCGTTACGGTGCGCCGGTGAGCGCCGAGGACGAAGCCGCAGCCCACATCGGTGAGGTGCGCCGGTTCTACGACCGTAACACGGCACGGTTCACCGGGCTCGGGCAGGGTGGCGCGTCGATCCACCGCGCCGTGTATGGGCCCGGCGTCCGGTCCCAAGCCGAGGCCTTCCACCACGTCGAGGACCGGCTGCTCGACCTGCTCCCCGCGATTCGCGGCGGCGTCCCGGCCCGGGTCGTGGACCTGGGCTGCGGGGTCGGCGGCAGCCTGCTTCATCTCGCTGGGCGCCGTCCCGATCTCATCGCCGAGGGGCTGACGATCAGCGGCACCCAGGCGGCGCTCGCCGGCCCGCTCGTCGCCAGGGCCGGGCTCGCCGACCGGGTCCGGGTCCGTGAGGGCGATTTCGGCTCGCCGCCGCCGGACCTGCGGGACCACGACCTGGCCTTTTCGATCGAGGCGTTCGTGCACGGGCCCGACCCGGCCGGATACCTCCGGGCCGCGGCCGGGATGCTGCGTCCGGGCGGGCTGCTCGCCATCTGCGACGACTGGCTGACCGCCCGCGGGGCGGCGGCCGCCGGACGCGACGCCCGGCGGGTCATGGACTTCCGGGCCGGCTGGCGGATCGGCTCCCTGCTCACCGTCGCGCAGGCCGTCGAGGTCGCCGCCGGCACCGGGTTCGCGCCGGTCATGGACGACGATCTCACGCCGTACCTGGAGCTGGGGCGCCCGCGGGACCGGGCGGTCGCGGCGATGGTCGCCGTCACCCGGCCGTTCCGTCCGAGGGGCGAGTACTGGCGCTCGCTCGCCGGCGGCGACGCCCTGCAGCAGTGCCTGCGCCGCGGTCTCGTCGCGTACCGGCTCCTCGTCCTGCGCCGGGCGGTGGAGAGCAGATGAGGCCGGTCGCCGTGGGCGGTGCGAATACGTCCGTTTCCGGCGTTGAGTTTTTTCGGCGCACGCGTTGCGGCTGTGTTCGCGCCCCCGTGGGCGGACGAGTTGTGCCGGCTGCGGTGAGGGTGGGCGGCGGGTCCCCCGGCATTCCATGGACGGTCAGCGGGTCGGGAGCATCGTCACGGGCGCGTCGGGGCGGCGACGACCCGCCGCCGGCCCGGGGTCACGGCGACCAGCATCGGGTTCTTGGCACCGCTGGATCACGGCTGAGTCGGGAGGCGTCTGTCCGCGCCGGCACCCGGCCGGCGCGGACAGCGGCGCGGATCCCCGGCCGGCCGCGGGCCGGGGCGGTCAGAGCACCGTCACCGTGAACGTCCGTACCGAGACGTTGCCGGCGCGGTCGGGCACCTCGACCGAGCCCTGGTACGTGCCCGGGAGCGCGTACGTGTGGCTCACGCTCGAGCCGCTTGGGACCCCGGGCACCCCGAAGTGCCAGGTCACCGAGGCGGGATCGACGCCGCTGGTCGCGTCGGAGATCCCACTCACCGAGTACGTCACCGGGATGCCCGCGCGCACGGTGCGCCTGGTGGGGAAGCCGAGCGCCACCTCGGGAGCGACGCGGTCGAGGACGATCGTGTCGGTGACCAGGACGCTGTTCCCGGTGGGCGCCCCGTCGTCCGGCGCGTACGGCACGGCCGCATCCCGGTACCGGACCTGGACGGTGCGCTCACCGTCCTCCCCGTCAGCCAGGCGCAGCACGGTGGCCGCCGCGAAGGGCTGCGGGCATTCGTCGGCGCCCTCCGATTCGCAGGTGAACTTGCCGTCCTGCGAGACCTCCAGCCACGCCATTCCCGACGCGGGGCCCGCGACGATGGGGTCGGTGGCGGTGTGCGCGAGGTCGAGGTCGAGGTCGGTGGTGTACGCCGTGCCCCCGTCGATGGTCAGCGTCCCGGTGGGCGCGGTGGCGTCCACGCGGAAGACGACCGGCGGGCTCCATGGGCTCTGGCTGAACGCCGGTGACCACGCCGGGCACGAGCGGAACACCGGCACGAGGCACTCCCGCTCGCGTGCCCGGACACGCACCGTGTAGAAGAGCCCGTCGTTCAGTCCGGTGAGCGTGTGCTGGGTGAGCGCGCCACCCGGGAGCACGCGCCAGGAGAAGCCGCCCCCGCTGTCGGCAACCTCGATCTCGTACCCGCGGTCGGCCGACATGGCGGCGAACGTGGACGGGGTCCAGCTGGGGCTGGCCGTCGTGCCCTGGGCGTAGACGGGAGCCGGATCGAGGATCGGCGTGGATGGCACGGCGCCGGCCGGGGCGGCGATGGCGAGGCCTGCGGCGGTGACGGTGGCGAGCCTGCGGATGCGAAGCGTCATCGGGATCTCCTTGGGGTCGGTGTCGATGGGACGCACCCGTCTGACCGCCGTCCCCCTTCCCCGTGACGCCCCGTGTGTATGGGTGAGGTGAAGCATTGGTGAGGACATCCGGACGGTGGCGGCGAGGTCACCCTTCCGCGGGGGCGGTTAGTGTCCGGACGGCTCCCGCGGACCGCCCGGCTGTCACGTCGGTCGTCCGAGGTCCGGGGGTGCCGCCCACGCGACCCACGAGGACCCGAATGCCCGATTTCGGCGAGAACGACATCGCCATCCGCCACGCCCGCCGCCTCATCGAGAGCGGTCAGGTGGTGCCCTCCAGCGACTGGTTCGAGGCGCGGCCGTCACCCGAGGCCCAGGACGCGTTCCTGGAGACGCACTCCTGGGAGGAGTACTCGGCCTGGCATCTCGGCGTGGATGACGACGAGCAGTACGACACCAAGGAGCGGTACGGGTTCCCCACCGGCGACTTCCGCCAGGTGCATCAGTCGGCCCTGGTGCACGCGCTGGTCACGGCCGAGCGGGACGGGCACGCCGAGGTCAAGGCGGCCGCCGAGGACCTGCTCGAGCGACTGCGGCGGGTCTCGGGCCGGTAGCGCCTCCCACACCCAGCCCGGGGGCGCCGGCGAAGCCCAGCCGGCGCCCCGTGACCTCCGATGTTCGGTGCCGCCCCCGCTCAACCCGCCGGAGCGGTGCCCGTGGTCAGCGGGGGCCCTGAACGACGAGCACCGACGACTCGGCTTGGTGGGCGACCCGCTCCGAGACGCTGCCGAGCGCTCGTGCCCCGGCCAGCCCGCGAGCGCCGATCATCACCAGATCCGTCGAGGACGCCGCCGCGACGAGGGCGTCGACCGGGCGCTCGGTCCTGAAGGCGACGAGCAGCGGCTCGGCAAGTCGCGTCAGACCCTCCTCGGAGAGATCCGAGCCCTTGGCCGCGAGCGCCGTGGCCGTCACCGGATGGTTCGCACGTGCGACGAGGTCCTTCGCCAGGTCGAGGGCCGCGAGGGAGCAGGCGGAGCCGTCGACGCCGACGACCAGGCTCGAGGGGAACCGGGCCGGGTTGTACGGGGTCCTGGCGATCAGCACCGAGCACGGGGCGTCGTGGAGCAGCTCCGTGGCCGTGCTGCCCAACGCGATGCCCGCGAGCCGCGTCCCGCCATGACTGCCGATCACGATCAGGTCAGCGCGTTCGGCCTCCGCGACGTCCCGGAGGACATCCCACCCCCGGCCGCCCTCGACCCGGAGCGTGACCCGAAGCGTGTCGGGCAGCTGGTCGCGCATGGCGCGCAGGGACTCCTCGGCCCGCTGGCCGATGCGCGCCTTGGCCAGGGTGAGGACCTCCGCGGTGCGGGCCTCATCCGGCTGCACCAGCCGCTCGGTGCCCCACCGGTTGAACATGGTCAGGTACGGGTCGGCGGCGGCGAGCAGGATGAGCTGCCCGCCGGGGGCGACGAGCTGGGCGGCCTGCCGGCCGGCCTCGAGGCTCGCCCGTGTTCCGTCGATTCCGGCGATCACCGTGCTGAACATCCCGGGCTCCTTGGTCGGTTGGAACGGCTCTTGGTCTGAACGCCGCTGGTCCCCGGCGGTGTGCGGCGCGTGCGGCGGCAACCGGTTGCCCGCTCCCCGGGCTCCGCTGCTGCCGGCGCATGAACACCGACTCCTGTTTCCTCATTCTGCTGTCATCTATTGACGCCGGCATCCGGAAAGTGAGCGCCGCCGTGTGCGGAAGAGTGCGGATTCGGCTCCTGTGGGAATCGGGGCTGGCCCGCCCACCAACGCCCGCACACGCGGTGACCACCGCGGGGCGGGACGCCCGACGCGTCGACCGGACGGTCGAAGACGGCTTACGATCACGGTGGTGACGATGCCGCGTGTCCATGAGCCCCCGATGCAGGACGGACCAGCGGGGTGCCGCGAGTGATGGATGCGGACGGGGGCTGGGCCCCTCACCCGGACGGCGGGGAGCCGAGCGGCCCGCTGCCACCCGTCGCGCCGGGCCGCGTCGTGGGCTTGGGGGCCGTGTGCGATCTGGGACCGCCCCGGCTGGATCAGGAGCACACCCACAGCTTCGACGTGAGCGAGTTCGTGCTGCTCGACGATGGCCGGCGTGTGACCCTGCACCGTGACCGGGGCTTCACCATCGGAGGTGTCCGCACCATCGGCGTCCCCGGCAGGCAGGACCCGCGGACCTCGTCGCGGACGTCCTGACGACCGTGCTCCCCGATGACGACGAGTGCGCCGAGGCCCATCCCTGGGAGTGGCTGGCCGGCCTCGCCCGGGCCCGCGGCCTCGACGTGACCGCCGATGACCTGCGGGCCCTGCCGTACGAGGTGATCCTGAGCGACGACGTGCGGCGGTGGCTGGCCGGGGCCTGATCCGGCTGCCGCACACGGGCCGCTCCGCCCCACCCGCGGGTCCTCAGCTCAGGTGATCCCCGCGGAGTACGGCCCGGGGCCCTCCGGTGGGAAGCTCTCGAACCAGGTGACGTCGTCGGTGAGCCGGCAGAACCGGTGCGTCCAGAACTCCTCGATGAACAGGTGCGGGAGCAGGAGCAGCCACTCGTCCTCGTGCGCCTCCCGGCCCGTGAGACCCGGTGGCGGAGGGAACTCCCGCAGGTCGGCGTTGAACCGGATGCCGAGCAATCGGCCGGGGTGGCGGCCGTGCGTGAACACGACCCGCAGCACCGCGGCATCCGGTTCGAGGGTGACCTCGCGGATCTCGAGGTCCGGCATGTCCGGGTCATTGTCCCGAAGCGCAACGAGCTTGGCGTGAAGCGCCGCGACGACGTGCGGGCGGGGAGTCCATCGCTCGTCGGGCGCTGCGTTCATGCGGGGTCTTGAGCCGGATTGGACGCTGCGGCGCAGAGTGTACCCCGCGCGCCGCAGCGTGAGCGCAGGCGCTACTCGGCGGTGGGGAGAGCGGCGACATCGAGGATCCAGGTCACACCGAAGGGGTCGGTGAGCATCCCGAAACCCGGGCTCCACGGCGAGGCGGCCAGCGGCTCGACCACCGCCGAGCCCTCGGTGAGCTTGTCCCAGTAGCCCTGCACCTCATCGAGGGTCTCCCCACGGACCGAGACGAAGAACGGTCGGTCGGTGATCGTCGCCCCGTTCTCCCGCACGGTCGTCCCGGCGTTCGCGGCCGACCCGCCGGTCTGGCCGGGGATGTCGTACGCCATCACCCGGAACCCCGCCGGGGACTCGAGCTGGCCGAAGACGATGCCATCGGCACCGGGGGCGTCCTTCGGCATGCCGAAGTCGGCGTACGCGATGGCGGTGATCCGCCCGCCGAACACCGATCGATAGAACTCCAGCGCTTCGCGGGCATCGCCGCGGAAGTTCAGATGCGTCGTGGTGGTGATGGTCATGAATGGCTCCTCGCATGATGGTCCGGGGTCCGCCCCCGGCACACGACGCACACTCGCAGCGGTAGAGGTCAGTTCGTGTCCTATATCTGCCATAGGATTCACCGCATGACCGCCCCGACGTCGCGACTGCTGAATCTGCTGTCGCTGCTGCAGACCCGTCGCGACTGGCCCGGGGCACTCCTGGCCGAACGGCTCGGCATCAGCCACCGCACCGTGCGCCGCGACGTCGACCGGCTCCGGGAGCTGGGCTACAACATCCACGCCACGAAGGGCCCCGACGGCGGCTACCGCCTCGACGCCGGCGCAGACCTGCCCCCGCTGCTGTTCGACGACGACCAGGCCGTCGCCCTCTCCCTCGCCCTTCAGACCGCCGCCGTTTCCGGTTCCGGCCTCGAGGAGGCATCACTCCGGGCGCTCACCACCATCCGACAGGTCCTCCCCTCCCGCCTGTGCCACAGGCTCGACGGCCTGGACATCACCGCCATCCCCGGCCGTCCGGGCGACGCTCCACCCACGCCCATCGCTCCCGAGACACTCGTGGAGATCTCGGCCGCGATCCGGGCACACCAGACCCTTCGCTTCGACTACGTCTCCCGGCAGGCCGGTCTGGAGCCCGTGCGGCATTGGGTCGAACCCCACCACCTCGCATTCGGCGGTGGGCGGTGGTACCTCCTGGCCTGGGATCTCGACCAGGACGACTGGCGTCTCCACCGTGTCGACCGCATCACCCCTCGCACGCCCCACGGCAAGAGATTCACCCCCCGCCAGGTCCCCGGCGGGAACGTCGCCGACTACATCTCCGCCCGCTTCAAGGGCTCCGCGCAGAACAACGAGTGGCCCTGCACGGGAACCGTCATCCTGGGCCTCCCCGTGCGCGACGTGCTGCCCTTCGCCGGCGACGGCACCGTCCAAGAGCTCAGCGACAGCCGATGCTCCCTACGGTCCGGCTCCTGGTCCTGGGTCGCCCTTGCCGCATCGTTCAGCCGGTTCGACACCGACATCGAGGTCGTCGAGCCCCCGGAACTCGTTGAAGCGTTCCGGACCCTCGCGGACCGAAACGCGGCAACCGCCGCGCGATAGGCCGCGGGACCTTGCATCCATCCTCCCCACCGCTCGGTGCGCCTTCTCGCTCGCCGAGTCGGAGTCCGCGAAGCACGAGCCGTCCCTGAGGGCCACCGGCCTCGCCATCGTCGCGGCGGTCCGTCTGCGCAGTCGGCGGATTGGGTCCCTGAACACCATGTTGTGCCGACTACCGCAGCCGACGTTCTGAGGAAGCGCGCCCGGGAGGATTCGAACCTCCGACCGGCGGATTAGAAGTCACCCCCGGCCATCTCGGCTGGTCTCGGTTGGTCTGGCCAACCGCCTGCTAATCGCCACTATGCGGCGAGAGATGACGACCGATCATCTCGGTACGTCTCGGTGGGTCGTGTTGCCACTTTGTTGCCACCCTGGACCTGTCGCCGGCGGTCTGGGCGGCGGAGAGAGGGAGGGGCCGATGAATCGGCCTCTGCCCCACCTCGGGTGCGGCGCTGGACGGGGAACGCGCGCGCTGGTTGGCTGCTCACGTGGCTCGCCCGATCCGTGTGAAGTATGACCCGTCCGTCGACGCCCTGGCCATCGACTTCCCCGGAGCCGGCGACGGTACGTCGGCGAAGCTCGTCCGGCTGGACCGCGACCGCGCGCTCGACTTCGACGCCGAGGGCCGACTCGTTTCCATCGAGCTGCTCAACGTGTCGAAGGGCGTCGTCCTCGACGGGCTCCCCGAGCCCGAGGTCGTTGGGTCCGCACTGGACCTCGTCGGCCCCGAGCACACCTCATAGCGCCTGCCCGCTGCGCGACGCTCTGACGGGCCCTTGCTGAGGTTCTGGGGCCCCTCCTTCAGCTCCGGAGCAGCTCCGCCAGGCGCTTCCAGCGGTCGACCACGATTGCGGCGCGGGCAGAGCTCCCCGGCTCGTTCGGCAGGCATCCCTCCACGACCTCCGGGAAGTCGTCCCGTCGCGCGAGGTCGCCCAAGCTGTCCGCGAGGAAACTGCGGAGTTCAACCGGGGCGTGGTCGACCTCGTCCAAGAGGCGAGGACGGCCGTCGACGAGTCGCACGAGGTCTTCGAAGTCCGCACTGCTGAGCGGGTCGTTGCCGCCGCGACCGAGGTACGCCTCCACCTTGGTCGCCATGAGCCATACGGGCGAGGCGACTCGGATCCGCCGGCCCGATGGCAGTTCGATCGGCTCGGCGTGCGCCATGGCCATTGGGTACCAGCGGTTGCTGAACCCGAGGACCTCCGTGGCAACCGGCATGACGTCGAGGACGACCCCGGTCCGGTGGACGTAGCGGCAGATGACGTCGGGGTCGTTCCGGAAGCCCCGGGCCCGCAGCCGCATGGCGAAGGCCTCCAGCTGGGAGTAGGTCGCTTCGATGATCGCGTCGACGTCCTTGGTGACCCGCACCGGGGGTGCCGCTGGGTCCGTGATCCACACGCCGATCGTCGCCCCTCCGAGGAACACGACCTCCTCGGTGAGCTCCCCCAGAAGCTCGGCCGCGAGGTCCAGCTCGGCGCTCATGCGGGCGCAGGCGTCGTGAGGCTTTCTGCGAGGGCGGTCGCCGCTTCCCGGCGCACGCGAGGCCCACCGGCCCGCAGGGCATCGATCAGCGCCAGACGCGCGTGGAGGACGTCGTCCCGACGCGCGGCATCCGGAACGCAGGGGTGGATGGGCTCGATCGCCGTTCCGCGCATCGTTCCCTCCGCGTGCGCCCAGACGACCGGCTCGTCGGCCTCGCCCGAGAGGATCCGGCTCAGGGGTTCGGCGGACCACGCCGTCGCAATGCCCCTCGCCGGCCCGAGCATGCGTGGCGGGACCAGGTACCGGATCCCATGCACCAGAAGCTCCTGCAGCGCCGCCGCATTGACCCGCCGGGATCGG
>LNFL01000054.1 GCA_001464275.1 Actinobacteria bacterium Ga0077560 | reverse complement strand
TCAGCATCGACTCGCCCGTCCCCGACGGCGCCCAGGACCGGATCCGGGCGATCGAGGGATTCGAGCGGGTGTGGTTCGTCAACCTGCCCGGCTGACACCGGGCGACCGGAGGGGCGCGTGAGCACCGAGACGCCGAACATCGTGATCCCGCGGGACCTGCTGCCGCGCGACGGCCGCTTCGGCTGCGGGCCGTCGAAGGTGCGCCCCGAGGTGGTGGGCGAACTCACCGGCGTGTCGGTCTCCTACCTGGGGACCTCCCACCGCCAGAAGACGGTCAAGAGCGTCGTGGGATCCGTGCGCCGGGGCCTCGCGGAGCTGTTCGCCCTCCCGGAGGGGTGGGAGGTGCTGATCGGCAACGGCGGCGCCACCCTCTTCTGGGACGTCGCCACCTTCGGCCTCATCGAGCGCCGCAGCCAGCACCTGTCCTTCGGTGAGTTCAGCAGCAAGTTCGGGCAGGCGGCGGCCGCCGCGCCGCACCTGGAGGACCCGGTCATCGTGACCTCCGAGCCGGGCACGCACCCGCAGCCGGTGCCGGACGCCACGGTGGACGCGTACTGCCTCACCCACAACGAGACCTCCACCGGCGTGGCCATGCGGCTCACCCGGCCGCAGGCGGACGGCCTGGTGCTGGTGGACGCCACCTCCGGGGCGGGCGGCCTGCGCTGGGACCCCTCCCAGGTGGACGTCTACTACTTCTCCCCGCAGAAGTGCTTCGCCTCCGACGGCGGCCTGTGGCTGGCCTGCTGCTCACCGGCGGCGGTCGAGCGCATCGAGCGGCTGGCCGGGTCGCGGTGGGTGCCGGCGTCGCTGGACCTCAAGATCGCGCTGGACAACAGCCGGCTCGACCAGACCTACAACACGCCGGCGCTGGCCACCATCTTCATGCTGGAGCGCCAGATCGCGTGGATGCTGGAGAACGGCGGCCTGGAGTGGGCGGCGTCGCGCAGCGACACCTCGGCCGCCACCTTGTACGGGTGGGCAGAGCGCACGCCGTACGCGACCCCCTACGTGGCCGAGCCCGCCCACCGGTCGCCGGTGGTGGGCACCATCGACCTGGAGGGCGTGGACGCCGCCATGGTGTCGAAGATCCTGCGCGCGAACGGGGTCGTGGACACCGAGGCGTACCGCAAGCTGGGACGCAACCAGCTGCGCATCGGAATGTTCCCGGCCATCGACCCCGCGGACGTCGAGGCGCTGACCGCCTGCGTCGACCACGTGGCGGGGGCGCTCGCGGGCTGACCACGTGCGGGGCGCTCTCGGGCTGAGCCACCGCCCCCCGGGAGTCCGGGGCGTCGATTCGTCCGGATGTGGAACGGCCGTGAACCGATGGTCGCCGTGCGTGCCGATCGCATCCGCGTCCCGCCCGGGTGCCGGGGCGGTCAAGAACGCTCCCGAACGGGCGATCCAATCCCTGCCCGGAGCGATGACCCGGGCCCGGTGCGCCCCGCCGCCGGTCTGAGCCCGCACCGGGCGGGTGCCATCGCTCTGACCAGGGAGGGTCGATGTTGCGCCGAATTCGCGTGGGCCAGCGGCTGATCGCCGGCTTCGCACTGCTCATCCTCGCCGCCACCGCCATCGCGGGCGTGGGGGTGTGGAAGATGTCCGTGATGAACGGCCGGGCGGACTTCATCGCCCAGAACCCGCTGGTGGCCGTGGAGGCGCTGGGCGACCTGGAGAAGGCCGCTTCCCACTACCGGCTCGCGCAGTTCGAGTACCTCAGCATCGACGAGCCCGGTCTCCGGGCCGAGATCGAGGGTGTCATCGAGGACGAGGCGGCCCACGTGGCGTCGGCCCTCAAGGCGAACGAGATGACGGTGGTCAGCGCGGAGGACCGGGCGTATCTCGAGCGTGTGTCGGCGGAGTGGACGCGCTACGCGGACGGGACCGCGCGGGCGATCGAGCTCAGCCGGACCGGCCGGGCCGCGGAGGCCCGCGATCTCCTGGTCGTCGAGGGCACCCCGTGGTTCGAGGCCCTGGACGCGGACATCGCCAAGTGGGTGGCCTTCAAGGACGGGGTCGCCGAGACGGCCGTCGAGCGCGCGCATTCGGCCTTCGCCAGCGCGAAGCTCTTGATCGGCGTGTTCCTGGTGCTCGCCCTGCTGTCGGGTATCGCCCTGACGCTGTTGATCACGCGGTCCATCACCGGGCCGCTGACGCAGCTCAGGGAGCGCCTCGGCCGGGTCGGCGAGGGCGACCTCACCGTCCGGCTCGGTGTGGAGGGCGCCGACGAGCTCACCGATGTGGGCGGCACGTTCAACGAGTTCGCCGAGCGCATCCAGGGCGTCATGACGCGCGTCGCCGTCGCCTGCCGCCAGCAGGTGGACATCGCCGGGGACATGGCGCGCGGCGCCGAGGAGGCGGGGCTGGCCGTGGCGCAGATCGCCGGCACGGTGGACGAGGTCGCCCGGGGTTCGCAGGAGCAGGCCCAGGCCACATCGCGCGTCAGTGACACGATGCGCGAGATGGGCGAGGGCGTGCGCCGTGTGGCCGGTTCAGGTGAGGCGGCCGCGGGGATGGCGGAGGACGCCGACGCGGCCGCGGGCGACGGCGCGCGCACGGTCCGGGAGGCGACGGTCGCGATGGAGGGCATCGAGCGCCGTGTGACGACGGCCGCGGAGATCGTCGTGGCCCTGGGCGAGCGCGGCTCACAGGTGGGGGTGATCGTCGACACGATCTCCGAGATCGCCGAGCAGACGAACCTGCTGGCGCTCAACGCGGCGATCGAGGCCGCGCGGGCCGGTGACACGGGCCGGGGCTTCGCGGTGGTCGCCGATGAGGTCCGCAAACTCGCCGTGAGCACGCAGGAGCAGGTCGGGTCCATCTCGGCGATCATCGGTGAGATCCAGCGGCACACCGAGCGCGCGGTGGAGGCCATGGAGGCCGGGCGCGAGGAGGTGGCGGTGGGCGTGCAGCGGGTCGGTGCGGCCGGGGAGGCGTTCCAGACGATCCGCGGCCGCGTGGAGTCCCTGTCCGCCGAGGTGATGTCGGTGGCCGCCGCTGCACAACAGCTGGAGGCGGGCTCGGGCGAGGTCCGGGAGTCCATGGTCTCGGTCGCCGCGGTCAGCGAGGAGAACGCCGCCGCCGTGCAGGAGGTCGCCGCGTCCACGGAGGAGACGTCCGCGACCGCGCAGGAGACCGCCGCGGCCGCGCAGCAGGTCGCGGGGTCCGCGCGGGACCTCGCGGAACTGGTGGCCGGCTTCCGGGTCTGAACCCACGGGCCGCCCCGGGGCATTCCCGGGGCGGCCCCGCATCCTCGCGGGCGTCCGCTCCGGTCCTCGGGACCCAGGCGAGAATATTCACTGCGGGGTCAAGAACTCCCCCGGTGGACCGATCCTTCACATGAGGCTTCTTCCGGGACCGCCGGGATGGCGCGTTCCCGTCTCATCAGCATCGCTCGGCCGCATGACGCGTGCCGACCCCCATACACCGACCAAGGAGGGTCGATGTTGCGCCGCATCCGTGTGGGCCAGCGGCTGATCGCCGGCTTCACGCTGCTCATCCTCGCCGTCGTCGCGGCGAGCGGGGTGGGCATCTGGAAGATGTCCGCCATGAAGGACCGGGCGGACTTCATCGCCGAGAACCCGCTGGTCGCCGTGGAGATCCTCGGCGATGTCGATTCGACGGTCGCCCACCTTCGTGTGCACCAGAACCAGGCGGTCCTCGCGGAGGATGCCGCGGCCCGGAGAACGGACCTCGAGGAGGTCGTGGAGCACCAGGCCGAGTTCGCCGAGGGTATGAAGCTCTACGAGCCCACCATCGTCGATGGCGCCGACCAGGCCGGCTTCGACAAGATCCAGAGCGGGTACGACAGCTACATCGCGCAGACGGCCGACCTGCCGAGGCTGCTCGCGGCCGGCGACCGGGATGGAGCGGCCAAGCTGCTGAACGACTCGATGGAGTCGTTCGACGGTCTCGCCGCCGCCGTGGAGGAGCACCTGGCGTTCAACGTAACGCTCTCCGACCAGGCCGTGGCAGAGACCGACTCCGCGTTCTCGGCGGCCAAGCTGCTGCTCTTCCTCTTCGTCGGGCTGTCGATCCTCGCGGGCATCGGCCTCGCGCTGTTCATCACGCGTTCCATCACCGGGCCGCTGACGCAGCTCAAGGAGCGCCTGGGCCTGGTGGGCGAGGGTGACCTCACGGTCCGGCTGGACGTGGAGGGTGCCGACGAGCTCACCGACGTTGGCGGCACGTTCAACGAGTTCGCCGGCCGCATCCAGGACGTCATGAAGAAGGTCGCCGCGGCGGCCCGCCTGCAGGTGGACATCGCCGACGACATGGCGCGCGGCGCCGAGCAGGCCGGTCTCGCGGTGGCGCAGATCGCCAACACCGTGGACGAGGTCGCCCGCGGCTCCCAGGACCAGGCCGAGGCCACGTCCAAGGTCAGCGAGACCATGCAGGAGATGGGTGAGGGCGTGATGCGCGTCGCGGGGTCCGGCGAGACCGCGGCCGCCATGGCCGAGGAGGCCGACCGGGCCGCCGGTGACGGCGCCCGCACGGTGGAGGACGCGACCGCCGCGATGACCAGCATCGAGGAGCGCGTGGCCAACGCCGCCGCGATCGTGGTGGCGCTCGGCGAGCGCGGGTCGCAGGTGGGGCAGATCGTCGACACGATCAGCGACATCGCCGGCCAGACGAACCTGCTGGCGCTCAACGCGGCCATCGAGGCCGCCCGCGCGGGGGAGATGGGCCGCGGCTTCGCGGTTGTGGCCGACGAGGTCCGCAAGCTGGCCGAGAGCACCCAGGAGCAGGTGGGCTCGATCGCGTCGATCATCGGCGAGATCCAGCAGCACACCGAGCGCGCGGTCGAGGCCATGGAGGCCGGCCGCGAGGAGGTCGCGGTGGGCGTCCAGCGTGTCGGCGCCGCCGGTGACGCGTTCGGCACCATCCGGGAGCGGGTCGCCTCGCTGTCCGGCGAGGTGATGTCCGTCGCCGCCGCCGCCCAGCAGCTCGAGGCCGGGTCCACGGAGGTCCGCGAGGCACTGGTCTCGGTGGCCGCCGTGAGCGAGGAGAACGCCGCCTCGGTGCAGGAGGTCTCGGCCTCCACCGAGGAGACGTCCGCAACCGCCCAGCAGACCGCCGCCGCCGCCCAGCAGGTCGCGGGCTCGGCGCGGGAGCTGGACGAGCTGGTGAGCGCCTTCACGGTCTGATCCGGGCGCATCGCAGACGGGTCCGAGGGGCCGTCCGGCGTCACGCCGGGCGGCCCCTCGCCGGTTGTGACCCCGATGCTCAATCGGGGACCCGCTCGGCCGATGACCAAGGTGGCGCAGTGCCCCCCCGTGGCCTGCGACCGTCCCGGCCGGATGCCGGGCTGAAATAGGAGTCAGGATGGCTCTCCTCTCACGCTTCAGCGTGGGCCGCAGGCTCGCGCTCGTCACCGGCAGCATCCTGCTGCTGTTCGCCGTGGCCGTCAGTCTGGCGGTCGTCGAGGTGGGCGCCGCGGACCGCAAGGTCGCGGACGCCGCCGAGCTGCAGGAGTGGGTCGATCTGTCGGTGGTGTTCGTCGACCAGATGGAGCTCCAGCGCGGCCTGCAGGCCGAGTTCGCGGTCACCACGAACCCCGAGCTGCTGGACGAGTTCGAGGCCTCGGCCGAGAGGGCGTTCGGCATCGCCGATCGCATCGTGGCCCGCTTCCCGGGCAACTCCACGATCCTCGACGCGGTCCAGAAGGCCAAGGACCTCGACCAGATCCACGACCCGCTGGTGTTCGACCGCATCGCTCCGGCGGCCCGTCGCGGGGACACGGCGACCGTGAAGCGCCTGCTTCCGGAGGCGACGGCACTCATCGTGCAGTTCTCCGAGCAGGGCCACGTGATCCAGAAGGCCGTCCAGGCCGAGGTCAACACCGCCAAGGCCGAGGTCGCATCGTCGGTGGGCACGGTGCGCACCGTCCTGATCGCGCTGGGCCTGCTCGCCCTGGCCCTCGGCATCGCCCTGTCGTTCCTGCTCGCCCGCTCCATCGTGCGCCCGCTGCGCGAGCTGCGTGACCGGGTGCTCCACGTGGGCGAGACGGGCGACCTGTCCACCCGCGTCGACGACTCGGCGAAGGACGAGATCGGCGAGCTCGGCGGTTCGTTGAACCGCATGCTCGGTGAGTTCGAGCTGATCATCGCCGGCGTGACCCGCCAGGCCAACACCCTGACGGCGTCGGCCGAGGAGATGCGGCAGGCGTCCGAGCAGGCGCGGACCGCGGTGGGCGAGATCGCCACCACCATCGAGTCGGTCGCGGCGGGGGCGTCCGACCAGGCCGAGACCACTCAGCAGGTGGCCGAGATCGTCGCCGGTATCGGCGGCGGTGTCGGCGAGGTGGCCGCCCGCGGCCGCGCCGCCGCCGAGGCCGCCGGTGAGGCCGACGGCACCGCCGCGGACGGCGTCCGGACGCTCGGGGACGCGGCGAACGCCATGTCCGAGATCGAGCGCTCGGTGACGGCCGCCGGGGAGGTCGTGACCGCCCTCGGCACCAAGAGCGAGCAGATCGGGGAGATCGTCTCCACGATCGCCGAGATCTCGGCCCAGACCAACCTTCTGGCGCTCAACGCGGCCATCGAGGCGGCGCGGGCGGGTGAGCAGGGCCGCGGGTTCGCGGTGGTGGCCGACGAGGTCCGCAAGCTCGCCGAGGAGTCCCAGGCAGCGGCGACCTCCATCGCGGGGATCGTCCAGGACATCCAGGACGAGTCGGCCCGGGCGGTGGAGGCGATGGCCGCCGGACGGGGCGCGGTGGCCACCGGCGCCGAGCGGATGAACGCCGCCGCCGACGCCTTCGGGGCGATCCGCGACCAGGTCGCGAACGTCACGGGAGAGGTCAGCGGTGTGGCGACCGCGGCGGACGAGCTCCGCACCGGCGCATCCCACGCGCAGGACGGCATGGCCGCCGTGGCCTCGGTCTCCGAGGAGAACGCCGCCGCGGCCCAGGAGGTCGCCGCGTCGTCCGAGGAGTCCTCCGCCTCGGTGGAGCTGGTGACCGAGGCATCCACCACGGTCGCCCAGGCGGCGGAGGAGCTCGACCGGATGGTCGCGCGCTTCCAGGCGGGTGGCGCTCCCGGCACCGACGACTGAGCCTCCCCTCACGGGAAGGGCGTGACCACGGGGCCGTCCGGCGAACGCCGGGCGGCCCCGTGTGCGTCCCCGTCCCGCACCGGCGGCGGTCATGTATCCTGCCGCCCATGTCGACGGCCGCACGCAGCTCACACGTCATGCGCGGCCTCCTCGCGGGTCTCCTGCTCCTCCCCCGGTAGGGGGATCGAGTCGACACCGCACGCCCGGGACGTCCGGGCACCGAAACCGAAGCCCGAGTCCGAGACCCGAGGGAGGTCGAGACGTGAGCGCGGAGACCCCGCAGGCACGAGACGAAGCACAGCGCGTGAAGTTCTTCGACACGACGCTGCGAGACGGCGAGCAGTCGCCCGGCATCACGCTGAACACCCGCGAGAAGCTGGAGATCGCCCATCAGCTGCGCCGCCTCGGCGTGGACATCATCGAGGCCGGCTTCCCGATCACCTCACCGGGTGATTTCGAGGCCGTCCGGGCGATCGCCGAGGAGGTCCCCGGCGTCGTTGTGGCCGCGCTGGCCCGCGCGAACGAGAAGGACGTCACCCGCGCCGGCGAGGCCGTGCAGGTGGCCGAGCAGGGCCGCATCCACACGTTCATCGCCACCAGCGACATCCACATGGAGCACAAGCTCCGCATGGACCGCGCGCGCGTGCTGGCGGCGGCGACCGACGCGGTGAAGCTGGCCCGCTCCATCGTGGACGACGTGGAGTTCAGCTGTGAGGACGCCACCCGGTCGGACCCGGCGTTCGTGGCCGAGGTGGTCGGCGCGGCCATCGCCGAGGGCGCCACCACCATCAACATCCCGGACACCGTCGGCTACACCATGCCGAACGAGTTCCAGCGGTTCCTGGCCGAGCTCTACGAGCGCTGCCCGGCGCTGCACGACGTGACGCTGTCGGTGCACTGCCACAACGACCTGGGCCTGGCCGTGGCCAACTCCCTGGCCGGCATGCACGTGGGCGCCCGGCAGGTGGAGGGCTGCGTGAACGGCATCGGCGAGCGCGCCGGCAACGCGAGCCTCGAGGAGCTGGCGATGATCCTGCGCACCCGCGCCGAGGACGTCGGCGGCCTCTGGTGCAACATCGAGACCACCGAGATCACCCGCAGCTCGCGCCTGGTGAGCCGTCTCACCGGGTACGTGGTGCAGCCGAACAAGGCCATCGTGGGGCGCAACGCCTTCGCCCACGAGGCGGGCATCCACCAGCACGGCGTGCTGGCGAACCCGCTGACCTACGAGATCATGGACGCCACCAGCGTCGGCCTGGCCCAGAACGCCACGCGCTGAGCCACGCGCTGGCCGAGCTGGGGTACGAGCTGGACCGCGACCAGCTGGACGCCGCGTTCGTGCGCTTCAAGGACGTGGCGGACCGCAAGGGCCGCATCTCGGCCGCCGACATCGAGGCCCTGGTGGGCGACGAGATGCGCACCGAGGGCCCCTCCGCGTTCAAGCTGGACCACCTGTCGGTGAACACCGGCGGGGATGGGGCTCCCAGCTCGAGCGTCGTGGTCACCGACGCCGAGGGCGGTCGTCACGAGGGCACCGCCACCGGCGACGGGCCGGTGAACGCGCTGATGAAGGCCATCGACGCGGCCATCGGGAGCGAGGGCAAGCTGCTGGAGTACCAGGTCTCGTCGGTCACGGGCGGCAAGGACGCCCTCGGCGAGGCACGGGTGGTGTGCGACATCGGCGGACGGACGTACGCCGGGCAGGGTGTGTCCACGGACGTGCTGGAGGCGAGCGCGATCGCGTACCTGCGCGCCGTCGACGCCAGCCGCAGGGCCGAGCACGGTGAGCGAGTCATGGCCGGAGGGGTGTAGCCGCATGGGGAAGACGCTGTTCGAGAAGGTCTGGGAGGCGCACGAGGTGCGCCCCGGGCTGCTGTACATCGACCTGCACCTGGTGCACGAGGTCACGTCCCCGCAGGCCTTCGACGGCCTGCGCCTGGCGGGCCGGAAGGTGCGCCGCCCGGACCGCACGATGGCCACGGTGGACCACAACGTGCCGACCATCGGCCGTGACCAGGAGATCGCCGACCCGCTCAGCCGGAAGCAGATCGAGGCGCTGGAGCGCAACTGCGCCGAGTTCGGCGTGCCGCTGTTCTCGATCCGCTCGCCGCGGCAGGGCATCGTGCACGTGATCGGCCCGGAGCTGGGGCTCACCCAGCCCGGCATGACCATCGTGTGCGGCGACTCCCACACCTCCACGCACGGCGCCTTCGGGGCGCTGGCGTTCGGCATCGGCACCTCCGAGGTGGAGCACGTGCTGGCCACCCAGACCCTCCCGCAGTCGCGGGCCCGCACGATGCGCGTGCGCATCGAGGGCACCCCGGCCGTGGGCGTGGGCGCGAAGGACCTCATCCTGGGCACCATCGGGCAGCTCGGGGTGTCCGGCGCCCAGGGGTACGTGGTCGAGTACGCCGGCTCCGCCATCCGCGCGCTCTCCATGGAGGGCCGCATGACGGTCTGCAACATGTCGATCGAGTGGGGCGCCCGCGCCGGCATGATCGCGCCGGACGAGGTGACCTTCCGCTACGTGGAGGGCCGCCCGGCCGCCCCGGCCGACTTCGCCGCCGCGGTCGAGCGCTGGAGCGCGCTGCCCAGCGACCCCGACGCGGTGTTCGACCGCGAGGAGGTCATCGACGCGGCGTCCCTGGCCCCGCAGGTGACCTGGGGCACCAACCCCGGGCAGGTGGCGCCCATCACCTCCCGCGTCCCGGTGCCGGAGGACTACGACGACCCGGTCGAGCGCGAGGCCACCCGCCGGGCGCTCGACTACATGGGCCTGCGGGGCGGCGAGGCGATGGAGGACATCGCCGTGGACACCGTGTTCCTGGGCTCCTGCACCAACGGCCGCATCGAGGACCTGCGCACCGCCGCCGGGATCATCCGGGGACGGCGCGTGGCCGACGGGGTGCGCGCCATGGTGGTGCCGGGCTCCATGCAGGTGAAGGCGCGCGCCGAGGAGGAGGGCCTGGACCGGGTCTTCACCGAGGCGGGCTTCGAGTGGCGCGACGCGGGCTGCTCGATGTGCCTGGGCATGAACCCCGACATCCTGGAGCCGGGCGAGCGCTGCGCCTCCACCAGCAACCGCAACTTCGAGGGCCGTCAGGGCAAGGGCGGTCGCACCCACCTGGTGTCGCCCGCCATGGCCGCCGCGGCCGCCATCACCGGACACCTCGTCGACGTTCGCAGCCTGGACGTCGACCTCGTCGGCGCGGAGGGCTGATCACATGGACGCGTTCACCACGGTCACCGGCATCGGCATCCCCCTGGACCGCTCGGATGTCGACACCGACCAGATCATCCCCAAGCAGTTCCTGAAGCGCATCGAGCGGACCGGGTTCGGCGAGTTCCTGTTCTTCGACTGGCGCGGGGAGCCGGACTTCCCGCTCGACAAGCCCGAGTACAAGGGCGCCCAGATCCTGGTGGCCGAACGGAACTTCGGCTGCGGCAGCTCCCGCGAGCACGCCCCGTGGGCGCTGGAGGACTTCGGGTTCCGCGCGGTCATCGCGCCGAGCTTCGCCGACATCTTCCGCAGCAACTGCACGAAGATCGGCCTGCTGCCGGTGGTGCTGCCCGCCGAGCAGGTGCGGGCGATCATCGACCAGCTCACCGCCGCTCCCGGCGCGAAGCTCACCGTCGACCTGCAGTCGCTCACGGTCACGGCGCCCGATGGGCAGAGCTTCCCGTTCACCATCGAGGACGAGATCCGGGAGAACCTGCTCAACGGGTGGGACGACATCTCCCTGACCCTGGCGCACGACGGCGAGATCGCCGCGTACGAGCGGGATCGCGAGCGCTCGGGCCCGGTGACCACGCAGTTCGCCTGATCGCATCGCGCGTGGGCCCGTCGGGGCTCACGCGCGATGCCGTAGGGCGTTGAGGCCCATCGGGGGCCTGCCGATGAATTGCCCATGACCTTGTCGATCCGGCACGAGCAGGGCATCGAGTCGCCCCGGACGCTCGGGTGGGGCCCGTTCGCGGTGCTCACCGGCGCGCTGCTCATGCTGGCGGGGCTGTGGGCGCCGTGGTACCGGATCAACCTGCCCGATGGCTTCTTCGGCGGCCTCGCCGGCATGGTCGCGCCGGCCGACGGCTCGGGCGGGATGTTCCAGGCGTTCGCCGCCGGGATCGACGACCTGGAGCGGCAGGGCCGCCTGCAGACCGACGCCTGGGGCGTGCTGACCTATGTGGACATCGGGATCGCCGCCTGCGCGGCGGTCGCGGTGGCCGCCCTGGTGCTCACCTTCATGGAACATCTGGACCGGTTCCCGACCGACCTGGTGTCGGTCACCGCGCTCGCGGCCGGCGGTCTGGTGGTGCTGCGGGTGGCCAACCCGCCCGGCCCCACCGGCATCCTCGAGATCCTCTGGGGGCCCTGGATGTGCCTTGCCGGGGCCGCGCTGGTGCTGGTGGGCTCGAGGATGGCCTTCCGCCCCTGATGGCGCTAGGGTCGCCCGGAATGCGTCCCGCCGCCGACATCCGCTGGACCTGGCCGCCCCTGCGGGCGGCGCATCCCGGGGTGTCCGCCGCGGCGAGGCCGCGGACCTGAGCTGACACATCCGGGGGCCCGCCAGACGGCGGACCTCCTTTCGGAACCCGCCGTCCCCGGCCCCCGCCGGACGAGGAGACGACGGATGCCGACCCTGCCGAGCACCCCTGGCGAGCCGATCGCGCGCATGGGATCGGGCGGGCCCTGGGAGCCGCTCGTGGGCTACTGCCGCGCCGTGCGGGCCGGCGCCCTGGTGATCGTCTCGGGCACCACGTCCGACACGGCCGGCGACATGGCCACCCAGGCCCGGAGCGCGATGGGGCGGGTGCTGGCGGCGCTGGAGGGGGCCGGCGCGGGACCGGCCGACGTCATCCAGACGCGGCTGTTCGTGACCGACATCGGCGCATGGGAGGCGGTGGCGGCGGCCCACCGCGGGGCGTTCGGCGCGGCGCCGCCCGCGGCGACCATGGTGGAGGTGGCGGCGCTCATCGACCCGGCGCTCCTCATCGAGGTGGAGGCCATGGCCTGGGTGGGGGAGCGCGGCGCCCCGGTGGCGGCGGGCGACGGATCCCAGGACTACGCCGGGGCGGCGTGAGCGGGCTGTTAGCCTGCCGCCCGGCCAATTCAGCGGATGTGTGGAGGGACGTGTGGGCGAGGTGACGGTGGTGGTGCTGCCGGGCGACGGGATCGGCCCCGAGGTGATCGCGCAGGCCCGCCGGGCCGTCGACGCCGTGGCCCCCGCGGCCGGGCTGTCGATCACCTGGCGCGAGGAGCTCATGGGCGGCTGCTCGATCGACGCCCATGGAACGGCCCTCACCGACGAGGTCCTCGCGGCGTGCAAGTCCGCGGATGCCGTCCTGCTCGGCGCGGTGGGCGGGCCCAAGTGGGACACCACCGACCCCGACAAGCCGCGTCCCGAGCAGGGCCTGCTGGGCCTGCGCGCGGGCCTGGGCCTGTTCGCCAACCTGCGCCCCGTGAAGCCCCTGGAGGCGCTGTACGACGCCAGCCCGCTGCGCCGGGACCGCATCGCCGGGACCGACCTGCTGGTGGTGCGCGAGCTCACCGGCGGCATCTACTTCGGCAAGCGCGGCCGCGAGGGCGACATGGCCTACGACACCTGCGCCTACAGCCGCGAGGAGATCGCCCGCGTCGCGGAGGTGGCGTTCCGCGCCGCCGCCGGCCGCCGCGGCAAGGTCACCTCGGTGGACAAGGCCAACGTGCTGGAGAGCAGCCGCCTGTGGCGCGAGGTCGTGACCGAGCTGGGCGCGAGCCATCCGGACATCGAGCTCGAGCACATCCTGGTGGACAACGCCGCGATGCAGCTGGTGAGCCGCCCGTCGGACTTCGACGTGATCGTCACCGAGAACATGTTCGGGGACATCCTCAGCGACGAGGCCGCGATGATCACCGGGAGCATCGGGATGCTCCCGTCGGCGAGCCTCGGCTCGGGCACCGCCGGCCTGTACGAGCCCGTGCACGGATCCGCGCCGGACATCGCCGGCAAGGGCTGGGCGAATCCGATGGCCACCGTCCTGAGCGCCGCGATGATGCTGCGCCACAGCTTCGGGGCCGAGGAGGCCGCCGCCAAGCTGGAGCACGCCGTGGAGACCGCGCTCGCACAGGGCGCCCTGGGCCGCGACCTGGGCGGGCAGATGGGCACCCAGGAGATCAGCGACCGGCTGCTGGCCCTTCTGTAGCGCTCAGCGGCGAAGCGTACGGCTGAACGCCGCCGCCGCGCCGGCGGCGTTCGCGACACCGGCACTGCGTGTGCGCGATGCGGACGCCCGCCGGGCGATCTGGTTCGCCGGGACGGGACCCCCATGAGGTCTCGGCCCGGGGGTGCGCGAAGGATTCCGCGAATCGGCATCCGGAACGGGCACCGCCGTTAAGGGGGCTGTAATCGGTCCGGACCGGGCGCCGTGCGATGGTCGTCCAATGCGTATCCACAGACTTCTCCTCGCGGGGGCCGCCACGGCCCTCATCGCCGTTCCCTCGACCGTTGCGGCCCCGACCGTCGAGCAGCAGGGCGCCACGACCACGCTCAAGGGGACGTTCGTCGGCACCGCCAAGTACACGGGCTCCGGAAACGCGAGCGTGACCAGACGCAGCGCGATCCGCACGCTGCGCCTCGCCCGCAACTTCCGCGCGGACAGCCGCGCCGTGCAGCTCCGGATGTACCTCGCCACCAGCGCATCAGGGGGCACCCACATCGACCTGGGGTCCATGGCCGAGAGCGGCGCCCAGTCGTTCAGGGTGCCGCGCGGCGTCAACCTCGGCCGCTACCGGTACGTCGTGGCGTGGTGCGCCGCGGTCAACGAGCCCATCACCTCCGCACGGCTCGTGACGGTCAAGAGGCGATGACCGCCCAGACTTCCACGGAGCCCGGTTTCGTGGCCGGGTCTCCGCGGGGGGCGGGCTTCCCCGGGCGCGGCCTCGCGCCGCTGCCGAACCTCGTCGGCGTCCGATGGGCGATCGAATCCGCCCCGGTGGCCGTGCTCGCGACAGCCGTCCCGCTCCCATGAGCAGACGACCGGTGTGGACTGCCGGATCTTGACGCGGCCGTGGCGGGAGCGCCGTTCGGCGGGACCCTGGGCCAACGCCGAATCGCTGCTCCCGCGCCAGGGCTGCGTGTTCCAACGACATGGCCAGATCTCGGCGCGCTACGCGGCGATGTACCGGGGCCGACCCGCACCGTTCAAATGGGCGGGACTCGCGGCGATCGCGCCCCATCACGTCGCCCCCGCGGGCCGTGGGACGCTGGCAGGCCCTGCGTCTGCGGGATGTCGGTCATGCGCGGGCGCCGAAGGCGGGGCGGCCGCGGGCCGCTGCTGACCTTGTTCGAGGATCGCTGGGAGTGGATCGACAACACGATCGTGCCGCGCTTCCGCCGCTACGAGGCCCACCCCGCGGCCCGGCAGACGCATGCCAGCACGACACCTCGGCGCCATGGAACGGGCTAGGATTCGCGATCGGCCCGCGAACCAGTGGAGAGGCGTCAACGCATGCAGGAAGCCGAGAAGATCTGGATGAACGGTTCACTCGTGGACTGGGCGGACGCCAAGGTCCACGTGCTGTCCCATGCGCTCCACTACGGATCCTCGGTGTTCGAGGGCATCCGGGCGTACGCCACCGACCAGGGACCGGCCGTGTTCCGGCTGGGCGACCACCTGAAGCGCCTCGAGCGCTCGGCGTCGACCTACTACATGCCCATCCCGTTCGACCGCGACGCGCTGCGCACCGCCGTCCACCAGGTCATCGCGGCCAACGGCCTCACCGAGGGCTGCTACATCCGGCCGCTGGTGTGGCGCGGATACGGCGTGATGGGCCTGTTCCCGCTGGACGCGCCCGTCGACGTGGCGATCGCCGCGTGGGAGTGGGGGGCGTACCTGGGCGAGGAGGGCCTGGAGCACGGCATCCGGGCGAAGACCTCCACCTGGCGGCGCATCGGCAGCACCACGATCCCGGCCACGGCGAAGGCCGGCGGCCAGTACCTCAACTCCATCCTCGCCAAGATCGAGACCCACAAGGCCGGCTACCAGGAGGCGATCCTCCTGAACGAGGCCGGCTACGTGGCCGACGGCTCCGGGGAGAACATCTTCGTCGTGCGCGACGGCCGGCTCATCACGCCGCCGGTGAACGCGTCGATCCTCGAGGGCATCACGCGCGACTGCATCCTGCAGCTGGCGCGCGAGGAGGGCATCGAGATCGTCGAGCGGGAGATCGCGCGCGCCGAGCTGTACCTCGCCGACGAGGTCTTCGTAACCGGCACCGCCGCTGAGGTGTGCCCCATCCGCGAGGTGGACGACCACCTCGTCGGGGAGCCCGGGCCCATCACCAAGCGGCTGCAGGCGCGGTTCTTCGCCGCGACGCTGGGTCGCGACCCGCGGTCCGCCGACTGGCTCGACCACGTCGACGTCTCCGCGTCGGCGGAGCAGCCCACCTGAGACACCACACGGACGTCAGGGAACCCATGGAACCGATCCTGCTCTACGACACCACGCTCCGCGATGGCCTTCAGCGCGAGGGCATGAGCCTCTCGGTCGACGAGCAGATCGCCATCGCCCGCCGCCTTGCCGAGTTCGGCATGCACTACATCGAGGCGGGCTTCCCGATGTCCAACCCCAAGCACGCCGAGATGTTCGACGCGCTGGAGTCCGTGGACCTGGGCGACACGCGCGTGGCCGCGTTCGGCATGACCCGGCGCAAGGGCGTGAAGGCCCACCAGGACCCCGCGATGATGGGGCTCGCCGACTGCTACGCCCCGGTCATCACCATCGTCGGCAAGACCTGGGACCTGCACATCGAGAAGGTCATCAAGGTCGACCGCGCCGAGAACCTGCGCATGATCACCGACTCCGTGGAGTTCCTGGTGCGGCAGGGCAAGGAGGTGGTCTACGACGCGGAGCACTTCTTCGACGCGTTCCTGGCGCACCCCGACTACGCCGTCGAGTGCCTGAGGGCCGCCCACGACGCGGGCGCCGCCTGGCTGACCCTGTGCGACACCAACGGGGCCACGCTGCCGCACGACGTGGCGCGCGCCGTGCGAACCGTGCGCGAGGCCATCCCGGACGGCCGCATCGGCATCCACACCCACAACGACGCCGAGTGCGGGGTCGCGAACTCGCTCGCGGCCATCCACGAGGGCGCCCGGATGGTGC
>LNFL01000053.1 GCA_001464275.1 Actinobacteria bacterium Ga0077560 | reverse complement strand
TCTCGGTCGAGCCCCGCCGGGCGAACCCGACGGCCCACACGTTGGCGAAGAACAGCTTGTCCTTGCCGGCCTCCGGGTTGCGTGCGCCCAGGTGGAGGTTCAGGAACTTCGCCGAGCCGGCATCCGACGGCGAGCCGCCGTTGATGCCGTCGATGACGCTCACGAACGCATGCGTGTCCACGTTGAACCGCAGCGGCCCGCTGGGGGACGCGGCGATGTTCGGCAGGTACGCCTGGTTGCCGCGGATGACGATGCTCTGCAGCTGGTTCGGGAACGCCGACGTGGGGTCGGCGACGCCGTCACCGGTGCTGTCGATGTTGAACCCGGTGAGCTGCGGCTCGAGCGAGACGCGCCGGGTGGCGCGGTAGCCGCCGATCGCGGTCGCCGCGGTGTTGATGCGCACCTGGCACACCGCGCCGGCGCGGCCGGTGTCGGTGGCCTGACGGCCACCGGGCTTGGTGAACGAGAAGAAGCTGGTGACGTACAGCAGCCGGCTGTTGCCGGTCACCGCGAGACCCCTCGGCTGGAAGTGCCGGGTGCGGTCGGGGTCGTTGCAGACGCTGTCGCCGATGTTGACGCTGCCGATGATCCGGTTCGTCGCCGTGTTGATGACGGTGACCGTGTCCTGGCCGCTGTTGCTCACGAAGACGCGCTTGCCGTCGGGAGAGGCGACGACGTGCCACGGCTCCGCGCCCGTGACCAGGTCCTTCACGCGGCGGGCCTTGAAGCGCTTGGGATCCGGGTTCTGGATCTGGATGATCGTGACCGAGTTGTCCTCGGGGTTCGCCACGTAGGCGAACTTGCCGCGGGGCTCGATGGCGACCGCCCGCGGGTCCCTGTCGGTGCTGATGTTGCGGATGACGCGGTTCGTGTCGGTGCGGATGACCGAGACGTTGTTCGCGTCGGGGTTGACGACCCAGACCGTCTTGCCGTCGGGTGACAGCGCGATCGGACTCGACGTCGTCGCGACCTTCGGCAACGGGGGCAACGCCCGCTTGCCCTGGGCCGTTGCGAGCGGCGCTGCGACGAGCAGAGCGCCGAGGCCGAGGACGGCCCCCGCTCTCAGACGCGCGGGCGCACGGCTCCCCTCAATACTGACCATGGCACCTCTCCCTTTGCTGGTCCCCGCGAAACGCTCGCAGTGCTGCGGGTTTTCCGTCAACGCACCCCGAGGTAACCCGGAGTTCAGGAATCCAGCAAATAGCGGAGATTTGCGATGGCCTTCGGGTCCCGCGCCGCGGGGCCACGCACCACGAGCGTTCCGACCCCCGCGGCCCGCAGCGTCGCGAGGCCCGCGCGCACCTCCCCCGCGTCCCCGATCAGACTGAGCCCGTCGAGCATGTCCGGGGGGATCGCCGCGGCCGCCTCGGCGCGCCGGCCCGCCAGGAAGTGGTCCTGGATCTCGGCGGCCGCGTCAGGCCAGCCGAAGGCCCCGGCCAGCTCGTTGTAGTAGTTGCCGCCGCGCGGTCCCATGCCGCCCACGTACAGGGCGATGTCCGCCCGCGCCGCGGCCGTGGCCGCCTCCCGGTCCCCGCCCGCGCCCACCCACACGTGCATGGAGGCGACGATCTCGAGCGGCGGCAGCGCCGGGTCGCGCAGCGCGGCACCCGCGCGCAGGGCGTCGCCCCACACCGCCTCGACGCGGTCCGGCGCCAGGAACAGCGGGTACCACCCCTCCGCGATCTCGGCGGCCAGCGCGACGCCTCCGGGACGCAGCGACGCCAGGTGGATCGGGATGCGCTCACGCGGCGGCCCCAGGAGGGGCCGCAGTGACGACCCCGGCGGCGGCTCCCGCCGCCACATGGCGCGACACGTCTCGACGACCTGGCGGACACGGGCCAGGGGCCGCCGGAACGGCACCCCGTGGAACCCGGTGATCACGCCGGGCCCCGACGTGCCGAGCCCCAGCACGGCGCGGCCGCCCGAGAGGGCATCCAGGCCCGCGGCGGTCTGAGCGATCAGCGCCGGCGTGCGGGTGTGCACCGGCAGCACGCCGAACCCGATCCGCGCCGTCCGCGTGCGGGCAGCGGCGAAGCCCGCGATGGTCGCCGCGTCGAGGCCGTAGACCTCCGGGATCAGGACCAGATCGACGCCGGCATCCTCCAGATCACCGAGGACGGCGATCTGCGGGAGTGGATCGCGCGCATAGTCGAGTGAGACCGCGAGACGCATCGCGCCCTGGCCGCCGCTCATCGCACCCCGTTCGGCCCGCCGACCCCCAGGGCCTCGGCGAGCGCGTCCAGCGTCGGCCCGGTCGCGGAGGGGCTCACCTCCAGCTCCTCGGGTGGCGCCCCGCGCCGGTTCACCCAGAACGTCCGGTAGCCCGCCCAGCCCGCGCCGGCGACGTCCCAGCCGTTTGCCGAGACGAACAGGATCTCCGCGGCGGGCATGCCCAGCGCCGCGGGCCCCATGGCGTAGACGCGCGGGTGTGGCTTGTACCGGTGCACGGCATCGGCCGAGAGCACCGGATCGAGCAGCCCCTCGAGCCCCGCCCGCGCGAGGGCGGGCCCCAGCATCTCGGGAAGACCGTTCGACAACACGCCCAGCCGGTGGCCGGCGCCGCGCAGCCGGGTGAGCGCCGACGCCACCTCCGGGAAGGGGTCGAGCATCAGGTAGGCGCCCGAGAGCGCCGACAGGGCGTCCTCGGTCACCCGCACGCCGATGGCCTGCACGGCGTGCCGCAACGCGGCCTCGGTGACCGCCTGGAAGTTCGCGTACCGGCCGGCGCCGGTGCGCAGCCACGTGTACTCCAGCTGCTTGGCGCGCCACAGGCCGGCGATCTCCTCGCCCCGCCCGCGGGCGAGCATGTCGCATGCCCGCGTGACCGACGCCGTGTCGAGCAGCGTCCCGTAGACGTCGAAC
Source organism: Actinobacteria bacterium Ga0077560 (assembly GCA_001464275.1). Lineage (GTDB taxonomy): Bacteria > Actinomycetota > Thermoleophilia > Miltoncostaeales > Miltoncostaeaceae. Next base: position 9,409 of record LNFL01000053.1, on the reverse strand, counting down.
AGGATCGGGACGGGGCCGTTCGTGGTCATGGGTCGGTCCTCGGTGTCGGGGGTGGGTCGGGAACGCCCTCCAGGCGCACGACGCAGCCGGCCATGCGCGGATCCTTGGCCACGAACTCGGTGAGCCGCGCCCGGGGACCCGACGTGGACGCCATGCCGGCCACGAGACCGGCGTGCAGGGCGCAGATGACCTCCCCCCCGGGGGCCATCACGGCCTCGCGGAAGGGGCAGTGCTCGAGACGCGCGTCCAGGATGCCGGCGGCCGCCTCCGCGGCGGACGCCACCTCCCGCGGCGCGAACCCGAGGCGCGCCAGGCCGGACAGGATCGCCCCGCGGCCCGCCGTGCCGTCGGCCATCAGCCCGGCCCCCTGGGACCGGCCGAACGCCTCGGCGCGATCCTCGGTCATCCCGGCCTCCAGCAGCAGTCCCACCAGCAGGCGCACCAGCTCCTGGTGGGCCGCGGCCCGCGGCGCCGTGTCGTCGATGAGCATGTACCGCTCGCTGGGCCGGCCGCGCCCGGCGGGCCGCTCGCGCTCGGAGGCCACCACGCCGGCGCCGGCGAGTGTGCGCAGGTGCTCACGCACCACGTTGTGGTGCAGGCCGACGCCCGCCGAGATCTCCGCGGCGCTGAGGCCGTCGGGCGATTCGGCGAGCAGCAGGGCGATCCGCTGGCGCGACGGGTGCGCGAGCGCGGATGCCTGCGCGACGCCCGCCGGCAAGGGCTCCGTGGCCACCTCCGAAGGAATTTTCCCTGTTTGCATAGTGCGAATGTACCTGACCGCGCGGCCGGGCGCATTTTCCCTTGCTTTGACAGTGAGAAATGACGAGGGTGAATTCACACAGTCACCACAGGAAGAATTCTCTCCAAGGAAAGAAGGCACCAGATGCCCGCCCGCCGCAGGAACCGCACCCTCTCCCTCCTCGTCGCCTCGGCACTCGCCGCGGGCCTTGGATCCGCGGCCATCGCCGTGACCGGCTGCGGGTCCTCCCAGGCGACCGCGGAGGGGCACGACGCCACCACGCACGCCGCCACCTCGACCGTCCCGGAGGTCGTGAGCGCCGAGAGCAACCGGCAGGACGCCGTCGCTCCCGCCTACCGCCCCGCGAAGGTCCAGCGCGTCGTGCTCGACATGCTCGAGAAGAACATGGAGATCGCCCCCGGCAGGGTCGTGAAGGTGTGGACCTTCGGCGACCGGGTCCCCGGCCCCGTTCTCCGGGTCCGCGTGGGCGACACCGTCGAGGTGACGATCCGCAACAAGGGCACGATCCAGCACAGCATCGACTTCCACGCCGCCCGCATCGCCCCGGACAAGGCGTTCCGGAACGTCGACCCCGGCGAGAGCCTCACCTACTCGTTCGAGGCGACCACGCCGGGCGTCTTCATGTACCACTGCGGCACCGCCCCGGTGGTCCACCACATCGCCAACGGCATGTACGGGATGATCATCGTCGAGCCCGAGGGCGGCCTGCCGCCGGTGAAGCAGGAGTTCGCCTTCGTCCAGAGCGAGTTCTACGTCTCGGACACCCCCGGCCAGCCCGCCGACAACACCAAGCTCATGGCCAACGAGCCCGACGTGGTGGCCTTCAACGGCTACGCGGCCCAGTACAAGGACCACCCCATCCGCGTCCGGCGGGGGGAGCCGGTGCGGGCGTTCGTGCTGGCGGCCGGCCCCAACACCTGGTCGGCCTTCCACGTGGTGGGCACCATCTTCGACCGCGCGTGGATCGACGGCATCCACCCCGAGAACCTCAGCATCGGCAACCAGACGCTCAACCTCTCGGCATCCCAGGGCGCGGTGGCCGAGTTCCGGCTCGACCAGGAGGGGGTCTACCCCTTCGTGACCCACGACTTCACCAACGCCACCAAGGGCGCGGTGGGCCTGTTCGCGACCACCCACGCCAAGGTCGCGGCCGGCGGCGGCCACTGACCTCGGCGGCACCGGTGCGGGCGGTGGACGGACGCCGCTCGCGCCGGGCCCCGGTTCGTGGTGGAATCATCCTGTGTCCGCATGGGTCATCTGGGTGATCGTCGCCGCTGGCCTGATGGCCGTGGAGGCGCTGACCCTCACGCTCGTCCTCGGGATGGCCGCCGCAGGCGCCCTCGCCGCCGCGGCCGCGGCCGGCCTGGGTGCCGGCCCGGTGCTGCAGGTGGTGGTGTTCACCCTGGTGACCGCCGCAACCCTGCTCGTGGTGCGCCCCGTGGCGAAGCGCCACCTGCACACCCCCGCGGCCCAGCGCACCGGCATCGCCGCACTCGTGGGCCAGACCGCGACGGCCCTGCAACGCGTGGACGGCGAGGGGGGTCAGATCAAACTGGCGGGTGAGGTGTGGTCGGCCCGTTCGTGGGATGGTCAGCAGGTGATCGAGCCGGGTGACCGGGTCGAGGTCGTCACGATCGAGGGCGCCACCGCCCTCGTCCTGAAAGGGGACTGAGTGGGAACCCTCATCGCCGTCGCGGTCGTCGCCATCGCGGTGCTCATCGCGCTGGGCACGGGGCTGCGGATCGTCCCGCAGGCCCAGGCGTCGATCGTCGAACGGCTGGGCCGCTACAAGCGGACGCTCGATCCCGGCCTGCACGTGCTCATCCCGTTCATCGACCGGGTGCGATCCACCATCGACCTGCGCGAGCAGGTCCAGTCGTTCCCGCCGCAGCCGGTGATCACCGAGGACAACCTCGTGGTGAACATCGACAGCGTCGTCTACTTCCAGGTCACCGACGCCCGGTCCGCGACCTACGAGATCGCGAACTTCATCATGGGCATCGAGCAGATCACGGTGACGACGCTGCGGAACGTGATCGGCGGGATGTCGCTGGAGCGCACCCTCACCTCGCGCGACGACATCAACCAGCAGCTGCGCGGCGTGCTGGACGAGGCCACCGGACGCTGGGGCATCCGCGTGAACCGGGTGGAGCTGAAGTCCATCGACCCGCCCGCCACCATCCAGCAGGCGATGGAGACCCAGATGCGCGCCGACCGCGACAAGCGGGCCGCCATCCTCACCGCCGAGGGCGAGAAGCAGTCCGCGATCCTCACCGCCGAGGGCGAGCAGCAGAGCAAGATCCTGCGGGCCGAGGGCGACAAGCAGGCCGAGATCCTGCGAGCCGAGGGTCAGGCCAAGGCCATCACGGCCGTCTTCCAGGCGATCCACGACGGACGGCCCGACGCGGAGCTGCTGGCGTACCAGTACCTGCAGATGCTGCCGCAGATCGCCCAGGGCGACTCGAACAAGATGTGGATCGTGCCCAACGACTTCGCCCAGACGCTGGCGAACATGGGGCCCATGCTGGGGGCGATCACCGAGGCCGCCAAGAACGAGGGTACCCCCGCCATCCCGCCCCCGTACCCCCCGCCGCCCGGTTCTCAGGGCTAGGCGGCGTGGAGGACCGCTGGTTCATCCGCAACGTCGCCGACATGCCGGCGTACAGCGAGCCACCCTTCGGGGTGCGGATCCCGTTCGCGCCACAGGACGCCCCGTTCGGGGACACCGGCATGAACATCACGGTGCTGCAGCCGGGTGAGCCGAACTGCCGGTACCACCACGAGACCGGCCAGGAGGACTTCCTGGTGCTGTCCGGCGAATGCGTCTGCATCGTCGACGACGTCGAGCGCCCCATGCGCGCCTGGGACGTCCTCCACTGTCCCGGCGGCACGCCCCATGTCCTGGTGGGCGCGGGAGCGGGGCCCTGCGCGATCCTCATGATCGGCGCCAAGCGCCCCGGCGAGCGGATCCACTACCCGGTGAGCGAGGTGGCCGCCACGTACGGGGCCTCGGTCGCGACACCCACCGATGAGCCCGGCGAGGCATACGCCGACACCCCGGGGGTCGAGCACCCGATCAGCCTGGACTGGCCGCCCGCGTGACCCCGCTGGAGCTGCTGGTCGTCCACTCGGACGAGCTGGGCATGCACTTCGGCGGCGGACATCCCACCGACCAGCGTCGCCATCAGATGGCCGTCGCGCTCATGCGCGAGGCGGGCATCCTGGACGCGCCGGGCGTGCGGTACGAACCGGCGCCGCCGGAGGCGATGCCGGACGAGGAGCTGGCGCGCGTGTTCGCCCCCGCGTTCATCCGCGCCATGCGCCGGTATTCGGCGAACCCGGTGCTGGCCGGCGAGCCCCAGGCCCGCCAATGGGGCATCGGCGGCGACAACAACGCCTACCCGGGCATGCACGAGGACTCCGCGCGCTCGTGCGCCGCGTGCGGCCGCGCCGCGCGCGCGGTGGCCACCGGGGAAGCCGTGCGCGCGCTGGCGCCCAGCGGAGGCGCCCACCACGGCATGGCCAACCAGGCCCAGGGCTTCGGCATCTACAACGAGACGGCCGTGGCCATCCAGGTGCTGCTGGACTCGGGCATGGAGCGGGTGGCGTACATCGACATGGACGTGCACCACGGCAACGGCACCCAGTGGATCTACTACGACGACCCGCGGGTGCTGACGGTGTCGGTGCACGAGAGCGGCCGGTACCTGTTCCCCGGCTCGGGCTTCCCCGCCGAGACCGGCGGGGCGCAGGCGCCGGGAAGCGCCGCCAACGTCGCCCTCCCCCCCTTCGCCGGCGACGACGCCTACCGGCGGGCGCTGGCCGAGGTGGTGGTGCCGGTGGTGCGGGGGTTCGCCCCGCAGGCGATCGTGACCCAGAACGGCGTGGACCACCACCATCTGGATCCGCTGTCGCACCTCATCACCACGATGCCCCTCTACCCGGAGATCTGGCGCACGCTGCGCCAGCTCGCCGACGAGGTGTGCGACGGCCGCTGGGTGGCGCTGGGCGGCGGGGGCTACAACCCGCTGATGGCCCCGCCCCGGGCATGGGCGGCGCTGGCGGCCGAGATGGCGGGCGTGGAGGTCCACGACCCGCTGCCGGAGGGGTGGCGTCAGGCGATGCGGGACGCCGGCTCCGAGGACCCGCCCCTGGGATGGACCGAGGACGCCGGCCCGGAACCCGACGTGGACCGCGACCGGCGGGCGGCCGAGGGGACCGACCGGGCGATCCTCGAGAGCCGCATCGCCCTGGGCCGGTTCTACCCGGCGGTTCAGCCGTAAGGCAGCACTTCGCTATCCTTACCGCAACACATCGGTAAGGAGCCTCGATGGACGCCAGCGCACGCCTCACCTCGAAGGGGCAGATCACCATCCCCAAAGCGGTGCGAGATGCGTTGGGTCTCAAGACCGGTGATGCCCTGCTGTTCCATGTCGAGAACTCGGTGGCGATGATGAGCCGCACACCGGATCTCATGGAGCTGGCGGGCTCGGTCCCCGTCCCCGACGACGTGCGCGGCCTGCCGTGGGAGGAGGTCCGCAGGCGCGCCCGGGCCGCGCGGTGACCGCCTACCTGGATACCGACGTTCTGGTGCGCCACCTCACCGGAGATCCGCCGGCCCAGGCGCGGGCAGCCGGTGAGTTGCTCCGCGCCTCATCCGACCTCATCCTCGAGGACGTGGTCATCGCGGAGCTCGTGTACGTCCTGGAGTCCGTCTACAAGGTCCCGCGAGACCGCCTGGCTGAACTCGTGCGCGCAGTCGTCGAGTTCGCTGCGATCCGGGTGGAGGACCCGACGGTCATCCACGGCGCACTCCGGCACTACGTGAGCGCACGGGTCGACTTCGCCGACGCATACGTCGCGGCAGCCGCGTCGGCCAGCGGTGTCGGGACGGTCGCGTCGTTCGACCGCGACCTCGACAGGATCCCCTCAATCACCCGCGTGGCTCCGTAACGCGGCGGCGTGGCGTTCAGCCTCCCGTCATAGGGGCGTAAGCGCCACGCAATGCGGCGCCCGGAGCATCGGGTCATCGACCACCTCCTCCAAGGAGCCCAGATGACCCTGCGCACCATGCTCGCAACCGCCCTCGCGGTCACCGCAGCCGGATCCGCCACCGCCGCGGCTCACCCGGGCGGTGGCGGCGGCGCCGTCTTCACCCTCAGCAACCAGACCGACGGCAACGCCGTGCTGGCGTTCGAGCGGGCCCAGGACGGCACACTCACCCCCGCGGGCTCCGACGCGACGGGCGGCACGGGCACGGGCGCGGGCCTGGGCAACCAGGGCGCCGTGGTGCTCGACGACGAGGGCCGCTGGCTGTACGCCGTCGATCCCGGGAGCGGTGACGTCAACGCCTACCGCACCCGCGGGACGGACCTGCGCCAGACCGCGCACGTCGCCTCCGGCGGCGCCCAGCCGATCAGCGTGACCGAGCACGACGGGACGGTGTACGTCCTCAACGCCGGCGACGCGGCGGTGCCCGCCAACATCCAGGGCTTCAAGCGGTCGTGGAGCGGCCGCCTCACGCCCATCCCCGGCAGCAACCGTCCCCTGAGCGCCGCGGCGCCCGGCGCCGCGCAGATCGAATTCTCCCCCGACGGCTCCCGCCTGGTGGTCACCGAGAAGGGGACCGACACCATCGGCACCTTCCGGGTGGACCGCTGGGGCCGCGCGGGGACGGCGACCTTCACGGCGTCCGCGGCGAAGACCCCGTTCGGCTTCGCCTTCGACCGCCGCGGCACGCTCGTGGTGTCGGACGCCGTGGGCGGCGCCCCGCTCGGCAGCGGCCTGTCCTCGTACCGGCTCGGAAAGGGCGGGACGCTTCGCACGGTGACCGGGTTCGCGGGCACCACCCAGACCGCCGCGTGCTGGGTGGTCATCACCCGCCACGGCGTGGCGTTCACCACCAACACCGGCAGCAACACCGTGTCGTCGTTCGACGTCGGCCGTGACGGCGCGCTGACGCTGAAGGCCGCGGTGGCCGGCACCACCTCGGCGGGCCCCATCGACGCGGCCCTCAGCCGGGACGACGGCTTCCTGTACGTCCTCGACGCGGGCGCGGACGACGTGACCGCCTTCGCGGTCGGCCACGACGGTGCGCTCACCGCGGTGGAGACCGAGACGGGCCTGCCGGACGGGGCGACGGGGCTGGCGGCCCGCTAATCACGGCGGCGGGGTTGGGTGTCATCCGTATGTGATGGCACCCTTCTCCTCGCTCGCCGACCCCGACCAGGCGGCTCCGATCACCGACCGCATCGCCGGCGCCACCGAGGCGCAGATCGAGACCGCCTACCGGGAGCGGTACCGGGAGTTCCTGCGGGTGGCCGTCGCGATCACCGGCCATCCCGAGTCCGCGGACGATGCCGTGCACGATGCCTTCGCTGAGGCGCTGCGCACCCGGGGTGGCTACCGCGGGGGCCCGGGCGGCGTGGAGGCCTGGCTGTGGCGGGCCGTGGTGAACCGGGCCCGGAACCAGCGCCGCTGGGCGCGCCTGCGCCGGCAGCGCACCGAACCCATGGGCGACGGCCGCGCGGCACCCGACGCCGTGACCGGGGATCCCGCCGTGCGCGCGCTGGTGGCGGCGCTGCCGGAGCGCCAGCGGCTGGTGCTGTTCCTGCGCTACTACGCGGACCTCGACTACGACGGGATCGCCGCCGCGCTCGGCATCCGGCGCGGCACCGTGGGGGCGACGCTGTCCGCGGCCCACGCATCCCTGCGACGGAGCATGGAGGTGGAGGCATGACCGCGGACGATCGCGACCCGCGCATCCACGACCTGCTGGAGCGGCACACACCCGTCCAGCGTGGGGATGCCGACTGGGGCCGGGTCGTGGGACGTCCGCCCCGCCGCGCCTTCCTGCGACCGGTCATCGCGACCGCGGGTGTGGGTGTGCTGGTCGCCCTGATCGCCGTGATGTTCATCGTCGCGCCGCGCGGAAGCGACCCGTCACCCGCCGCACCGGCCTTCGCGGACCGCACCGAGCCGGGAGTGGCGCTGCGGCTGCGGGTCACCGCGCCGCCCGAGACCGGGGTGTCCGAGGCCGACGCGCCGCAACTCGCGGCGGACGCACTTCAGGCGCGGGCGTCCGCGGAGGGATTTCGCCTGCTCACGCGCGCGAACGGCGACGGAACGCTCGATCTCTGGGTGCCCGTCTCGAGGACCTCCGCCGAGGTGGAGCCGCTGATCACCCCGTTCGGCGCCGTCCTCCACGACCTCCGGTCGGCGGTCGCGACGAGCACAACGCCCGACGACGTCCTCCGCGTGGCCGAGCGCCAGGCACCTCGAGGCCGGGGATCCCGGCTGTATCTGACGACGACCAGGGACCCTCGGGTGATCGTCGGCCCGGCTCCGGATCTCACCGCCCTGCTCGGCAGGCTCGGCCCGACCCGTGATGGCGCCGCCCGCACCGAGGTGCCTCCGGGCTTCGAGCTGCGGTACGTGCCCGAGGGGTGGCTGATGCTCGCGGATCGCCGGGGCACCTACCGGCTGGTGCGGTCCCGCCCGGCCCTCGGCGTGCCGGACATCGCCGGCATCGAAGTCGCCGGACGGATGATCACGGTCCGGCTGACGCCCTCCGGAATCGATCGATGGCGGACTCTGCGCGAGCGCGGGACCGACTCGCTCGCGCTCTTCCCGTTCGGATGGCCCGAAGCCATCGTCATCGGGCGTCTCGACGCAACGGCCAGCACGGCCGACACGATCCTCATCGACGCCCGTACGGACGCGGACGCGCGGCTCATCGCCGACCTCGCCCGCTCACCGCTCCCGGTCGAGCTCACCGTCGAGGCCGAGCGGGGAACGGGTCCCGGCCGCGAGCGCCGCGGGGTGGCCGGCCTTCCGGTGCCCGCTGCGCTGAAGCGATACCTGGATCCCGCCTGGGTCTTCCCCGGCGAGCAGCCGTTGCTCGAAACGAGCCTCCTGCGGGTGCTGACGTATCGCGCCAAGTACGGGGAGTGGAGCATCTGGACCGGCGTCGACCGCGGCGGCGGGGCGTTCGAGGCGCTCATCGACCCGCGCCCGGTGGTGGGCGGGGCGGCGATCAGCCGGGGCGGCGGCGGCCCGGGCTGCGTGCTCGGCCCGGCATCGCCGGATTTCGCGGTCTGCGGCTCCGGCCCGAACTACGTCTTCGGCCGCGTGAGCGACCGCGTCGCCACGATCGAGGGTGGCGGGGTGACGATCCAGAACGGCTGGTTCCTGCTGCTGCTCCCGAAGACCAGGCCCGGCCCCCTGCGATACCCGGTGCTCGACCCGAACGGACGTGAGCTGGGGGTCGTCGACCCGACGCCCTGACCGCTACGCCGGCTTCCGGGCGATCGCGAAGAGCTTGGCGAACTGGTACTGGAAGCCCCGGGGCCCGGAGGCGGCATACATGCCCGTCTCGACGGCCGTCAGCAGCTCGGCGAGCTGCTCCGGGGTGAGCTTGTCGGCGAAGATGTGGCTGGCGACCACCCGCATGCGCTCCAGGTAGGCCTCCGGCGGGACGCGCCGGATGCGCGTCTCAATCCAGATGTCGTCGATCTCGAACCCGGCCTGTGTGAGGTCGTCCTCCATCTGGTCGGGGCTGCGCAGCACGGTGTCGAACGCCAGGTCCCAGTCCGAGGCACCGGGCAGGTCGATGTCCTTCAGCACCGCGCGGAACTCGGGCTCCCCGCC
>LNFL01000052.1 GCA_001464275.1 Actinobacteria bacterium Ga0077560 | reverse complement strand
AACCATCCTGGGGTTCCGCGTCAATGAGACCGAGTGCGACTGGACCGACCCGGCCTGCATCACCCTCGGCGACTTCTTCACGCCCGGCTCGCCGTACGAGGCGTGGGGTGTCCAGATCGGCGGGGGATCGCCCGTCTACAACTCGAACGCCGTGACCGGCATCACCGGATCCTTCACGACCGCCGACGCGGCGAACGCATCGGGCGTGTGGGAGACGTCCGCCGACATCGGCGGAGCCATCCGCGTGCGGGCGACATACTCGCTCCCGCAGTACGGGTGGCTGGTCAACAGCACGTTCGAGCTCACCAACACCTCCGGGGCAACCCTCACCGACGTCTACGTGATGCGCGGGCTCGACCCCGACAACTGCCGCATGGAGACGCGCACCCTCTGCGACTCGGACGGCGACGGCGTCGCGGACACCGGCGCGGGCATCTTCGACACCCACCAGACGATCGTGTCCCAGGGGTCCGCGTCCACGCCGGCGCTGATCACCGCGACGCAGACCAACGGGTCGTACCTGGGGCTCCGGGCTGAGGGGCCGGAGGCGCGCGTGTTCGCGCAGAACTCAAGCTTCTCGAACCCGGCGAGCCTGCAGGCGCTCTGGAACGGCGCGAACGGCGCGTACACGATGACCACGGGCCACACGTCGTTCGGGGACAACGGGATCTACGGGGTCGTCCGGGTGCCGTCGATCGCCCCCGGCGCCACCGCGACGGTCCGCTTCCAGTATGTGGTGAAGGAGATTCCGGGTGCGGCGGACCTGTCCGACACCGCCGTCTCCGGGTCCTCGAAGCTCGTCGACGTCCTCGCGGCGAACACGGCGGGCAGCGCGCTCCAGGGCATCTGCACCGCTCCCGCGCACGGCACCGCGGTCGTCGAGAGCGGGAAGGTGCGCTACACGCCGGCCGCGGGATTCACCGGCACCGACACCTTCGAGTACAGCACCGGCGGGCCCTGCGGACGCGTCACGATGACCGTGACCGCGGCGCCGGAGGCTCCGGCCCCCGATGCCGTGGCGGTGCCGGGGTCGGCACCGAAGCTCGTGGCGGGCAAGGGAGGGGTGCGTGCCACGGTCTCCCTCACGCTTCCGAAGGCCGGCCGGTACACGTTCATCTACCTGGACGCCTCCGGCCGGCGTGTGCCGATGACCTCCGGGTCGAAGGTGGGCGCACGGAACCTGAAGCGGCAGTTCAGCGCCCCGGTGCTGGTCACCTCGCAGGACGCGGTGGCCGTGCGGTTGTCGGTGACGCTGCTGCGCAAGACGCCCAAGGGGCTGAAGCTGCGGATCGTCCGCCGCACCCCGGACGGCACCCTGTCCGACATGCTCATCTGAGGTCCGCCTGGGCCGGGCGCCCCGCGCCCGGCCCGCCTCAGTCGTCGGCCGACGGTGCCCGCCGGTCGCTCTTGATCTGCGACCGCTGCCGCTTGGCCGCCAGGCGCCGCACCTTCGAGCCCCGCGTGGGCTTGGTGGGCCGCCGCGGCGGGGCGGGCGGCGCCAGCGCCGCGGCCACGCGCGCCTGCAGGCGCCGCTCGACGATCGCCCGGTTCTGCTCCCGGCTGCGCTCGGTGCCGCAGCGCAGGCGCAGCGTCCGGCCGTCGAGGCCCAGCCCGTCGATGAGCCGTTCGGCGACGCCGGCGGGAAGCTCGCCCAGGTCGCCGGCGGCGAGGGTGAACTCCACGCGGGTCTCGGCGTGGTCCCGGCGCTGACCGCCCGGGCCGGACGACCGGGAGCTGCCCCACTGTCCGCGGGCCGCCAGGTGGTCGGCGACCTGCCGGGGGGTCATGCGGCCTGGACGGGCTCCGCGGAGGTGGCGTCGTCGGTCTGCGGTGCCTCCGGCACGACGCCGCCGTTCTCCTTGGCGGCCAGCAGGCGCTCGACGGCCTCCTCGCGGGTCACCTCGTGGCCCTTCTCACGCTTCCAGATGACGAACCCGCATCCGGAGTTCTTGCGGCTCTTCCAGCTGGTGCAGCCGTATGCCCGGGAGTTCTCGACGATCTGGCCGCCGCACCCGGGGGTGGGGCAGTCGCCGATGGGCTCCTTCGCGGCGGTGACCGTTGCGTTGGTCTCACCGCGGGCGACCATCTGCCGGGCGGTCTCGATGTCGACCTCGCCCTTGCTGCCGCGGACCTTCTTCCAGATCACGAACCCGCAGCCCGGCTCGGTGCGGCTCTTCCAGCTGGTGCAGCCGTAACTGCGGCCACGCTCGATGATCTCCCCGCCGCAGTCCGGGGTGGGGCACGCGCCGATCACCTCGCGTTCGGCGGCCAGGTCCTTGCTGGAGCGCCCGGCGAGGATGTGCTCCATCGCCTCGTCCATCGAGAGCGCCTTGCCGTTGTTCGTCTTCCAGAGCGTGTAGCCGCAGCCGGGCTCGTCCTTGCCCTTGTAGCTGTTGCAGCCGTAGCTCTTGGGGTACTCGACGATCTGGCCCTCGCACCCCGGGGTGGGGCAGGGCGCCAGGACACGGCGCTCGACCCGCAGGTCGTCGCGCTCCTTGTCGGCGAACCAGGCGACCACGTCGCGCGTGAAGTCCTCGACGTCCTTCCGGAAGTCCTCGTGCCGCTCCTCACCACGCTCGATGTGGTTGAGGCGCTGCTCCCAGCGACCCGTGAGCTCGGGCTTGGTGAGCGCGTGGTCGCCGAGCATCGTGATGAGCCCGACGCCCTTCTCGGTGGCGCGCAGCTGACGGCCGTCGCGCTCGATGTACTCGGCGTCGATGAGCCGCTCGATCGTGGCGGCCCGCGTGGCGGGCGTGCCCAGGCCGGCGTCCTTCATCGCCTCGGCGGCCTCGTCGTCCTCCACCAGCTTGCCGGCGGTCTCCATGGCGCGCAGGAGCGTGCCTTCCGAGAACCGCGCGGGAGGCTTGGTGCGCTTCGCCAGCGCCTCCGACGCGGTGCAGGTGACGGCCTGCCCCTCCGTGAGCGGCGGCAGGTTCTGGTCCTTCTCCGGCTCGGCGCCCTCGGCGGCGGGCTTCTCTCCCTCGGCCGCCGGCGGCGGGGCCGCCTCCTCGCCGTAGACCGCGCGCCAGCCGGCCTCGATCATCACGCGGCCGCGGCTGCGGAAGAGCTGCTCCTCGCACCGGGTCTCCACGACCGTCCGCTCGAAGCGGGCCGGCGGGTGGAACACCGCCAGGAAGCGCCGCGCGACCATGTCGTACAGCTTCTTCTCGTCGGCGTTCAGGCGCTCGAGGTCGTGGTCGCCCTCGGTGGGGATGATGGCGTGGTGGTCGGTGACCTTGGCGTCGTTCACCACGCGCCCCAGCGGGAGCGTGTCGAGCGCCAGCACGAACCGCGCCCCGTCGGCGTAGACGGGGGCGGCGGCGCCCACCGAGCTGGCCGTGGGCTTGAGCTGGGCGATCATGTCGCCCGAGAGGTACCGGGAGTTGGTCCTCGGATACGTCAGCAGCTTGTGCTGGTCGTAGAGGGCCTGGGCCGTGGAGAGGGTCCGCTGCGCCGAGAAGCCGAACCGCTGGTTGGCCTCGCGCTGCAGGGTGGTGAGGTCGTAGAGCAGCGGGGCCTGCTCGACCTGCGGCTTGGTCTCCACCGAGACGACCTCGGCGGGCTTGCCCGCGACGGCCGCGGCGATGGCCTCGGCGCGCTCGGCCTCCGGGAGCCGGGTCTTGGAGCCCTCGTGCCACATGCCCGTGTACCGGGTGCCCTCGGCGGTGTCGAACGCCGCCTCGACCTCCCAGTAGTCCTCGGGGACGAAGGCGTTGATCGCCAGGTCGCGGTTCACGATG
>LNFL01000051.1 GCA_001464275.1 Actinobacteria bacterium Ga0077560 | reverse complement strand
CCCAGAACGGGCTCGCCGAGCTGAAGAAGGCCGGTCAGCTGTGAGCGAGCCGGGTGGATTCAAGCGCCGCTTCCGGGCCACCACGGAGAAGTACCTGACCGCGGCGGCCATGGACGCGATGCGCGCCAGGTACCCGGAGGCGGGGGCGAAGGCCCCGGCCTTCTCCAGCAGCTTCTTCTGGAGCAGGGTCTTCGTGCCGGTCTACTCCCGCATCCCGTGGGGTGCGAAGCGGAAGATGATGGCGCTCAGCGGCATGACCGCGAAGGGCTGGACCCCGCCGTCGCGGGAGCCCGGCACCCCCTGGGAGCCGCCGAAGCCGAGGTGATCCCGGCCGTTCAGCGTCCGCCGGTGAGCCGGCGGACGCCGTACGGGATCAGCACCAGCCCCACCACGCCGGTCGCGGCACCGGCGAAGAACGCCACCTGCACCAGGCCGGCGTCCCGCGCCGCCGCCGTCGCGAGCACGCCGACGGCGAACGCCGCCAGCGCCCACATCAGCACCGGCAGGCGGAAGCGCTCCACCAGCAGGCCGCCGCGCACGACGCTCACGCCGATGCGGTCGGCGTGCCGGCGGGCGACGCCCGCGGCCCGCCAGATGCCGCCCAGCGCCCCCGCGGCGCCGAGCGCGAGCAGCACGACCATGGCGGCGATGAACTCCAGGATGATCACATGGGCACCGTACCCGTCGCGGGGGTGCCCGCACCCGGTCGCCGCGCCGCGAGCATCCCGAGGGTGACGCCCACCGCGACCGCGACGGCCCCCGCCACCCGGACGGGCGTGAGCTCCACCGATCCGGTCATCGCGCCGATCGCGGCGGCGCTGATCGGCAGGACCCCGCTGAACAGGCCCGCGCGCTCCGGTCCGATGCGCTGCACCGCGCCGTACCAGCACAGGAACGCCACGGCCGTCACGGCGACGGTGAGCCACAGCAGGGCGAGGGCCTCGTCGAGGTGCGGCAGGCGCTGCGCGCCGGGGCCGTCCACCACGAGCGCCCACGCGACCAGCATCGGGACCACGAGGGCGGTGGCCCACTGGGTGATCCCGAGGGGCCCCAGGCGTGGCAGCAGCGGCACCGCCAGCAGGGTGAACGCGGCCTCGCAGGCGAGCGCCCCGAGCGCGCACAGGAAGCCCACCGTCGACAGGCCCTCGCCCGTCCATTGCACCAGCGCGGCGCCGACGGCCACCACCACGCCGGCGCCCACGACCCGCGGCAGCGGGCGCGCGCCGCGCTGCAACGGCCCCAGCAGCGCCAGCAGCACCGGCACGCACCCCACGATGACGCCGACGGCGGCGGGATCGCTCGCCTCCACCGCGACGATCATCAGCGCGTTGAACAGGGCGAGCCCGGTGATCGTGAGGCCGAGCAGCGGCAGGATGTCGGGCCGGGTGAGCCGCGGGAACCGGAACCCGGCGATCGCCAGCATCACGAGCGCCGCCAGGGCGTACCGGCCGGCCTGCCCGGCCGCCACGGGGTAGTCGTCCAGCGTCACCGCCGCGACGAACGAGGACCCCACCAGCGCCTGGGCGGTGAACGCCATGAGCCCGGCCGTGGCGACCGGGCCCCGCCAACCGCTCAGAACGTCGTGCCCCAGGGGCCCATGCCGCGGACCTTCGTGGGCGTCACCCGGATGATGAATCCCTCCGGCGGGTCCGGCATCGGGGGGAACCTCGTCCCGGGGCCCACGTACCGCTGGGCGAGCTCGTGGAGCAGCGCCGGTGCGCCGCCCTCGGTGACGCGCGCCTCGCCCTCCACCACGAGGTAGTTCTGCATCCCCATCTGGCTGCCCTCGGCCTCCATCGACAGCGATACGCGCGGGTCACGGCGGATGTGGCGCACCTTGTCGTCCTCGAACAGCTTGCCGATGACGATCTCGTCGCCGTCGAGCCCGGTCCACACGATGGTGGTGTGCGGGCGGCCGTCCCTGCGGATGGTGGTGAGGTGCGCGAGCCGTCCGGAGGTGAGGACCTCACGGGCGCTCTCCGGGATCTGCATGGTGAGCTCCTTCGACTCGACGGTGCCATTCAACACCTGCGGGCGCCGCGGCGCGGACGGCCCGGCCCCGACACGTCAAGCCTGCGCCGGTCGGGGTCGATCGATCGTTGGAGGAGATCTCCGCGGATCTCGTCCACGCTCCCCGATGAAGGACGATCTCCGTGAGGGTCCGCCCCCATCTTCTGCTGGCCGCCCTCGCCCTCGCCCTCGTGGCCGTGGGCGGCCCGCAGGCCCATGGCGCCCTTCCCCAGCAGTCGGGCGCCGTGGATCTGGTGACCCAGGCCAACCTGCGCCTCGACGGGGCGGCCGCGGACGACGAGACGGGCTACTCGGTGGCCGGAGCCGGCGATGTCAACGGCGACGGGCGTGACGATGTGATCGTGGGGGCCGGCTACGCCGACAACAACGGTCGCTCCGCGTCGGGCTCGGCCTACGTGGTCTTCGGCACCGCGAGCACCGCCACCGTCGATCTGGCGAGCCTCGGATCGGCGGGGTTCCGCATCGACGGCGCGGCGGCGAACAACCTGGCGGGCTGGTCTGTGGCCGGGGCCGGCGATGTCAACGGCGACGGGCGTGACGATGTGATCGTGGGGGCGCTGTTCGCCGACAACAACGGCCGCGGCAGCTCGGGCTCGGCCTACGTGGTCTTCGGCACGGCGAGCACCGCCACCGTCGATCTGGCGGGCCTCGGATCGGCGGGGTTCCGCATCGATGGCGCGGCGGCGAACGACCTGGCGGGCTGGTCGGTGGCCGGGGCCGGCGATATGAACGGCGACGGGCGGGACGATGTGATCGTGGGGGCCGCCACGGCCGGTAACAACGGCCGCTCCGCGTCGGGCTCGGCCTTCGTGGTCTTCGGCACGGCGAGCACCGCCACCGTCGACCTGGCGGGCCTCGGATCGGCCGGGTTCCGCATCGACGGGGCGGCGGCGAGCGACCAGGCGGGCACCTCGGTTGCGGGAGCCGGCGATGTCAACGGCGACGGCCGTGACGACGTGATCGTGGGGGCGTGGGCGGCCGGTAACAACGGCCGCTCCGCGTCGGGCTCGGCCTACGTGGTCTTCGGTACGGCGAGCATCGCCACCGTCGACCTGGCGGGCCTCGGATCCGGCGGGTTCCGCATCGATGGCGCCGCGGCGAACGACGTGGCGGGCATCTCGGTTGCGGGAGCCGGCGATGTCAACGGCGACGGCCGTGACGATGTGATCGTGGGGTCGTGGGCGGCCGACAACAACGGCCGCTCGGAGTCGGGCTCGGCCTCCGTGGTGTTCGGCAGGACGAGCACCGCCACCGTCGACCTTGCGGGCCTCGGACCCGCCGGGTTCCGCATCGATGGGGCGGCGGCGGGCGATCGGGCAGGCGCCTCGGTCGCCGGAGCCGGCGATGTCAACGGCGATGGGCGTGACGATGTGATCGTGGGGTCGTGGGCGGCCGACAACAACGGCCGCTCGGGCTCGGGCTCGGCCTCCGTGGTCTTCGGCAGGACGAGCACCGCCACCATCGATCTCGCGGGCCTCGGATCCGCCGGGTTCCGCATCGATGGCGCGGCGGCCGGCGATTCCGCGGGCTACCCGGTGGCCGGGGCCGGCGATGTCAACGGGGACGGCCGTGACGATGTGATCATCGGGGCCTTCGGGGCCGGCAACAACGGCCGGTCCGCATCGGGCTCGGCCTACATCACCTATGGCTTCGGCACGCCGGCCCTTGGTTACGGCGCGTTGTCGGGGGCGGTTGGCCAGCCGATCGCCCCGCATGTGCCAAGCGGCGTGCGGCGCACGGGCACCCCCTTCCACTCGGTGAGCCCCGCCCTCCCGGCGGGCCTGGTGCTCGATCCATTCACCGGCACCATCTCCGGGACGCCGAGCCAGGCCATCGCGGCGACCAGCTTCACCGTGACCATGACCGACCTGGCGGGCTCGGTGGAGGCGGCGTTCTCGGCCAGCGTGGCGGCGGCTCCGGTCGCGGCCGACCCGCCCGTCTCCACCCCGAGTCCCGACGTCACGGCTCCCGAGATCTCGCTGCGCCTCCCGGCCAGGGCCCGGCCCGGACGCTCGATCACCCTGTTGGTGCGCTGCGATGAAGCCTGCCGGCTGGTGGCCTCCGTGGTCGGGCGCTCGCGGGCCAGGGCGAGCTCCCGCGATCTGGCGGCCGGGCGCTGGAGCACCCTGCGGCTGAGGGTGCCGGGCGTGACGGGCGGGCCGGTGCGGGTGCGCGTGCTCGCCACCGACGCCGCAGGCAACCGCTCGGTGCTCAGCCGGAAGGTCAATGTGCTCCGCCGCTGATACGGGGCCAGGGCGCGCCATGTGCCGGCCAGGACGATGGCGTTCCGTGACCGCGCGGCGCGACAGCTGCGGGTAGCATGATCCCCAATGTGGCGACGCACGGCACCATGAGCGGCGGGGACAAGGCGTCGGGCGACGCGCGGCAGCCCCGGCTGCTGTCCGGCGGGAACCCGCAGATCCCCAAGGGCGACGGCGAGGCCCCCGTGCGGGCGTACATCGCGGCCATGCCGGAGTGGAAGCGCGCCGTGGGGGAGCACCTCGACGCCCTCGTGGCCGAGGTCGTGCCGGATGTCCGCCGCGCCGTCCGGTGGAACTCCCCGTTCTACGGGGTGGAGGGCGGCGGCTGGTTCCTCAGCTTCCACTGCTTCACGCGGTACGTGAAGGTCACGTTCCTGAACGGCGCGCACCTCGACCCGCCGCCGCCGGAGCCGTCGAAGGACCCGGACACCCGGTACCTCCACATCGGGGAGGGCGGCGTGGACGACGAGGAGGCGCTCCGGGAGTGGATCCGGCAGGCGGCCGCGCGGCCCGGCTGGGACGGCTTCTGACCGACCCGCCGCGGGTCCGGTTCAGGCCAGGGCCCGCAGCGCCTTCGGTGGATGCAGGGCCTCCAGCACCGCGCCCCCGGGGGCGCGGCGGTGGAGCTCCAGCACGGCCATGGAGCCCTTGCGGAACTCCACCAGGCCCCCGCCGATCAGCTCGGAGGTGATCATCGACAGGTCCGGCTGGTGCCCGCACACCATCAGGCAGTCGGCGTCCGGGAAGGCGGCGATGGCCGCGAGGAGGTCGTCGACCCGTGCGCCCGGCCGGAACGACTCCTGGGTCACCACCGGCACCTCGAGGCGCTCCCCGATGATGTGGGCGGTCTGCTCGCACCGCGGCAGGGGTGAGCAGAGGATGGCCTGGGGGGTCATCTCCAGGCGGGCTATGCCCTCCGCGGCCCGCTGCATGCGGGCGATGCCCTCCTCGGTGAGGCGCCGCGGTTCGTCCCGGTACCCGGTGGCCGGGCCGGCGTCCTCGGCGATGCCGTGTCGGATGAGGGCCAGCTGCATGGGGTCACGCTACCTCCCCCGGCGCTGCCGGGGGAGGTAGCGATCCCTCCGTGACGGTCCTCAGTCGATCAGGTCGTACGCGGGGAGCGTCAGGAAGTCCGTGAAGGCCTTCGGCTCGATCAGACCGGCGAACAGGTCGGCGGCCCGCTGGTACTCACCGGTGGGGTCGCCGTCGCGCGCCTCCCGGATCTTCTCCATCTCCTCGGCGATGATCTGCTGGACGAGCGCCATGTCGATCTTGCGGCCGTCCTCCAGGATCCCCTTGGGGCTGTGGACCCACTGCCACACCTGGCTCCGGGAGATCTCCGCGGTGGCGGCGTCCTCCATGAGGTTGAACAGCGGCACGCAGCCGGTGCCGCCGAGCCAGGCGCCCAGGTACTGGATGCCCACGTTGATGTTCTGGCGCAGGCCGGCCTCGGTGATGGGGCCGTGCGGGCCGAAGTCCAGGAGGTCCGCCGCGGTGATGTTGACGTCCTCGCGCTTGCGGTCGATCTGGTTCGGGCCCTTCATGACCGCGTTGAACGCGTCCATCGCGATCGGCACGAGGCCCGGGTGGGCGACCCAGGTGCCGTCGTGGCCGTCGTTGGCCTCGCGCTCCTTGTCGGCCTTCACCTTGCCGAGAGCCTCCGCGTTGGCGGCCTCGTCACCCTTGATCGGGATCTGCGCGGCCATGCCGCCCATGGCGTGGGCGTTGCGGCGGTGGCAGGTCTTGATGCACAGCAGCGAGTACGAGCGCATGAAGTGCGTGGTCATCGTGACCTGCGCGCGGTCGGCCAGCACGAACTCCGGGTCGGGACCGAACTTCTTGATGCAGCTGAAGATGTAGTCCCAGCGGCCGCAGTTGAGGCCGGCGGAGTGGTCGCGCAGCTCGTAGAGGATCTCGTCCATCTCGAACGCGGCGAGGATCGTCTCGATCAGCACCGTGCCCTTGATGGTCCCCTGCGGCACGCCCAGCTCGTCCTGCGCCATGACGAAGATGTCGTTCCAGAGGCGCGCCTCGAGGTGGCTCTCCATCTTCGGCAGGTAGAAGTACGGGCCGGTGCCCTGCTTGGCCATCTCCGCGTGGTTCGTGAAGAAGTAGAGCGCGAAGTCGAAGATCGACGCCGACGCCGGCTCACCGTCGATGAGCACGTGCTTCTCCACCATGTGCCACCCGCGGGGGCGCACGATGAGGGTCGCGGTCTCGCCCTTGGGCTTCAGCGAGTAGTGCTTGCCGCCGTCCTGGCTGAACTCGATCGTGCGGGCCACGGCGTCGCGCAGGTTGACCTGCCCCGACATCGTGTTCTCCCACGTGGGCGTGTTGGAGTCCTCGAAGTCGGCCATGAACGCCTTCGCCCCGGAGTTCAGGGCGTTGATGATCATCTTGCGGTCGACGGGGCCGGTGATCTCGGTCGGCGGGTACGGGGGCCACGGTCCAGTCGCCCTCACGGATGTGGGCGGTCTCCGGCAGGAAGTCGGGCTTCTTGCCCGCGGCCAGCTCGGCCGCGCGCTCCACGCGCTTCTGCAGCAGCTCCACGCGGCGCGCGTTGTGCGCGCGGTGCAGCTTGGCGACGAAGGCGAGTGCCTCGGGGGTCAGGATCTCGACGGCGGCCGGAATGGCCTCACCGCGGACCTCGACGCCCTCGGGCGCGGGAATGGTGCTCATTCGGGTGTGTCCCCTCGTGGTGTTCGGCTTTTCGTTCGGGCGCGGAACGACCACGGCGTCTCTGCCGACCAAAGACGCCGGGACGTGCGGTGCCCCCGCCGCGGTGGAACCGCGGCGCGAGGGGCAGCCTAGACGAACGGCGGGTGCCAGGGCGAGCCCGCCCGGACGGGCTAGATGCGGCCGGGAACCTGCGCCACGAGCAGGGAGGCGACCAGCACGACGGTGATCGCCATGGCGAGTTCGGCCGTGGCCGCGCGGCGCACCATCGTGAGCGCCCGGCGGGGCGGCACGGCGGACAGCGCGATGGCGTTGGTGAGCCGGCGGTTCCACAGCGCGATCAGGGTGATCGCCGACAGCAGGCCGAGCTTGATGAGGATGCTCTGGCCGTAGGCGGTGCTCCACAGCTGTGCGGGATCCGAGATCTGCCCGATGGTGCGGATGGTCCCGGTCAGGACCACCGCGCCCACGGCGGCCAACGCGACGCCCGAGAACCGGTGCAGCACGCTGGCGGCGATGCGCGGCCCGGAGGTGGGGGCCACCCGGGGCACCCTGCGCAGCACGATGATCAGCACGGCCAGGCCGGTGATCCACACGGCCGCCGCCCCCAGGTGCACCAGGTCGGCGGCGATCTGCAGCGGCGCGATGGGTGCCTGGGAGGCGTGCCCCTGGGAGGAGATGCCGTAGAGGACCACCACCACCAGCCCGGCCATGAGCGCGGCGGGCACCTTGGCGCCGGCGGCGGTGGCGGGCTTGGGCGCGTTGGTGCTGCCGAACTCGGCGAGGAACTGCCAGGCGCCGATCGCGAACAGGGCGAACAGCAGCGCGCCGCGCAGCTGCAGCAGCGATCCGAAGCGGGTGGTCGCCAGGACGTCGCCCACCCCGGAGGTGTTCTGCAGGGTCTCCAGCACCGTCGTGCCCAGCGCGTTCGCCGAGTAGGTGATCAGCAGGTAGCCCTCGGCGACCATGGAGCCCACGGCCAGGGTCCCGAAGATCACCCAGAACACGTCGCGGCCCCATCCCAGGGCGGCCTCCCGCTCGGCGGCCGGCGCCGACGCCAGCCGCGTGCGCCAGGCCGGGCCCCACACCAGCCAGCGGAACGCCAGCAGGCCCAGCAGCCCGCCCAGGCCGACCAGCTCGAGGAACCGTGCGCTCACCGCCCACGCGCTGGTCTCGCTGGGGCCCTGGTCGATGCCCTGGCCGAGGAACGGCGGGTCCACCGGGCCGGGGCCGACGGCGAAGGCGCGCGCCCCGCCGATGATGTGCGAGTCGGCGCTCACCACCTTGAAGCGCACGGTGTAGGTGCCGTCCGGGATCCCGGCTCTGATCGGGATCTCCAGGAGCGTGCGGTCGTCCGGGCTCACCTGGCCGCTGCCGGAGGCCACGGAGGCGCCGGTGTCGTCCACCACCTGCAGGTCGCCCGGATCCAGCAGCTGCACGGGCTCGCTGAACTGGATCTGCACCCGGGTGGGCGCCTGGGCGGTGGCCTGCTCCAGCGGCGGGTTGCTCTGCACCACCACGGCGTGGCCCAGCGCGCCGGCGGGCAGGCCGAGGATGGTCGCGGCGAGGACGAGCAGGAACAGCAGGCGGCGCACGCGGCGGAGCATGACATCTCGGCCCGCGGCGGAGGCCGTGACGGGTCGCGGGCGGGCCGGCGGCCCGCCCGCGGATCACTCAGGCGCCGGCGTGCGCCGCCCGAACCGCCGCGATGTCGATCTTCCGCATGGTCATGAGCGCGTCCCACGCCCTCCGGGACCCGTCGCCGCCCTGGAACATGAGGTCCATGATCTCCTCGGGGATCAGCTGCCACGACACGCCGAAGCGGTCCTTCACCCAGCCGCACATGCTGTCCTGGCCGCCGTCCGAGGTGAGCGCGGTCCACAGGCGGTCGACCTCCGCCTGATCGGTGCACGAGACGACGATCGACACGGACTCGCTCTGCGGGAACGCCGGCCCGCCGTTGAGCAGCTGGTAGCGCTGACCCGCGAGCTCGACCTCGGCGAGGGCGACCTGGCCCTCCCGCTCACCGCCCGGGAAGCGGTCCAGGCGCACCACCCGGGACCCCGGGACGAGGGACGCGTAGAACTCCGCGGCCTCCTCGGCCTGAGTGTCGAACCACAGGCACGTCGCGATCTTCCCCGTCGTTGCCATCGCTCCTCCAGTCATCGGTTCGGTGCCGTCACCATGGCCGACCGGGGGGCGCGCCGAAACTCATCGGTTCCCCGGTGGTAGCGTCCGCCGCTGATCCGGCATGGGGACGGGAGGTCGCATGAGCGGTCTGGTCGAGGGCACGCGCGCGCTGGTCGTGGGCGTCGCCAACAAGCGCAGCATCGCGTGGTCGATCGCGAAGGCGCTGGACGAGCAGGGCGCGCGCATCGCGCTGACCTACCAGAACGAGCGCACCGAGCGCGACGTGCGCAAGCTCGCGGGCGAGCTCACCGGGGATGTCCCCGTGCTGCCGCTGGACGTGCAGGACGACGCGCAGGTCACCGAGTCGGTGGACGCCGCGGCGGCCGCCCTTGGCGGCATCGACGTGCTGGTCCACGCGGTGGCGTTCGCCCGCCCGGACGACCTCACGGGCAAGTTCACCCAGATCTCCCGCGACGGGTTCGCCCTGGCGATGGACGTCTCGGCCTACTCGCTCATCGCCCTCGCCCGCGCTGCCGAGCCCCACATGCGGGCCACCGGCGGCGGGTCGATCATGGCGCTCTCCTACGTCGCCGCCGAGCGCGCCGTGCCGGGCTACAACGTCATGGGCATCGCGAAGGCCGCGCTTGAGTGCATCGTGCGCTACCTCGCATGGGACCTGGGCGACGCGGGCATCCGCGTGAACGCGATCTCCGCCGGCCCCATCCGGACGCTGGCCGCGCGCGGCATCCCCGGCTTCTCGGAGATGGCGGACACCATCGCCTCCCGCACGCCGCTGCGCCGCGAGATCACGGTGGACGAGGTGGGCGCCACCGGCCTCTACCTCGCCTCGCCGCTGTCAGCGGCGGTCACCGGCGAGACGCTGCACGTGGACGCCGGGTACCACGGGATGGGCATGTAGCGATGCCGGAGGTCCGGGTGGTCGACCTGGGCGGCCCGGACGCCGACCGCGTGGTGGCGGTCTCGCGCCTGGCGGATCCCAGGGCGGCCTGGGGCGCCGAGGACTTCCGGCGCGACGCGCGCGCGGAGCCCCGCCATGCGCTGCTGCTCGTGAGCGACGGCGCCGTGGATCTGGCCGCCGCGGAGCTCGCCCGGATCGAGGCCTGGGACGAGCCGGACGGGATGTGGATGTGCTTCTGGGTGGTGCCCGGCCGCGAGGCCGATGCGGGCGCCGTGCTGTGGGATGCGGTGCTGGAGCACTGCGGGCGTCACGGCGTCGCGGGCCTGCGCACCTCGGTCGCGTCGGACCGCACGGGCACCCTGACCCTCCTGACGGAGGCGGGGTTCCGGGAGGTGGAGCGCATGCAGCGGGTGGTGCTCACCATGTCCGCGCGCCCCGAGCCGCCGGTTCCGCCGGACGGGGTCGTCCTGCGCAGCCTGGCGTCGGATCCGCCGCTGCTCGACCAGATCCTGGTGCTCGACGCCGAGACGATCCCCGACATCCCCGGTGAGCCGGGGGTGCAGGTGCAGATCCCCGGGCGCGCGTGGTGGGAGGAACACCTGGGCAACGGGGTTTTCGATCCCCGCACCGTGGTGCTCGCCCTCACCGGCGGCCGGGCCGTGAGCTACACGGTGCTGCGCCGCTACGCGGGCCGGCCGGAGGCGGCGGACGTGGAGTACACGGCCACCGCGCGCGGGTGGCGGGGTCGCGGGCTGGCCGCGCTGGTGAAGCGCGCATGCCACGCGGCGGCGTGGGACGCCGGGGTGCGCGAGGTCCGGGCCTGGAACGACCTCGCCAACGCGGCCATGCGGGCGGTCAACGCCCGCCTGGGCTACGTGCGCGGCCCGGACGTCCTGCAGCTTCGGGCGGAGGTGGTGGGAAAAAATGCAGCACCACCCGTGCGTCCAGTGGCCGGGACGGACCGGGCGTCCTAGCATCGGCGCCGTGCCGTCCCACCGCGTGACCCCCGTCGCGGCGCTCCTCGCCGCCCTCACCACCGCCCTCGCCGCCGCCCTCACCGCCGCTCCGGTCGGCTCCGGGGCGACCGGCGTCCTGGCCGGGCCGCGCGACGTGGTGCCCGCGTCGGCCAAGCGGCTGGGCATCGTCTGCCGGCTCGACACCCCGGTCTTCCGGCTGTGGTGGACCGACACGCCGGGCGCCGCCGGGGCCCTGGCCGGAGTGGACGGCAGCTGCGCCACCGCGCCGCCCGCGGTGGCCGGCACGGCCTCGGCCGCCCAGTCCGCGTACCGGAGGGCGCTGGCCCTCGGGTTCCCCGCCATGACCGGCGACGCGCCGCCGCGGTTCGTGCGGTACCCGGCCCTCACCCGGCTGCTGCTGCGCACCCCGCCGGCCGCGCGCGTCGCGCCGCTGCGCGGGCTCACCGCCGTGATGCGCGGCCAGTACCTGGCCGGGCTGCCGGCGACCACCCGCGCGCGCATCCTGGCCGGCATCACCCCGGTCGTGCGCCGCCGCTTCCTGGCCGACGCCGAGCGGGCGCTCCGCGGACGTCCCACCGACTTCACCGGCGGCGACCGGCGGGTCGACATCACCCTCGACGGCTCCGGCGCCACCGGGATCGTGTCCGACCGCGTGCAGGGCGTGACGAGCTGCCAGATGATCGGGAGCGGGCCGGGCCTCCGGCGCGCGACGTTCCGCAGCACCGAGCTGGTGGTCTTCGCCCCCACCGAGGCCGCGCCGCGCGCCGTCATCGCCCACGAGCTGTTCCACGTCGTGCAGTGCAACCTGGAGGCCACGCGGGGCGCGCCGGACCTCCTGGCCGAGGGCACCGCGGAGTGGTTCGCCGCCCGCGCCGAGCCCGTGGACTTCGCCCCGCCCGTGCAGTCGACCGAGAACAGCAGCACCGTCACCGGCGGCGGCAGCCGGGTCATCGGGTTCTGCACCGGCTTCGACCCGGCCGGCACCGGCCTGCAGCCCTACAACGCCTGGGGTGTCTGGCAGGCCCTGGACGCCGGCGCCGCGCGGCCGGCCCGGGTGATCGCCGCCCTGCGCGCCGTGGCGGGCCGCCGGGACGAGGTGCCCGCGGCCACCGTGGTGAGCCGCGTGGGCGCGGCGGCGTGGACCGGCGCGGTCCGGCAGGCTGCCCAGTCACTGTGCGTGAACCTGCGATCCCCATACGGGGACGTCCTGTTCCCGGCCGGCATCCGCGACTTCTTCGGGGCCGGGTCGCCCACCGCGGCGATCGGCGCGCCGGTCTCCGTCACCGTCCCGCAGTGGGGCACGGCGTCGGTGCGCGCCAGCTGGGGCACGGGGCCCACCGCGGTCACCCTCCGGATCACCTCCCCGCAGGCCGACGCGGCGGCATTGGCGGCCGCGGTGGCCGTGGGCACCTCCGCCGGACCGCTGGCGGTCGTGGTGCGGGACGGGATCGCGACGGTGGACGTGACCGGCCCGGCGATCGCCGCCGGCGGCGTGGTGCTCACCATCGCCAATCCGCGCGCCGCTGACGCCGCCATCGTGAACGTCACGGTCGAGGCCGTCACGCCCCCGGCCTGACCGTCCGTTCGCGCGTAGGGTCCGAGGGCACCCGAATGCCCGGCCCGCCCCGCACACACCTGGTGGGCGTCGTGAGCGACACCCACGTCGGCGACGTCCTTCCCGCCCTTCCCCAGGGGGTCCTCGACGCGCTCCAGGGCGTGGAGCTCATCATCCACGCGGGTGACGTGACCGTGGGCGGCGTGCTGCGGCGGCTGGCCGAGATCGCGCCGGTGGTGGCGGTGCGCGGCAACCACGACCGGGCGATGCGCCAGCCCCTGCCGGATGCCGCGGTGGTGCGCGTGGGGGAGGTCCGGATCGGCGTCTGCCACGGGCACCGCCCGGCGCGGTACGAGGTGCCCATGGTGCTGGGCGGGCTGCTGGTGGGCCGTCCCACGGTGCCCGGGCTGCGGCGGGCGCTCCTGCGGCGCACCGGGCCGGTGGACTGCGTGGTGTTCGGGCACTTCCACATGCGGTACGCCCGCCGGCGCCGCGGGGTCCTCATGTTCTCGCCGGGTGGCGCCTACGCGTTCGATGCGGATCCGTCCCGTCGCGTGCGCGGCCTGCGGGGCCGCGCGTTCGCCCGGTACCGGCGCCGTCTGGCGCCGGATCGCGGCCGTCCGTCGGTGGCGATCCTGGAGATCACCGGGCGGCGGATCGCGTATCGCTGGCTCGACGTGCCGGGGCCGCTGCGTGCCCCACACCGCCCAGCCTGAGCGGTTATGGACGGGCCTGGGGTTTTTCCGCAGCCCGTTCCGCGCGTACCCGCATGGCACACCCGGCGCGAGACATCAGGGTGCGAGAGGCCCCCGAGACCGCTGCATGCGGGCGCGGAGGCCCGAGGCGCCGGGCGCGAGTGGGCCGCCCCCGGCGATGCCGGCGACGTCCCTTGGCGATATCCATCCCAGTCGCCAGGGGGCGCCGCCCGGACCGCGTCCGGCGGGCTCAGGCCCCCACGGTGGACAGCCAGCCGCGCAGCGCCACCTCGACCTGGGCCGCCTGCTCGGCGAGCTGGCGGGCCGACGCCGGATGGGGCTGGCGGGCGGTGTCGCGGCACAGGGCGGCGAACCCCGGGGCGCCGAGCGTCTCGCTGGGGCGCACCAGCTCGCGCGCCGCGCGGGCGACCCCGGCCGGGTCCCCCTTCTGGGTGGCGTCCTTGGCGGCCGCCACCTCGCGGCGCAGCGCATCCAGGTACCGGGCGACCATCCCGCTGACCTGGTCCAGGTCACCGCCGCTCTCGCTCACCAGGTGGTCGAGCGCCGCGACGCGCACCATCCCGCCGCCGCGCTGTGCCGGCGTGGACCAGCGGCTGAGGGCCTCCCGCAGCTCACCGGCCTGCAGCGGCACGCCGATGCAGCCGTTCATGCCGGCGATGAGGCACTCCTCGCGCTCACCGGCGGGCCCGTTCGGGGTGAGGCCGATGATGGGGGTGCGCGGCATCCGGCGGGTCTGTTCGGCCGTGCGCAGCTCGCGCGCCGCCTCGTAGCCGTCGAGCCCCTGGCCGCGACAGCTCATGAGGACGGCCGAGAAACGGCCGGGATCGACCGACAGCAGGTCGATCGCCTCCGCGCCGCTCCGGGCCCGGACCGTGCGGTGACCGATGGTCGCCAGCAGCTGCTCGGCGAGCGTGGCATTGGCGTCGGCGGCCTCCACCAGCAGCACCTGCGGGCCGTCGGCGTTCCCCGGCTGCCGTGGCGCCGCGGCCTGGTCCTGGCGCGACAGCGGCACGGTCACGGTGAAGGTGGTGCCGAGCCCGGGGGCGCTGGTCACCTCGATGGTCCCGCCCATGAGGTCCACCAGCGACTTCACGATCGACAGGCCCAGGCCGGTGCCGCCCTGCTGGCGTGCCTGTGATCCGTCCACGGCGGAGAAACCGGCGATGAGCGCCTCCCGCACCTCGTCGCTCATGCCCGGTCCGGTGTCGGTGACCGCGACCGTCAGCAGGGGGCGGTCGTCGGCGCCGGTGGTGAGGGAGGCACCCACCTCCACCATCCCGGCATCCGTGAACTTCACGGCGTTGCTCACGAGGTTGTCGAGCACCTGGCGCAGGCGGACGGGGTCGCCGCACAGCGGCGCGCGCAGGCCCGGCTCGACGTGGTGCATGAGCGCGATGCCCTTTCGCGTGGCGTTCGGGGCGAACAGGGCCGCCGCCGCGTCCACCACGTCCCCGGGGATGAACGGCGTGTCCTGGGCCTTCGCGGCGCCGGAGTCCAGCGACGACACCTGGAGGGCGTCGTCGATGACCGACAGCAGCTGGTCCACCGAGACCGACAGCACGCGCACCAGCTCCTGCTGGGCGGACTCGAGGGGGGAGCGCGAGAGCCGCTCGATGTGGTCGACCAGGCCGGCCAGCGGGGTGCGGATCTCGTGGCTCAGGGTGGCCATGAACGAGGCGCGATCTCGGGCCGCGTCGAGGGCCTCGTCGCGCGCCCTCGCCAGCTCGGCCTGCTGGGTGACGCTGGCGGTGACGTCCCGGTACACCCACAGGCGGCCCAGGATGTGGCCGTCGAGGGTCACCAGCGAGTGGTCGCGGTCGAAGACGCGGCCGTCGCGGAACGCGACGCGCTCGTTCACGACGGCCTCGTTGGCCGCCAGGATCTCGTCGATGCGGGCCTGGAAGGCCGCCGGGTCCTCCGCGAGCCCGGCGGCCGCCTTCGCGGCCTCCGCGCAGTCGCTGCCCACCAGCGCCTGCGGGGCGACGGGGATGCCGAACATCTCGCAGAACGACTGGTTCACGATCACGACGCGCCGCTGGGCGTCCTCCAGCAGCACGCCGCTGGTGAGCTGCTCGATGAGGGTCGAGAGCCGGGCGGCCGAGGTGCGCGTGCGCGACTCGGCCACGCGGCGGGCCGTGATGTCGCTGAACGACGAGACCACCGCGTACGGGAGCGGGTCGCCGGACCGGGTGAGGGGCTGGGCGTTCACCGAGATCCAGCTCACCGCGTCGTCGGGCCGGCGCAGGCCCATGACCGCGCCGGAGATGGGCGTGCCGGTGCGCAGGGTCACCGCGCCCGGCAGCTGGTCGGGCGGGATGGAGCGGCCGTCTTCGCGGATCGCCAGGGACCGCACTCCGGCGAGGCCGTTCGCCGACAGCTCCTCCTCGGTGAGCCCCAGGATCCGCGCGGCGCTGGCGTTGCAGGTGATCACGGTGCCGTCGGACCGCTGCACCACGACGCCCTCGTGGAGGGCGGCGACGACCGACCGGTGCCGCGCCTCGCTCTCCTGCAGGTCCGCCACGGCGTGGGCCCGCTCGGTGCCGTCGTGACAGGACACGACCGCCTGCTGGGGCGTGAGCCGCGAGACGCGTGCCTCGAAGCACTTCACGCCCTTCGCGACCTCGAGGCCGTACGGGACCGTCGCGACCTCGCCGGTCTTGAGCACCTCGCGCACGGCGGTCTGGATCTCTCCGGCCACATCCGGGGGCAGCAGGTCCTCCAGGCGGCGTCCCACGAGCTCCTCCCGGGGACCCATCTGCTGGGAGGGCACGCCGTGGATGTCGATGACGCTCCCCGTGAGGTCCACGCGCAGATAGAGCTCGGGAAGGCCCCCGAGGATCGCTTCCAGTTCGGCGTTCCGCTCGTCTCGCATGGTCATGCTGTCGCGTGCTCCGTCCCGGTCGTCGGCATGGCGGACCCGTCGGTCCACCCGGTTGCTATCGGCCGGTGGGCCGGGGGAAATCAGTCTTCGGACCAAACGCCATGCCGGGTCTCGCCCGCTCGCCCGGCCGGGGCACGCGTCCGCGAGCGCCGTGCGGCGATCACGCCGTGCCCGACGCGTGTATGGTCGGCGGAATGCATGGACGACGCATGCCCATCGCCCGCACCGCCCTCGTCGCCCTGGCGCTCGCCGGAACCGCGGGGGGCTCCGCGCTCGCCGCCGCGCCGCGCGCCGAGCTGCTGGTGGTGCGCACCTCGGTCGCCGCGGAGCGCACCTTCCCGGGCGGACCCAGCTTCGTTCCCGCCTTCGCGCACCTGGTGAACCGCGGAGGCCCGCTCGAGGTGGAGGTGCGGCGGGTCCCCGGCACGCCGCGGTGGGAGGCCGTGCAGGTGCTGGACGGCGCGCGGGTCCCGCTTCCCGCCGGGGTCCCGGTGGGCCCGAAGGGCTTCGGGCGGGCCGTCGAGGTCACCGTGCTCGACCGCGCGCGCAAGGTGGTGTTCCGGCGTGCGCTCAACCTCTGCGTCAATGCCGGCCGCGTGCGCCTGGGGCCGTCCGGCCCCGCGCTCAGCGCCTTCCCGGACTTCTGCACCTACCACCCGTTCGCCCGCGGTGTGCGGCTGGGCCTGGATCGCGACTACGGGGTGCCGTTGAGCGTGGACGCCCTCGGGCGGCTCCCGGCCGGCCGGTTCACGATCCGCCTCCGGGTGCGTCCGGCGCTGGCGGAATGGCTCGGCATGGACCCGGCCAAGCGCGCCGTGAGCGTGCGCCTGCGCGTCCCGCGGCTTCCCCCGCCGGCACCCGAGCCGGAGTTCCCGGATGGTGAGCAGCCCATCCCGACGCCCACCGTCACCGAGGGTCCCACGCACCGCGAGCCCCGGTACCGGCCGCGTCCCGCCGCCGCGCCCCCGGTCTCCGACGTGGTGCCGCCCGCGGACACGCTCCCGAACCTGGCGGGGCTTCCCGCCTACGACGTCGCGACCCAGCGGGTGGACGGGCGCGACACGCTGGAGTTCGCGGCGACCGTCTGGAACGTGGGTCCGGGCCCGCTGATCGTGGAGGGGCACCGTCCGGGGGCGGCGCCGGTGATGAACGGCTTCCAGTTCTTCCGTCGTGCCGGGGAGGACGTGGCCGCCGTCCCGGTGGCCCAGCTCGACTACGACGACCGCGAGGGGCACGATCACTGGCACTTCCGGGACTTCGCCCGGTACGCCCTGGTCCGGCCGGATGGGCGGGAGGTGCGCCGCAGCCCCAAGGAGGCCTGGTGCCTCGCCCCGACCGACCAGATCGACCAGCTGGTGCCGAACGCCGAGATCCGGCCGGGCAACCCCCTGTTGGCGACCGCCTGCGGTGACGCTTCGGCGGTGCAGGTGCGCGAGGTGCTGGAGGTGGGTGCCGGTGACACCTACGGCCGCGGAACGCCCGGGCAGGCGATCGACATCACCAAGGTGCCGAACGGCGTCTACCTCCTGAAGATCGAGGCGAACCCGGCCGGGGTGCTCCGCGAGACCACCGCGTCCGACAACGTGGCCCTGCGCCGGATCATCCTCGGCGGTACGCGCGGGCGGCGCACCGTCCGGGTGCCCGCGGTGGAGGGCATCAACACCGAACGCCCCGGCGCGCGTTGCGCACCGTACTGCGGCCTGCGCTGAGCCGCCCTCCGGGCGCGGCCCCCGGTGCCCGCACCGCGCGTTTCGCGGGGCGAACGGCCTCCACTATCTTCGCCGCCATCGGTACGGACCAGGAGTGAACCCGATGGATTGGCTGTCCGGGCTGCGCCATTCCGGCAACACGCAAGCGGAACCGGAGACCCACACGGATCCGCTGCTCGCGGCGCTCCCCGACGCGGCCGCGCTGATCGGCGGCGACGGACGCATCCTCGACGTGAACGACGGGTTCACCCGGTTGTCCGGCCGGACCCGGGCGGAGCTGGTGGGCACCGTGCCGCCGTATCCATGGGCGCCGGCCGATGGGCTGGACGGCTGGCCGCGACTCCTCGGTCGGGTGATCGACGAGGCGTCGGGAACGCAGGCGGACGTCGTCTCCGGCCCCGGGCGCCCCGTCACCGTCGAGGCACGCTGGGCGCGCCTGCCCGGGGCTCCTGGTGAGGCGTCCCGGCACGTGCTGGTGCTGCGGGACGTCTCCGAGCGCCAGGCGGCGCTGAAGGCGCTGAGCCTGGGCGAGGATCGCCTGCAGGCGGTGTTCGCGGCGATGGCCGAGGGGCTGGTGTTCCACCGCTCCGACGGCCGGATCGTGATGGCCAACCCGGCGGCGACCCGGATCCTGGGGCTCAGCGAGGATGAGCTGCTGGGGCGGACCTCGATGGACCCTCGCTGGCGGGCGGTGCGGGAGGACGGCACGCCCTTCCCCGGGGAGGAACACCCCGCGATGGTGACCCTTCGCACCGGTGAGCCGTCCCGCGGCACGCTGATGGGCGTCGACAGCCCTGCGCACGGGGAACGACGCTGGATCCAGATCGCGACCGAGCCGGTCCGCGACACCCACGTGCTGGGCGGGCGCACGGGGGTGATCGCCACGTTCACCGACGTCACGGCGCTGCGGTCCGAGCAGGAGCGGTATCGCGCGGCCATCGCGGCCACGCGCGACGGCATGATCGTGGTGGGGCCCGACGCCCGCGTGCGTTCGTTCAACCCCGCCGCCGCGCGGATCCTCGGCGTAGGGGAGGCGGACCTCATCGGGGCGGACCTCGGTGGCCTGGGGGGTGCGGTGGTGGACGGCTCGGGGCGGCCCGTGCCGCGGATGCGGCGGCCCATGCTCGCCACGCTCGCCACCGGCCGGCCCGCGCGCGGGGTCGTCATGGGCATCGACCGTCCGTCCGACGGGATGCGCGTCTGGGTGATCGAGTCGTGCGAGCCGCTCGGGGTGGTCGACGAGTACGGCCGGCCCGCCGGTGCGCTGGTCACGCTCACCGACATCACCGGTCTGCGAAGGAGCGAGGAGGCGCTGCGGGCGAACGAGCAGCGCTACCGCGCGCTCTTCGGCTACCACGCCGACGCCGTGCTGCGCTTCTCGCCGGACGGCGCGGTCCTGGACGCGTCGCCCTCGATCTGGCGTGTGCTGGGCCTCGACCCGAACGACCTCCCGGCCGACTGGCTTGGGCATGTGCACGCCGAGGACGTGCCGCGGGCCGAGCGGGCCTTCGCCCGGATGGCCGCCGGGGATGTGGGCGTGCGGTTCGAGCTGCGCGTGCTGCGCGGAGACGGTCGCTGGGTCTGGGTGGAGGTGACCGGCGGCGCGGTCTACGACGACACGGGAACCGTGATCGAGGTGCAGCACAACATCCGGGACGTCACCGAGCGCGTGCGGCGCGAGAACGACCACGCCGCGCTGGAGCGCGTCTCGGCGCTCATCGCCGCGGAGGCGCCCGCGCCGGAGATCCTCGCGGCCGTCGCGGCGGAGACGGCCGCGGCGCTGCCCGCCGGCGCGGTGACGCTGCTGCGCATCGAGGGGGCGCTGGGCATCCCGGTCGGGCATCGCTCGGCGGCCCCGTCACCGGAGCAGGTCGACAGGGCACCGCCGCGGCGGCGGCCTGGGCGTCCGACGGGACGGTGCTGCTGCCCGAGGTGCCCCACACGGGCCGTGCGCCCGGGCGGACCCTGGCGGTGCCCGTGCGGGTGGGGGGCGCGATGTGGGGCATCCTGGTCGCGGAGATCGGCGAGGATGATCCCGACGGGATCCGCGTGCGTGCCGCCGCGTTCGCGCGGCTCGCCTCGCTGGCGGCCGCGACCACCCGCGGGTGGAGGGGCGAGGCCCGCGCCGAGGGCTGACCACGCGGCGGGCGGGCTACCCGTCCCCTGGGTTCCCCGCCCGGATGTCGTCCATCCGCCAGGAGGGCTCCTCGCCGACCTGGTCGGCGAGCGTCTCTCGGAACGCGTCGTAGCGCCGCGCCGCCAGGGCGGTGTTCCCCTCGGCCAGGTGCGCCCGGATGAGCAGGCGCTCTGCGCTCTCGCGAAGCGGCTCACCCATCACGGCGGCCAGCGCGCACCGGGCGGCGTCGCGAGGCCGTTCGCGGGCGAGCATGCGCTCCGCGAGCGCCTCCAGCGCGTGCAGGCAGAGC